>NZ_SUEG01000030.1:42012-48454 GCF_005063415.1 Mesorhizobium sp.
GCCCGCTGCCGATATTGATGACATGGCCGCGCGCCTGGGGCTGTTCCAGCGCCAGCCGGAAGGCGCGGGCAACGTCGCGCACATGCACGAAATCGCGCTGCTGTTCGCCGTCTTCGAAAATCAGCGGCCGCTGGCCGTTGGCGATGCGCGAGGCGAAGTTCGCCAGGACGCCGGTATACGGGTTCGAGAGCGCCTGTCCGGCGCCGAAGACATTGAACAGGCGCAGCGCCACCGCGTCGACGCCATAGGCTTCGCCGAAGATCAGTACGGCGCGTTCCTGGGCGAATTTTGTCAGTGCGTAGATCGAGGCGAGGTCGACCGGTTTCTGCTCGTCGGTGGGCAGCGGCGACAGGACTTCACCTTCCGGCGACAGGGGATTCCATTGGCCGCTGCGGATGTCGTCCGGCTGCCGTCTTGCATTGTCGACGCGCCGGCCGTCTGGCGTGGCATAGAGACCCTCGCCATAGACGCTCATCGAAGAAGCAACGACGATCCGTTCGATCGGCCGTTTGATCAGCGCCTCCAGCAGCGTGGCGGTGCCGAGGTCGTTGGCGCCGACATAGCGGGCGATCTCGTACATGGACTGGCCGACGCCCACTTCAGCCGCCAGGTGAATGATCGCGTCGACATCGTCGACCGCCTCTGCGATGGCGTCGCGATCACGAACGTCGCCTTTGATCAGCTTGGCGCCTGGCGGCAGGCTGATTGCCTCGCCGCCATGCACCTGGTCCAGCAGCGCATCGAGAATTGAAACCCCATAGCCATGTTCAACGAGTTCCTGGGCGACGTGGCGGCCGATAAAACCGCAGCCTCCCGTGACCAGTATACGTTTCACGACAACTCCTCATACGAATGGCTTTGCCGCCCCAAACTTCCGGGCGAAAGGTTTGTTCCCTTGCTTCAACAAAGTTCAGGAGGCTCGCCGGGGTAGGTTTCAAGCAGGCGTGGGAACATCGAAGGCTGCTTGGTGTTAGGAGCCATGTTCGACCAACCGCGCGCACATGCCGGGCAGCGATGCATCTGCTGGTTGTGCAACGCGGGGGATCTCGCGGTGGAATCGAAGGGAGATTGCGATGTCTGAATCGAAGACGACCACCGATCACGACGAAATCCGCCGTTGGGCCGAGGACCGCGACGGGCGGCCGGCGGTGGTGCGCACCAAAGGCGAGGGCGGCATATTGCGCATCGATTTCGGCGAGCCTGAAGAGACGTTCGAGCCCGTCGAGTGGGACGAGTTCTTCAGGATATTCGATGAGAACGAACTGGCCTTCCTCTACCAGGATGAGACCAGCGGCGGAAAAACCAGCCGCTTCAACAAATTCGTCGAGCGCAGCCGGAAAGGCTAACATCGTCTAGTTGCCGGCAGCGGCCACGGTCAGTGCAGCAGGTTTGCTCCACGTGCCCTGACGATGTTTCGCATGATGCCGTTGAGCCAGTCCTCGGTGGAGGAGCCCGATCTTCTCTTGTCGATTTCGCCGATGGCCTGTTCGAGTGTTCGCTCGACCAGCCGGTCGGAAGCCTCCACATCTCCCAGCAGCAGACGCGCGGCGAGCCTGAGCTTAGGCAGCAGCGAAAATACGTCGTCCGAGGGCTCCGACACTCGACCTCCTTTCGATGCCGACGTCTCGGCTGGGAAGAGAGCATCGAAGACAGCCTGGGTGTCCGAGGATTTTCGGAGGCTGCTGGCATACCGAAGGCGCTCAGGAATAACGATGTCTTCATCGCCGCTGAAAAACACGAACGGCACGCCACGGCGCATCAACTCGTCGGCGATCGGGAATACCCGTCGTCCGTTGAGATTGACGTCCAGGATCGCAGCTTCCGCCTCGTCCGTATGTTTCGATGCCTGTTCGACCGTCGCCACTGGGCCAAGCACGACGGCGCCCATCTTGCTGAAGTAACGTGCAAGATCGCCCGCCAGCATCCATTCGTCCTCGACGATCAGGATATGCAAGCCTTGCAGGTCGCGCACCTCATTGTTCCTTCTTCCTGCGGGTTTTACGGCCGTCGGCGCAGACTTGTTCAAAGTGGCTGGCCAGAAGCTCTTGCAATCGTTCCGCGAGCGCGAGCAGGCGAGGCGGAATGTTTTCAGATACGGGAAACTTGGTCAGATCCGGCGAGGGCAACAGGATTTGCCTAGCCCGCTTTATTTCAGGTGGTCGTTTTGCCATTGGAACCGCCTCCAAAGTCAAATGTTAATGCCCACCGGCGGTCCTTTGTTCCGTTGGTAGACTATTCGCTGGCCTGAGGCTCGGCCCGGTCTTAGTCTCAGGCGCGATTTGGGTCTGAGGCCTGATTTGACGGCTTCGTGTTCGCGGCGGTTACCAGGGGCTTGGCGTGGCATCCCAGAATGGAAGATTTCCCATAGTCGGCGTCGGTGCATCGGCCGGTGGCATTCCTGCAATGGAGGGCCTGTTCAAAGGACTGACCGACGGCACCGGCATGGCGTTTGTCATCGTCACGCATCTCAGCCCGGAACGGGAGAGCCTGCTGCACGAGGTCATCCGACGTTACACCGAAATGCCGGTCGTCGTGGCCGAAGAGGGTGTAGCGGTCCAACCGGACCAGGTCTATGTGATGCCACAAAACGTCGTCCTCACCATCCGTAAGGGCGCGCTTTCACTGCGCCGGCCGAACACGCTCAACCGCGAGCGCAAGCCGATTGACATCTTCTTCAGTGCATTGGCCGAGGACCAGGGCGAGTATGCGGTCGGCATTATCTTGTCGGGTGGCGATTCGGACGGCACGCTCGGCGCTAGGGCAATCAAGGAGCATGGCGGGCTGACCATAGCCCAGGCGTCCAACGGGTACGGCCCCCGCAACCCGGACATGCCGCAGAGTGCGATTTCGAGCGGCCTGATCGACATAGCGGCGCCCGCCGATCAGATCGGTGCAAAGCTTCAGGCGTTTGCCCGCGGCTTCGAGGTGCTGAGCGGACTGGCCGAAGCGGACGACGAGCACAAGGCCGACCTAGATCGGGCCCGCGACGAAATCTACGCCATTTTGCGCAGCCATTCCGGTCACGATTTTTCCGGCTACAAGACCAAGACGTTCCTGCGTCGCGTAAAGCGGCGCATGCAGATCACGCAGCTGCAGTCGATCACCACCTACATAGAACGGCTGAAGAGGGATCCCGACGAGGTGGCGAAGCTGTTTCGCGACCTGCTCATCAATGTCACCAGCTTTTTTCGCGACGCCGAAGCGTTCAAATTGCTGGAGGAAAAGATCATACCGCAGATTTTCGAGGGCAAGAACGCCTCCGATGCGGTGCGTGTCTGGGTGCCCGGCTGCGCCACCGGCGAGGAGGTGTTCTCGATCGGCATGCTGATGCGCGAGCGCATGGACAAGCTTTCCGCTTCGCCGCGCGTCCAGATATTCGCGACCGACATCGACGAGCCGGCGCTCTCGGTGGCGCGTGCGGCGCGTTATCCCGAAGCGCTGCTGCACGGGCTATCGCCACAGCGCAGGCAACGCTTTTTCCACAGCGACGGCGAGAGCTATGTGCTGGGTACAGAGGTGCGCGAACTGTGCATTTTTTCACCGCACAGCGTTATCCGCGATCCTCCCTTCTCGCGCATCGACATGATTTCGTGCCGCAACCTGCTGATCTATTTCGGCCCGCACATCCAGAACCGGGTCATCCCGATCTTCCATTACGCGCTGAGGCCGGGCGGCTATCTGTTCCTGGGCACGTCGGAAAGCGTCGGTCAGCACGGCGACCTGTTTGCCACGGTCGACAAGAAGCACCGGATATTCCGGGCGCGGGAACATGCCACGCTCCGGCCGCCGGTCCTTGTCGGCAATGGCCGCACGGATCTCCGTCCGGTCGGACGCGGTGGCTCGAAGAACGATGCTGCCAGCCATTCGCTCCGCCAGGCGATCGAGGCTCAGGTGCTGGAGCGGTTCGCCCCGCCTCACGTGCTGGTCAATGGCGATGGCGACATCGTCTACTATTCGGCGCGGACGGGCAAATATCTGGAAGCGCCGCAAGGCGCCCCGAGTCGGCAGCTGGTGACCCTGGCCCGCCGTGGGCTGAGACTTGAGCTGCGCGCCGCGTTGCGGGAAGCAGCCACGACGCGCCGCACGGTCGTGCGGGAGAACATAGCCGTCGAGGAAGATGAGGGACAGCTTCAGTTCATTACACTGACGGTCGAACCGTACACCGGGCGCGGCAATGGCGAGCCCCTCTACCTCGTCCTGTTCAATCCGGTGGGACAGGCCCAGCTACGCTCCGAGCCGGCACGCGAAAGCCGCGGCACCGACGGCGCGTCCGATCTCGAACGGGAGTTGCGCGACACACGCGAGCGGCTGCAGTCGACCATCGAGGAATACGAAACCGCGCTGGAGGAAGTAAAGTCTTCGAACGAGGAACTCGTCTCGGTCAATGAAGAGGCGCAGTCGACCAATGAGGAGCTTGAGGCATCGAAGGAGGAGATGCAGTCGCTCAACGAAGAGCTCAACACCATCAACGCGGAGCTGACCGGCAAGATAGAGGAACTCGACCGCGCTAACAGCGATCTCAGAAACCTGTTCGAAAGCACGGAAATCGCGACCATCTTCCTCGACCGCAACCTTGTGGTGCGGACTTTCACTCCCGCCGCATCATCCTTCTTCAACTTGCGTCCATCCGATGTCGGCCGGCCGCTGACCGATCTTTCGAGCCAGCTCGACTACCCCGAGCTGAAGCGGCACATCCAGGCTGTGTTCGAGTCGGGAGAGACCCTGAACCATCATCTTGCGCGCGATGACAACGGCCGGTTTCACCTGGTTCGCATCAACCCTTATCGGGACAAGAGCGGCGGCATCCAGGGCGTCGTCGTGACGCTGATCGACGTGACGACACTGGCGCAGGCGGAAGAGCGTCAGCAGGTGCTGATCTCGGAGCTGAACCATCGCGTCAAGAACATGCTGGCAGTCGTCGCCAGCATCACCAACCGGACACGTGAAAACTCGGCGTCGAAAGACGAGTTCGCCGACGCCCTGATCGGCCGGCTGCAGGCGATGTCACGAGCCTACAGTCTGCTCTCGCGAGAAAGCTGGACCGAAGCTTCCGTCGAGGAACTGCTGCGCCAGGAACTCGATCCCTTCGGGGCCGAACGGTTCGAACTCCATGGCAAACGGGTGAGCCTCAAGCCGGTACAAGGGCTTTCCTTCGGCATGGCAATCCATGAACTGGCGACGAATGCCGCCAAATATGGCGCACTGTCGAAACCTGCCGGCCGGATAGTCGTGAAATGGTCGGTGGTGGACGGAGCCTTCAGGCTCGTCTGGCGCGAGAAGGGCGGCCCCCGCATCAAGGAGCCAACCGACAGCGGCTTCGGCCTAACCCTCCTGCGCGGAGAAATCGGTTACAGGCTGGGCGGAAAGGTTGAAACAAGTTTCCACTCAAATGGTTTGGAGGCGGAAATCGCATTCCCTCTGACCCGCGAGGGCTCGTCGTGACCGGAAAGATGCGTGTGCTGATCGTCGAGGACGAATGGCTGATCGCCGACGACGCGGCGGCTTACCTGCGCAAAGCCGGCCATCAGGTGGTCGGGCCTGTTTCGTCGGTGACGGCAGCACTCCGGCTCGTTGGCGAAGGCGGCATCGACGCGGCGTTGCTGGATATCCAGTTGAACGACGAGACCAGCTATCCGATCGCGGAAGCGTTGCGGACGCGCGGTGTTCCGTTCGCCTTTCTCTCCGGGTATGGCGAACGCGAAATTCCGGCAGGTTTCCGCACTTGCAGGATCGTACAGAAGCCGGCGAGCCAGAGTGCGATCCTGAATGCCGTGGATGAACTCGCGCAGGCCTGCTGAGGTCTCGATTTTGAAAGTCGTGCCAGGTCATATCGGCGTGGCGCGTGCCTGCCGCGAACAACGAACGCCTATGGCAATATCCGCACCGGTACCGATTTGACTGCCGGAACATGAGCCTTCTCGGCTCTGTGCCACAAAGGAACCAGCGGGTTGAGCTCGGGATAATAACCGGCGCAATTTCCCTCCGGCACCGAGAAAGGCGTGATGCGCAGCCCGTGCACGCGGCGCTCCACACCATCGTGCGCATTGGCTTCGAGATCGACCTCCTGTCCCGCGCTCAAACCGAGGCGCTGGATATCCTTTTCATTCATCAACAGCACCATGCGTGTGCCGCTGATGCCGCGCAGCCGGTCGTTGTAGCCGTAGACGGTCGTGTTGAACTGGTCATTGGAGCGCACCGTGATCAGTGTCAGCACATCGTGGCCGGCGACATCGATGTCAGGGTCGGTTTCAAGGCCACTTGGCAGCTTGAAATTGGCCTTCTTGTTCGGCGTCTCCCACACTCGCTTGCTCGCCTTGATGTCGCGGTGGAAGCCGCCGGGCGTCAGGAAACGCTCGTTGAAGTCGCGGAAATGTTGGGGGTAGCAGCGCTCGATTTCGTCACGGATACGGGAATAGTCCCCAACCCACCCATCCCACGGGAT
>NZ_SUEG01000310.1 GCF_005063415.1 Mesorhizobium sp.
GAGTAGGGGAGTAGGGGAGTAGGGGAGTAGGGGCATGTGTTCCAGAGTGTGTTCCACAGTGCAATCTACACCACTTACACCACTCACATACTGCCTTACTCCCTATTCCCCTACTCCCTTACTGGTCTCAAATGCCTTCGCCGGCAAGCTCCTCGGAAAGTGCGGCGACCTGGTCCTGGGCGCTGCGCATCATCGGGTAGATGCCGAGAACGCGCTGCCAGGCCTCGAGTGCCGACTGCTTGTGGCCGGTTTCGGCCATGATCTGAGCCAGGCCCGAAAGGGCGCCGAAATGGCGTGGTTCGAGCTGCAGGGTGCGGTCGATATCCGCCATCGACTTCCCGTAGTTCTTCATCATGAAATGAACAGTGGCGCGCCGGTTCCAGCCTTCCGCATAAGTCGGCTGCAAAGTCACCACTTGATCGAGGAAATCGAGTGCAACATCGAATTTCTGGTTTTCGATCGCCTTTTGCGACCATTGCATCATCAGGTCGATCGAGGCGCTGCCCGACTGGGACCACTCGCTGCCGATGCGTCCGGCGATGCGCTCGGCCGCCTTTTCATTGCGTTCGCGCTTGAGATCGGTAAACAGCTGATCGAGCCGCGCCTGTTTCGTCTTGACGACCGGAGGTGCTGTCGGCGGAGCTGCCGTCGGATATTCAGCCCAAGCCGGCAGCGAGACAGCGCCGGAAACGAGGAAAGCCGTGAAAAATGCAAAAAGAATCCGCATCGCGGGAATCTAGCCCCCGACGCCGGATCGTCAAACTGAATTTAGCGTGAGAGGCGTATCATGCGAACGGAGGCGCGCAGCCTCCGGTCGAAAACTCAACCTTGGCGCGCCTTGTAGCGCGGAGCGGTCTTGTTGATGATGTAGACGCGGCCCTTGCGACGAACCAGCTGGTTGTCGCGGTGACGCGCCTTCAACGCCTTGAGCGAATTCTTGATCTTCATGGTCTTGCCCGTCGGTCTGGGCCCGGTCCCGGGCCGAATTATTAAGGCGCGCCCACAGACGCGCCTTTGAACTGTGCGTGGCTCATAGACGAGGAGCGTTGCCCGTGTCAACCGCAAGTGCTTGCCGCAAGCGCGTTGGCTAAACGATACGGACCGTTTCGTATCATCAAATATCCCCGCTGGCGCCTTGCGGTGCGTGATTGAACCGGCTGGAATGATGCGGTTGCGAATTGGAGATCATCATGCGCCGAATTCTTGTGTCCGCCTGTCTTGTCGTCCTCGCGGCAGGCTCTGTTGCCCATGCGCAGGAATGCGACCGCAACGACGACAGGCAGCAGATGATGAACATCTGCGCCGACGCCGACTACAAATCCGCCGACGCCAAATTGAACAAGGCCTACCAGGATCTCATCGGCGGAAGCGATGCAAAAGCCAGCAAGCTGTTGCAGACGGCGCAGCGCGCGTGGATCGCCTTTCGCGACGCGGAATGCAGCTATTCCGCCGCAAACAGCGAAGGCGGCTCGATCTATCCGATGCTGGTATCGGAATGCCTGACACGGCTGACCGACGACCGCACCAAGCAGCTCACCGCCGATTCGACCTGCCCGGAAGGCGATGTAAGCTGCGCCAGCCCCGACGAGGACGAGAGCGGCGACA
This sequence comes from Mesorhizobium sp., assembly GCF_005063415.1. GTDB lineage: Bacteria > Pseudomonadota > Alphaproteobacteria > Rhizobiales > Rhizobiaceae > Mesorhizobium. The sequence continues at coordinate 1,606 of NZ_SUEG01000310.1, forward strand.
TCCAGTAAGCGTACGTTCTAACTTCGGCGGCTCACGCGCGTAAAATGGCCCATCTTGCGGCCGGGCCGCGGCTCGGCCTTGCCATAGAGGTGCAGCATCAGATCGGGCTCGGCGAGCAGCTCAGGAACGCGCCGGACATCGTCGCCGATCAGGTTTTCCATGACGCAGTCGAACTGCCGGGCGGGATTTCCCAGCGGCAGGCCGGCGACGGCGCGGATGTGCTGCTCGAATTGCGAGACGGTGCAGGCGGCCTCCGTCCAGTGGCCGGAATTGTGGACGCGCGGCGCTATCTCGTTGGCCAGCAGCGAACCGTCGGCAAGGACAAAGAATTCGACGCCGATGACGCCGACATAGTCGAGCGCTGCAAGGA
>NZ_SUEG01000311.1 GCF_005063415.1 Mesorhizobium sp.
CCGTTGGACGCATGCTTGCATGAGCTCGTCTTTTGTGACGACGCGATCAGCATGCCTGCTGAGGTATTCAAGCACCGCGAAGGCTTGCGAGCGCAAGACCACATCCTTGCCTTGGCTGTCGCGCAAAATCCCGGCGGCAAAATCGAGAGTGATGCCGTTCACCACGATTGTCTTGGATGAGCGCGGATTCATCCGCATCTCTCTGCATGTGCAGAACGTCGAATGCTTGATCAGGAGCATATCAAACTCCTGCTCTTATCGGAACGGCTCGGACCGCTCGCGCATCATCGGAGATCGGGAGAATATCGGCATTTGATCGGTTTCCTCTCGTTACACCAGGGTTGTCTTCGCCGATCATGCCAGCTGACGACCAAGGGCAGCAGGTCTAATCTTGATGGCTTCGAAACCCACGGCTCTACTGGCAGCAGCTTACGCGTTGATATTGGGCGGAAGCGCGGGCGCACATGATGCGGCGCGCGGCTGGCCTTATCCGCCGGCTTGCTGCAAGGGAAATGAAGTGGGAGGCGATTGCGAGCGCATCCCGGGCGCATCGGTCAAAATTGGACCGAGGGGCTTTTCCGTTACACTACTTCCTGGCGACCACCACCTGGTGACCCGACAGCATTTGTTTCAGATTCCGTATGGAGACACGCTGCCGTCTGGTGATCACGATTTTCACATCTGCCTGCATCCAAGTGAGGACTATATGAACTGCTTCTTCGCACCGCCCGATTCAATGTGACGGCGAGTTCCGTAAGGAGAGTGGTTCTTGCAGGTATCCGAACGTCCGCTGGGGCAAAGCGGTCGGCGCTACGCTGGATGAAAGGTGGGGGCTTTCTAGCCCAATCATCACGAAAGCTGACGGGCAGCATTCGTGAAGAAACACGACATCTCATCTAATGGTCGGTTTGTGAGGGCAGCTCCTGGCGCTTCTTTCTCGTTCCGATCGAGGGAAGCTACGGAAAAACCACCTCTCGCGGCCTTCCCCTTGTCGCGAAAACTCCCGATCAAAGCGACGGTTTTGCAACTGACTTTTGCACCGTCGCAGAACTCAGCTTTTGCGACAACATTTCCTGCTTCCCGCTTTCCTTCTGATGTCGAGCCCAGACGCGCTTCACCTGCGCTTCGCTGCAGCCGGTCAGCTTCGCCGTCCTGCTGATACTGTTGATGGGTGACAACAGGGTCCGGTTCACTGACGCCACAGAGAACATGATAGCCCGAGCTCGCAGGTCGAGTGCCTCTTCTCAAATGCAGTTAATTTGAGAATCCGGCCGCCAAGGTTCTCACAATAAAATGCGAAATCCGAACGAAACCGGCGCATTCTTACAATTAAATGCCAAGCGACAGCAGCGGCAATAAGGGGACCACTGGTGCCGCCTCGACGGCGGACGGAAGAGGCGGCGAGATGGGCTCCACTGAAAGCGTCGTCCGCGCCGGCGTGTCGATGGGCTCTGCGACATGCACCGCTGGCACCAAAGCCATCGATGACACGATATCGCGACTCAGCGCGGGCCACCCCATCGACGGGCGGGTGCCAGTCCGTTATCCGGAACGTCATACATTATCGTCCCGAGTTCCTGATCGTGGTCCGGACCTATTATTCGGATAGTTGTTACGCCAACCAAATCGTCTCGCGGATTGTTGCCGGGTTCGATTTTGCTGCCTTCGGCCAGGTCGATGTCGGGGTCACTCGGCATGTTGGCCGCGAAGGTTTCTGAAACGCCAACTGCTACATAGAACGCCAAGCCGCAGCCAAGCCCAACACGAATTCGCTTGCTCATGAACTCCTCCCATCGTCTTGCTAGTGCGTCGTGGTGCGTCGTGGGCATCACGGCCGGATCATCGGCGTTCGACGACTTCCGGTCCTGAAAGCCATTCCGAATTATTCCGAAATCTTCGGAAAGATGATATGATGGGATATGTCGCTTCAGCTCGTCACGTTAGGTTCGTTCGCATTTGATTGC
>NZ_SUEG01000312.1 GCF_005063415.1 Mesorhizobium sp.
ATAAGAGCAAGCGAGATTTCCGCGACCGCGATCGCGTTGCTGCGGAAGACGACCGCGAGGTCGAGTATTTTGCCCAACAGAACGGCATCACCGCCGACCAGGTCCGCCAGCTGATCAAGAGCTTCGGCAATGATCGCGGGCGCCTGATCGAAGCCGCGAAGGCGTTGCGAGGGATTTCACCTGCCGGAGCCGACGAGGTGACCAGCGAAGCCCGCCAACAGAGGACGCCTATGCATCTCGGCAAACCCGACGAGTGATGCCAGGCAGCTGCTCTGCCGCTGCCGCAGCGTCAGAACTTGCGGCTCAAATAATCCGAGCCACGAAGGCCGAACCGCCACTCCGCATCGACAGCCTTGGAAATGCCGATCCGGAAAGAATGGCGCTGGCGTCGCCCGGCTGGCTGAATTCGAATGGCGGCACGTCCAGCGGCAGCCCGTCATGAGACTTATCGATTGCCAGCGCCTGGCAAAGGCGACCTGGTCCCGAACAAAGCAGCCGGACATCGTCAACGCCGCGATTGGCCCGCATCACGTCCAGCCCGGATTGCGGTTCGATTGCGCGGACAAGCACGGCACTGCCGGGCAGGCAGACGGCGTTGAGGCACCAGTGCAGGCCATAGGAGCGATAGACATAGGCGCTGCCCGGGGCGCCGAACATTGCGCCATTGCGCACCGTCCGGCCACCGAAAGCATGCGAAGCCGGGTCATCCGGACGATAGGCCTCGGTCTCGACGATGATGCCGCCAACGCCGTGCAAAAACAGCGAGGCGCCAATCATGTCGCGCGCCACGATGGTGGCGTCACGGGCAAAGAATTGATGGGTCGTGGTCAATGTGCAGCAGACTCGATCGCGCCTGAACCTGGTGCGTCAGCAAGTTCCCGACCGGACACAAAATGTCCAGCCACTGCTCTCGGATCTGCGATATTCAGCGCAGCATGGCTGCGCCGATGAAAACTGCCGCGGCCAGCACGACGATGGCGGCAATCACCAGGACTGGCCCGTATCTGCGCGGTTGGACGTCGGGCTCGTCCTTCAGCGGGCGCATCGCATTGGCATAGCTCGCCTGGTTGGTAAACTTCGGCGTTTCATGGCGCGGAGCAGGGCTCTTCGGCGGAGTGTTGCCGGCTGATTCCGCGTCGGTCTCCATGGGAGCCGCAGCCGGATCGATGCCCGCGGTCTTATCCCCTTCGCGCCCGGCGTCGATATCGCCCCGCGCTTGAGCCGGGCTTCGCCCAAGAGGTGCTGCGTCGGTCATCGTCGAGGTCCTTTCAGAGCATCGGCTTCAAGCATCCTAACCTGCGTCTCATTTCAAAGTTCCCCCGTTTCAAAGTTCCGCCCAGGCTTGCCTACAGGAACAACCGGCGATCGAGCGGGTTGAGCAGGCATCGGGGAGAGCGAGATGGACTAGGTGCGCCACGCGCCCAGATGCGCGGCAGTTCGATAGCAGGCTCCAGCGCATGATCTACTTCACCGCCGACACGCATTTCAGCGACCCGCGCATTTTGCGCATCGATCGCCGTCCGTTCGGCTCGCTGGCGGAACATGACCGGGCGCTCATTGCGTTCTGGAACGAGACTGTCGGGCCGGACGACGAGGTCTGGCATCTCGGCGATTTCGCCAGGGGATCGGCCGCGTTCGTGTCGTCGCTGCTGTCGTCTCTTCATGGCAGAAAGCATTTGATCATCGGCAACAACGATGTTGCGGCCACCATCGACGCCACGGGTTGGGCGAGCACGCAACACTATAAGGAGCTGACGCTCGACGGCAGCCTGCTGATCCTTTGCCACTACCCTTTTCGCACCTGGAACCAGATCGGCAGCAAATCGATCGACCTGCATGGCCATTCGCACGGCCGGCTGACCCCGGTCACACGTCAGTATGACGTCGGCGTCGACAGCTGGGATTTTCGTCCGGTCGCGCTGACTACCATCCTTGCCAGCCGCGGCCGCCGGCC
>NZ_SUEG01000313.1 GCF_005063415.1 Mesorhizobium sp.
CGTCAGGGCTGGCGCATCGTTGACGCCATCGCCGACCATGCCGACCTTCAGGCCTTGCCCCTGCAGCTCCTTGATCTTTTCTGCCTTCTGCCCTGGCAGCACGTCTGCGAGGACGATGTCAATGCCGAGCACGTCCGCGATGCGCTTGGCGGTGCCGGCGTTATCACCGGTGAGCATGGCCACGCGAACGCCCTGGTCGTGCAATTTGGCAATCGTTGCGATGGCCGTCGGGCGCGGCGTATCTGCGATTGCGATCAGCCCTAGCAGCTTGCCGGACCGTGCGACATGGATGACGGTGCGACCTTCACCCTTGAGCGTCTCGGCCTTCTCGCCGAGTGCCAGAAGATCGATCTTCTGCTCGTCCATGAGGCGCCGGGGCGCAGCCGTCCTGGTCCCGTGACAACGCTCAACGGACGCTATCTGGCCAGTTGACCGAGTTTGCGCATCTGCCCGATCCATTTCGCCCGGGTCGCGTCACTGCTGCCGGCAACCATGCCAAACAAGGTCTCGCGCACCGGACTGATGCCGGCAAAACGCAGAACGCTGCGCCGCATGCCGGCGATGCCGTGGCTGAGGAACCAAAGCCGGTAGACAAAGGACGGCATGCCCATCGTCACCACGACGCGCGCGGAGCGGCCGCGAAGCAATGTCCTGGGCAAGCTCCCAGCCTTGTCCGGGTAGGCAAAGGCAGTTCCCGGCCGCATGACCTGCTCCAGAAAGCCCTTGAGCAGCGCCGGCATTGTGCCGAGCCAAAGCGGAAAGACAAAGACAATGTGCTCTGCCCAGAGGATCGCCTCGGCGGCCTCCTTCAGGCTGTCGGGAACCGCGCCGTGCTCGAATTCCTGCATGGTGCGCAGCATCGGAAAGTCGATTGTCGCGAGATCGACCCGGCGGACGGCGTGGCCTGCCTTTTCCGCACCCTCGCCATAGGCCTTCGCAAGGCCGCGACAAAGCCGGTCCGGGGACGGATCGGGATGACCAACCACAATCAGGATGCGTCGCGACATACTTTCATGCCCCAAGGCGCCCTGTCTTAGGGCCGTTCGACCCGCGCCACCTGATAGGTGTGCATGGTGCCGTTGCGCGCGATCGACACGTATTCTCCTGTCACGAAGCGCTCGTCGCCCAGATGGAAACCGATCTCATCGTCGCGGTCACCGTCGGCATAGTCGAAATACCACTGTCCGCCAGGCTTGCGACGGAGCCGGCCGATCAGATCTTCTTCACCGGTGCGGAAACGGCGAACGCGGCATGCGGCCCTATGCTGCTTCCACTCGTCCGGGTCGATCCGACCGTCACGGTTCAATGGAGCAAGCACGTCATAGCCCTCCTCGCGGTCACCTTCCGGATGGCCCTTTTCACGGGCAAGCAGCAGCCGGACATGGCGAAATTTCGCGGTGAGGTCATTCAGCTTGGTCATGGCAAACTCCTTGGATGGCCTTTCATAGCGCCGCGACCAGACTTGGCCTTGATCCGCATCAAAGTAGCTTGGTGGTCCTGCGTATCAGAAGGTCGGCAGCAGCAGCATGGCGCAATAGCCGGTGAACGCAGCGCCCAGGGTTGCGCCGGCCAGCGGCAACCAAAACCTGAACGGGCCGGCAAATGCCGCGAGCGACAGGCGACCGATTGCGTTTGCTGCCAGCGCCGCGAGCACCGCCTGGCCCACCGTTTCGATGGAGATCGATTGCTTGACCAGGCGCAACGCGCTGAGCACCGAGACGTCGACATCGAACGTGCCTGCAAGCGTCGAGCTCGCCAGCAAACCGCGTCCGCCGAATTGAGCAGCCAATGCAGCGCTCGCGGTTGCGACGATCGCAAAGAGCAGGGCAAACAGCAGCAACGGTCCCAATTCGAATGGATTGCGTGCCAGTGCAC
>NZ_SUEG01000314.1 GCF_005063415.1 Mesorhizobium sp.
TTCCTAGGGAGCATTCTGCTCGCCGCAGTTCTGGCCAATACCTACGTCCGCCGAATGATCACGGGAGAGAAGTGATGGCTGCCCCGATCCTCGAAATGGTCGACATTCGCAAGCAGTTTGGTCACATCATAGCCTTGTCTGGAATCTCTTTCGACGTGCAGGCCGGCGAGTGCCATTGCCTCCTTGGCGACAACGGCGCAGGCAAGTCGACTTTGATCAAGACTATGTCCGGCGTGCATGTGCCTTCCCAAGGGGAAATAAGAGTCGGTGGGCAAGTCGCCTACTTCACCACTCCTCGAGACGCGATGGCGGGGGGCATCGCAACGGTCTATCAGGACCTCGCGATGATCCCCTTGATGAGCGTTGCGCGAAACTTCTGGATGCGCAGAGAGCCCCAGAAGGGCATCTGGCCTTTCCGCCGTTTTGATCTCGAGACGGCCGACGCGATCACCATGCAGGAAATGCGGCATATGGGCATCAACCTGCGCGAGCCCAGCCAGGCAGTGGGGACCCTTTCGGGCGGTGAGCGCCAAACTGTTGCCATCGCGCGCGCGGTCTACTTCGGTGCGAAGGTTCTCATATTGGATGAGCCCACATCAGCCCTTGGGGTCCGGCAGACGGCCAATGTCCTCACGACCATCGACCACGTCCGAAAGAAGGGCATCGGCGTCGTGTTCATCACGCATAATGTCCGGCACGCGCTAGCAGTCGGTGACCGCTTTACGGTTCTCAATCGGGGCAAGACCTTGGGGACAGCGGACCGCGGTCATATCAGTGCCGAGGAGCTGCAAAATTTGATGGCAGGCGGACAAGAGCTTGCGCAGTTGGAAGCATCATTGGGGGGAACTGTCTGACTTGGTGGACCAACGAGCAAGCGCGCAAATGGGAAGAGTCAAGATGGCGAAGTATCTAAACGAACACAACTCGGCCGAAACAGTCAACGCGCGCATGGGCAACAACACCACCCCGCGCCTGCGCCAGGTTATGGGGTCCCTCGTCGCGCATCTGCATGCCTTCATCAAAGACGTCGAACCAACGGAAGAGGAATGGGGCATTGCCATCGAATTCCTCACGCGGACCGGTCAGATCTGCAGTCAATCGCGGCAAGAGTTCATTTTGCTTTCCGATGTGCTCGGGGTTTCCATGCTGGTTGACGCGATCAATCACCGGAGGCCGAGCGGTGCGACGGAGAGCACGGTATACGGCCCATTCCATGTCGACGGCGCGCCCGAAAGGCAGATGGGCGACAGCATTAACCTAGATGGTCTGGGAGAGCTTTGCTTGTATGAAGGGCGTGTTCTCGGCCTAGACGGACAGCCCATTGCCGACGCTTACATTGATGTGTGGTCTGACAATGAAGAGGGGTTTTACGATGTTCAGCAGCCAGACATCCAACCACCCTTTAACAATCGCGGCATCTTTCGGACGGGGGCGGACGGTCGCTACTTCTTCCGCGGCATTAAGCCTGTCTCCTATCCGATCCCCGACGATGGACCCGTTGGCCAGATGCTCGATAAGCTAGGGCGCCATCCTTACAGGCCGGCGCACATGCATTTCCTGTGCGGTGCTCCCGGATATGACCGCGTGTGCACGCATATTTTCGTGGCCGGCGACCGCTATATCGAGTCCGATGCGGTGTTCGGTGTGAAGGACTCGCTTATCGTCGATTTCGTTCCAGTTCGGGATGGCAACGTCAAATGGAAGGCGGAATTTGATTTCGTATTGAAGCGAGATTGAGTGTGAGGCTGGTCACTTGGGGCGCCAAGACCGCTTGGGAAAGTGAGCTTCGTGAAAGTCCCTTTGCTGGCCACGCTTATGTGAATGCCTATCTTTCACCCCGGCATCGCGACAACTGCGC
>NZ_SUEG01000315.1 GCF_005063415.1 Mesorhizobium sp.
CGACAGGCCGGGCGCGCGCAGCCGCCGGAGGCTATGTGCAGATGCACCGCTTAGCGCATTCGGAGCATCCGCACCTTGGCCGCGACGAACGCATTTACGAGCTGTTGGGCGAAAATCACGCTCTGTCGCGGCGATCGTCGCACGGTGCAAGGCACGCATCAGCCGGTTGGCCGCACGCGGCGCGGCTCCAGCCAGTTCAACCTTGCTGGCTTCGGTCGTCCATTGCTGCCGTACGATCACCTCGCCGGTGTCTATTCCGGCCCTCAACTGGATCCCGCCCTGGGAAAGCTCCTCCACCGCCAGCTTGGCCGCAAGCGCGGCGCGGCATGCAAGATAAGCGTGATCCTCGGTGGCGCGAGCTAGGCCGAATGCTGCGGTGATTGTCCCGTCAGCAGCCGACGTGACGACGCCGCCGTGGCTCTCCACGACCTGTATCACCCGATCCTCGACGGGCTGGAATTCGCGGATCGCCTCTTCCGGATCTTCCGTTTCGAGGAGATGCAGGGGACTGACCACTTCCGCGGCGAGTACGGTGATGTACTGCCGAGAGCGGTTGATTCCCAAGGACGCCGGAGGGCCGGCCAATTGCTGCGTCTGTTCAGGGTCGGCAAGGAAACGACGCGTTTCGTCCACGAAGGTCGCAAATGCCGGTTCATGGCCAAGCAGCACATGGTTGACGCTGTCGAGCGCGACGAAACGTGCGCCGGGGATTTTGCCAGCCATCGCCTGGCCATGATCGAACGGAATGACTGCGTCCCCCGTGGCATGCATCACCAGAGTCGGAACGCGGACCCGCGGTAACAGCTCGTCCACGTCGATGACGGCGCCTTCCTCGAAGATGCGATGGGCAATCTCGGGCGAGACGGTATTGCGTTGCAGCTCGTTATACCAATTCCTCTGTTCCGGCGTTGCTTGCGGAATGAAGAGGGAAGTGAACATCTGCCGGAACACCGGGTCGTCTTGGCCCCAGCCTTCCTGTATCAGCGCTCCCATCGCTTCGCGGCGCGCTATTTCGCGCTCATTGCCCCGTTTGCGCCAGCCTTTGGTAAATCCGCCATACAGCACCATCCCGGCCACGCGCTCGGGATGCCGGACGGCATAGGCTATCGAAACGGCGCATCCCTGGGAAATGCCAAGCAGGGAGACGCGGCGCAGACCGGCCGCATCGATGATGCTCTCCAGGTCGGCGACCATGGCTTCGAAGGATAGGTCGGCGGGATATCGGTCCGACAAACCGTTGCCGCGCTGGTCGTAGCGTATCAGCTGGTAGTGCGCCGAGAGGCCCTCAATCCAATGCTTCCACACCGGACTGTCCCATTCGAGCTCGAGATGGGACATCCAGTGCGCGGCCCTGACCAAAGGGGGACCTTGACCACTCAAGGAATAGGCCAGGCGCGCGCCATCTGGCGTCGTGCACCGGCGGATCTCCTGCGCAAGGACCCGCTCCGGCGCGGGGCGGAGCTGTATCTCCGCCGCCGGCCAAACCTGCGGAGTGACGGTCTCGCCGGTGGGAGCGGCCTCGGGGTCGGTTGTCGAAGCCCGGCTCTGGACCATGGCGGATTGCCGTGCTGCCTCGCTCAGCCGACGGATGTCGGCTCGAAGAGCCTCGTCTCTGGGCTCCAACCCGTGCAGGACATGGGCGAACGGAAGCGCCCGCGCCGGCTCATCCGCTAAACGGTCGACGAGTACCCGAAGGATGCGCAGATGCGTCACGTGCAGTTCGTCGGCGGTCGCAATGCGCCAGGCTTCGAATTCCGGACAGCGCGGCAGTGAGACG
>NZ_SUEG01000316.1:0-231 GCF_005063415.1 Mesorhizobium sp.
GGTTATGGGCGGCCGCCAGTGTGAGCCAAGCGGGGTGATCCTTTTTTGGCATGTTGTCCAAGGCCGCTACGACTTCGCCATATCTCCTCAGTTCCAACAAAATTTTGGCGCGAATTACCCAGAACCAGTGTGGTGGAAACGGGGTTCTCTTCAGCGCGTCGTCGATTGAAGCCAGAGCCTCCTCCGGCCGGCCGGCGTATCGCAACCAATTCGCTCGGTCCGCGCGAATTT
>NZ_SUEG01000316.1:241-1739 GCF_005063415.1 Mesorhizobium sp.
GATTGAGAGCGACGGCGCGGTCGAAATGGACGCCGGCCCGTTCGTATTCACGGAGCCACACCATGACCATGCCGTTGGCGTGGTGGACCTTCGGATCGTTGCTGTCCAACTCCATGGCTCTTTGTGCGGCAAGTGACGCTTCGTGCAGCGTTCGTGGATCGGTGTCGAACCAGTAGCGGCCGAGGAGAGCGATCGCCAGCCAGGCGTGGGCGTGCGCAAACTCGGGATCGATCGCCGTCGCGCGGGAAAAAAGCGGAACGGCCTCCTTCTCCATGTTGGCGTCGGCCAGCTCCCGGCCCTGCAGGAAAAAGTCATAGGCCGTCCAGCTCGACGTTGGCCGCTTTCGCACCTGAAGAGCAGCAGCGGCCACCATTCGCCCCTCGAGCGTCGTCACGATTGCTGCCACGACTTCGTCCTGCACAGCAAAAATGTCGTGGCATTCGCGATCATACCGCTCCGCCCAGACGTGGTTGCCTGTCCTTGCGTCGATCAACTGTGCAGTAATGCGAATCCGCTCGCCCGCCTTCCGCACACTACCTTCGATGACGTAGTTCGCGCCCAGATCGCGGGCGGCCTGCATTGGGTTGATGCCCATCCTGGCAAGATGGAACGAAGCGTGACGCGCCGCGACGGTAAGATTTCTGAACAGCGACAACTCGGTGGTGATGTCCTCCGTGATGCCGTCCGAAAGGTATTGTTGACTGGGATCGCCGCTCAGATTGTCGAATGGCAAAACGGCAATGGATGGCCTGGCAGCAGACGTCGTTGCGGCCCGCCCGCCCACTTGACCAGTACTCGTTTCCACACGGTAAACCCGCACCGGTCTGACGATATTCTTGAGCGCCACCTCGCCCATGTCCTCGAAGGCAGCGTTGCCTTTGCCTCGCAATTCCTCATGAACCTTGGCCGAGACGCAGACCCCGCCTGGCTCTGCCAAGGCTTCGAGGCGAGCCGCAACGTTCACACCGTCGCCATAGATGTCCGAGCCCTCACCGATCACGTCGCCCAGATTGATGCCGATACGCAGCAATATACGGCGGTGCCCGGTGACGGATTGGTTGGCCTCCGCCATTTTGGCCTGTAGTTCGACTGCAGCCTCGACCGCGTTCACCGCGCTGGTGAACTCCATCAGCACGCCGTCGCCCATAAGCTTGACGATCCGCCCGCCGCGATCGCGAACGATCGGCTCCAGGATCGCCTTGCGCCGCTCCTTCAGTGCCGCCAGCGTACCCGCCTCATCCGCCTCCATCATTCGGCTGTAGCCGACCACGTCGGCCACAGCGATGGCGGCAAGACGGCGCTTGACGTGTTCATCAGCCATTAAGTGATCGCCTCACTGGTTGGATCGATGGTATTTGCGCCGCACGGAGGAGTCCATCGTGGCCAGCAACGAGAACGGCTACCTGGGTGGAATGATGGTCTCCTACCCCTTTCGGGATATTGAGCCTTCAACGGTCAATGACTGCTTCGGGTCAGGAACGCTGGTTCCGCTGAATGT
>NZ_SUEG01000317.1:0-291 GCF_005063415.1 Mesorhizobium sp.
GCTTTTGCGACAGGCCCGCCATCTCCTGGTTCTCGCGCGCCCAGCCGATCGCCTTCTTGGAAGCATCGACATGCGTGACCTCGGCGCCGGCACGCGCCGCCACCAGGGAGGCAAGGCCGGTGTAACCGAACAGGTTCAACACCTTCACCGGCCGTTTTGCCGCCGCGATCAGTCCGGCCATGTGGTCCCAGTGCGAGGCCTGCTCGGGAAAGACGCCGACATGGCGAAACGACGTGAAGCGGCCGAGATAGTCGATGCCGTCGTGCTTCATCGGCCAGGTCTCGCCGAGCG
>NZ_SUEG01000317.1:301-1721 GCF_005063415.1 Mesorhizobium sp.
GCGTCTTGGGGAAGCGCCAGCGGCCGATGCCTTCCTCGTCGGTATCGCCGGTGAAAATGGCGTCGGCGCGCTCCCAGTCCCTGGCCGGCAAAGCCTTTTGCCAGATCGCCTGGCCCTCCGGCCGAACGATGCGGTAGGGGCCGTATTGCTCGAGTTTTTCTCCGGCGCCGCTGTCGAGCAGCGCGTAGTCCTGATTGGGGCCGACCTCGAGGATCAGCGGCAGATGTTCGGCAGGCAGCGCGCCATCGCGGCGGGATAGAGAGCGCGGTGCGGCTTTCGGCTCGGACCGGTCCTGCAGTCTAGGCTCCGAACCGGCGGTCAGGCCGGCGTCGCGCCGCCGCGGCTGCTCCGCCCCGCCCTTCGCGGACGGGCGGCTGTCGCGGCGTTTGTCGCGAAAAGGTTTCAAGAAGGCGCATCTCCGGACGGCGGCTTGGCCGCTTCTGCCACAGCACATTGACCGGCGCAACAAAAGGGCTGCCGACGTGTGCAACCGGATCAGCCGCGCCTGATCGACAGCAGGCCGATTGCGAGCGCTATGAAACCAACGGCCTTGAAGCCGGTGACGACCATATGGCCGGTTTCCCAGCGGCTCCGGATAGTTTCGAAATTGTCCGGGATCGGTCCAGGCACCCAGGTGGCCAGGACATCGTTTGCCGGTTTGACCAGGGTAAACCACGCCACGAGGGCCATCAGATAAAGCACGGTGGCCGCCAAGACCCACCAGAATACCGGGCGATCGCTGCGCAGCATCCAGGCGAGGAGGCCCGGACAGACGATCGCCGCCGCGTCCAGCGGCGCGCCGACAATCGCGAAGAATTGGAACTGAGCATTGAAGACAGTGGTTTCACGCCAGAGCGAAGGCGACCATCTGGTCAGCCGCGGCACCGATTCCAGCACGTGGGCGAAGGACGGCCCAAGGCTGAGCGCAGCGACGATGGCGCTCAAAACCGACCAGAACAACAGAAAACCGCGTATATCCATAATGGCCAGACAACGGCGTCAGACCGCAGACGTTCCGGTCGGCGATCATCTCGCTTGCCGCCGAAACCGCAGGCGCATTATCGTCCATTCAAATTGGGCATCCATCCAAACCGGGTTGCGATCCATGTCCCGCGCCGAACGCCTGCTCGACCTGATCCAGATCCTGCGCCGGCATCGCCGGCCGGTCAGCGGCCGCAGCCTTGCGGGCGAAATGGGTGTGTCGATCCGCACGCTCTATCGCGATATCGCCACGCTGCAGGGGCAGGGCGCGCCGATCGAGGGCGAGGCGGGGCTGGGCTACGTGCTCAGGCCTGGCTTCATGCTGCCGCCCTTGATGTTCACCGATGAGGAGATCGAGGCGATCGTGCTCGGTTCGCGCTGGGTGGCCAAACAGCCGGACTGGCGGCTTGCCAACGCCGCCACCGACGCGCTGGCCAAG
>NZ_SUEG01000318.1:0-311 GCF_005063415.1 Mesorhizobium sp.
GGAAACTGCTTTCGACGTGCGCGCGTTCCGGCAGGCGCTGGCACAGTTTCCGACCGGCGTCTGCGTCGTCACCTGTCTGGCCGATGGCGAGCAACTCGGCATGACGATGAGCTCGTTCAACTCGTTGTCGCTTGACCCGCCCCTCGTCCTGTTCAGCATCGATCGTCGTTCAGCCAGCCTGCCGCTCTGGCAGAAGGCTGCCAGTTACACGGTCAACGTTCTCTCGGAAAACCAGAAGGACATTTCCAACCGCTTCGCCAAGCCGCTTTCCAACAAGTGGGAAGGGATGCGCTTCGAGCAGGGCGGCTTTG
>NZ_SUEG01000318.1:321-1711 GCF_005063415.1 Mesorhizobium sp.
GCGGCCCGGTGCTGCCTGGGGTAGCGGCGCTATTCGATTGCGAGCCGTGGGCCAGGCACGAAGCCGGCGACCACGTGCTGTTCATCGCTAGGGTGAAGCATTTCCGGTCCTTCGCCGATCGACAGCCGCTGGTTTTCGGCAAGGGGCGCTACGCATCACTGCAGCCAACGGAGTTCACGGCGCCGCTCTGGCCACTCGACATTCACTACTGATTTCTTGGCACTACTGACCTTGGAGGGTAAGATGATCAAGACTGGGGCGCAGCATATCGAGATGCTGAGAGACGGCAGGCAGGTCTATATCAACGGCCAGGCGGCTGGCGACGTCACCGCGCATCCAGCCTTCCGCCAGACGATCCGGTCGGTCGGCACGCTGTATGACTTCCAGGCGCGGCAGGACAACCGGGAACTGATGACCTTCGAGGTTCCCGAAAGTGGTGGGCAGCGGGCCAACCGCATCTGGCAGTTGCCGCGCAGCCATGCCGACCTCGTCGAGCGGCGCAAGGCGCTGGAAGCCTGGACAGAGCTTCACTATGGCTTTCTCGGTCGCGCCCCGGACCATGTCGCTTCCTGCATTTCTGGCATGTTCATGGGGATCGAGGTCTTCGAGGCTTATGACAAGGCGCGCGCCGCGGCACTTGCCGACTATTACCGCTATGCCCGGGATAATGAGCTCTATCTCACCTATGCCATCCTCAATCCGCAGGCCGACCGCTCGAAGTCCGCGGGTGAGCAGCAGGACCGCTTCCTCACCGCCGGCGTCGTCGACCAGGACGCCGCAGGCCTGACGATCCGCGGCGCCAAGATGCTGGCGACCGGCGGCATCATGGCAAACGAGGTGTTCGTCACCTGCATCCAGCCGCTGCGCGAGGGCGACGAGCCCTATGCAGTGTCCTTTGCCGTGCCGATGAACGCTGGCGGGCTGAAGATCCTGTCTCGCAAATCCTACGAGGAGAGCGCCGTCAGTGTCTTCGACAATCCACTCGCCAGCCGCTTCGACGAGAACGATGCCGTGCTCTACTTCGACGATGTGAAAGTTCCCTGGGAGCGCGTCTTTATCAACCGGGACATCGCCATGTGCCAACGGCAGTTCCATGCCACGCCGGCGCATGTCTTCCAGAACTACCAGGCCCAGATCCGCCTGATGGTGAAGATGCGCTTCCTCGTCGGCATTGCCCGGCGCATCGCCGAGACCAATGGCGTCATCAACTTTCCGCAGGTGCGCGAGACGCTGGGAGCCCTTGCGGCGCAGAACACCATGGTCGACGCGCTGGTGCACGCCATGGAGGTGAAGGGCCGCATGCTTGGCGCCTATTTCGTGCCCGACGCGCATACCCTCTATTCAGCGCAGGTGCTGACGCAGCAACTCTATGGCGGGGTGATCATGGCCT
>NZ_SUEG01000319.1 GCF_005063415.1 Mesorhizobium sp.
GGGTGGTGGGGTGGACCGGCCAGGGGAAGAAAACGAAGCGCCGTCATTGCGGGAAGACGATCGAGACTGAGCGAAGCGAAGGCGGTCCTTGGTCAGACCCAATCCATTCGAGGACGCCATAGGCTAGACAGACAGAGGTCAACGCGGGGACGGTGATCCGTCACGCTTGCCCATCCGTGTCATGAACGCTTTGCGGGCAATACAGATAAACTACCTCAGGCGACGGCACTGGACGAAGCCCTCAACGGCGGCTGAAAGGACGCACGCGACAGGTCAGCCGCCCGCGCCTACCTCGCGCGGCTGAAGGAACGCACGACAGGGCGCGACAAGCCGGCCAGCCCCGGGGACGTACCGCGCGAGATATGGCGCTCTCCGAGTTGACGCAGGACAAGCAATGCTCTCGACGCTGAAGGTTGTAGGGCTGCCCGGATAGGGTCGAGGCGCCTCGGAGATCCAAAACCAACTGTTCAGCCACGATCAGCCCGTGAGGCGCGCACGAAACAACGTGGAGCCGTCCGTCAGGCGTGACCTGGAGATATCCCGGAATCCAGCCTCGGTCATCCACGCGCGATACTGACCTTCAGTGTACGATTCGCCGTGGCGGTAGAGGTTCAAGAAGGTGAGATTCAGAAAGACACCCTCAGGCGGGCCAAGGCGGTCGTCATCGACGACACCCCACCCCGCAATTGCGATCTCGCCTCCGGGTTTGAGGGAACGCGCCGCGTTCAGGATCGAACTGCGCGCCTGGTCCGGCGGAAGGACCTGGACGACGGCCTTCAGGATCGCCAGATCGTGCCGACCGATCGATGGCGCGACAGTTATGTCCCCCTCTTCGACAACCACGTCGTCGGCACCGTATTCTGACAGGATATCTGGCGCGGCCGCTGCGACCGTTGGCAGTTCCATCAATGTCGCCGCAAAATGCGGCCACTGCTCGCGAAGTCCGACGAGAATGGTCCCGGGGCCCCCGCCGATGTCGATCACCGAACCGATCGCCGAGAGGTCTATCTCCCGGGCCAGTTGTCGGCCGAAAATCACCCCGCCCGGTGCGAGCATGCGGCTGAAGGCCGCCGCGGCCTCGGGCCCGGCTTCGGAAAAGTCGTGCAGCGCAGCCGGCCGGTTCTGTCGCAGCGACTCTGCGGTCAGCAAGTCGGCTCCCCAGAGCTCGCGCAGGAGCGCATGATCGCCGCCGCGATAAGTCGGCTTGGACGCGTCGAGGAAGGCTGACGCTTCGGCTCCGTTGCGAAATTGACCATCCTTGACTTCGAGGAGACCGATGCTGGCGAGCGCGTAGAGGAGCCGCGACAGACGATGGGGCTCGACTTTCAGCGCGGCCCCAAGGCTTCCAGCGGTCACCGCGCTGCCACCGAGCTGGGTGAAGATGCCAAGGTCCAGCCCGGCGCGAAGCGCCAAGGCGGCGGGCACCGCTGCGATCAGCTTGTTGATCCGATCAGAATCCACCATGCCACATCTCCTTCCGCGATCCAGCGCCGGCGATCAGAAGTTTGTCACGGAACCGAAGAGCGTTTGAAGTAGCATGGTCGACCACACCGATATACGTGCCCAGCTGGTATTCGACGTCGAGACCGTGAGCGACGAGGGGCTAGCTGGCTGACTGTTGATCAAGCCCTGCGTAAATCCAGGCACGTGTCTGTTCCAGCACCTCATCGGAAAACGCTGGGTCGTCAATCGCCCGGGCG
>NZ_SUEG01000031.1:0-10871 GCF_005063415.1 Mesorhizobium sp.
GCTTCGTAGCCAAGGTCGCGGTAAGGCGGATACCGGCCCCAATCCTTGTCGCCGCCATTGCGCAGGTCGAACAGGATCGCCGCCGGCACGATCGGCACCCGAAAGCCGCCGACCTCGACGCCGATGCCTCTTTCGCGCAATGACGCCTGCACCCCCGACGCTGCGTCAAGGCCAAAAGCCGAGCCGCCCGAAAGCACCACGGCATGGATGGCATGGATCGAATTGTGCGGCTCGAGCAGGTCGGTTTCGCGGGTGCCCGGCGCACCGCCCAGGATTTGCACGCCGGCCACGGCCGGTTCGTCGCAGATGACGGTGGTCACACCGGATTTCAGCTTGGCATGAGCCGCATTGCCGACACGCAGGCCGGCCACGTCGGTGATGAGATTGCGCGGACCCGTATGGAACATTATTGGCTCTCCGCCGGCACGAAACGGCCGCCGTCGAAACGGTAGGCGCGATAAGGATTTTGCGTCAGGTCACCTTTTTCGTCAAAGCGGATCGGTCCGATCACCGTGGGGAAGTCATGCGCGGTCAGCACGTTGGCCAGCCTCTCGCCGGAGCTTTGCGTCAATGCTGAAGCCGCCTTGGCGATCTCGACCGCGGCATAGGCGGGCAGCGTGTAACCTTCCGGCACGATGTTTTGTCCGGCAAAGCTTTGCAGCACCTTGGGATCGGCGACATCGGCCCATTCGGGTGGCGCAATCATCAGCGTGCCGGCGGCATAAGGCGCGTCGCCCAGCGGCGCACGCAACGCTTCGCCGCCGGCAAACACCATTCCGGTGTTGAGCTGGCCGGCGTCGCGGCCCATTATGGCGACATCATCGCCGTCGCCGCCGGCAAAGACATGCGTTGCGCCGGCTTTCTTCAGCCGGCCGATCAGGCCGATCTGGTTGTCGAGCTGCGGCCGGAACGTGTCGACGAACACCGGCTTCAGAGCCGCCTGCTCGGCGGCTGCCCGAAACGTCTCGGCCATTTCGCGGCCATAGATGGTGCCATCGTCGACGACGGCGAACAGCTCGTTCTGCCATAGGCGGGTGAGGATGGCGGCGACGGCATTGCGCTCGTCGTCGCCGCGCGGCCCGAGACGATAGATTGGCCATCCCGTCTTGGCGCGCCGGTCGGTCAGGCTTTCCGTGCGCACGCCGACGGTGATCACCGGTATGCCGGCATCCTTGAGGATCGGCAGAGCCGCCTCGATTGCGTCGGTGCACAAAAACCCGACGACGACGTTGACCTTGGCCGCGGTGAATTCCCGCGCGGCGGCGGCGCCACCGTCGGCCGTGCAGGCGTCATCGATCATCCTGATCTCGGTATCGCTCGCTTCAGCCGCCATTGTCGCGCCTGCCTCGATCTGTTTGCCGAGGATCGCCGACGGGCCCGACAAAGGTGCCGCGACGCCGACCAAGAGCGTCTCGGCACTCGCACTACCGGCGACCGAGAGCCAGGCCAGCACCGCTATTGTGGTTGTCCAGGGTCGCATGCGAGCGAAGAATTCCTCCGCGCCGATCGCGTGTTTTGCCGGCGCCAATGCCGTCAAGACCTAAAGGCTGGCCAGCTTTGGCGCAACACGGGAATTCAGGATATAGCTCAAGCACTTCGCTTGTGGCATGCAATATCCCGCCATATATAACGGTTGGTTCTGACTAGTGGAAATCATCGGTGCTGAAGAAGAATGACATCGGGCCGCAGGCCTACCGCGACGCGATGGCCCATTTTGCCGGCCATGTGCATGTAGTCACCACCGATGGCCCCGCCGGCAGGCGCGGCGCGACGGTGATCGCGGCCTGCTCGGTGTCGGACACGCCGCCGACCATTCTGGTCTGCCTCAATCGTGAAAATCCCAAGAACGAGCCGTTCGTGGAAAACGGCAAATTTGCCCTGAACACGCTGGCTTCGGATCAGGAGCCGCTGTCGATCGGCTTTTCCGGCATTACCGGCCTGCCGGTCGAGGAGCGTTTCGCGCTGGCCGAATGGGATGTGATCTCGACCGGTTCACCGACGTTGAAGGGCGCCCTCGCCGTCTTCGACTGCGAGTTGGTCGACACCAAGGATCTGGCCACGCACCGTGTGCTTTTTGGCAACGTGACAGGTTTGCGCATCGGCGATAATTTGCGGCCGCTGATCTATCACAACCGCGGCTATCACGCTCTGTAGAGGCTTTAGATAGCCGCGCCCACGGAGCCAGAATGACCGAGTTGAAACAGCGTCCGGCGCCGCGGACGATCGACGAGACGCCTGTCGGAGGAAATGGAACGGCTGCATGGATCCTGCCGGCGGCTGATCTGGCTGAACCCGCTGCTGCGCTTCGACGGCTTCGAGGCGCGCGCCTGCGGCGTCAAGGCGATGCTGCCGCGTGTCGACGAATTCCGTTCGGTGCACAATCTCGATGCGCTCGCCGATCTCTGTGCGTCGCTGGATAAAAATTCGGTGCGTTCGGTCGACCCGCGCAGGTGGATCGAGGCTGGCGCGAGGCGCGTCGCATAACCACATGTCTGCCAGGGAGAAAATCATGGAACACAGTATCTATCTCGATGAAGCCCGCGACCCGCTGATCATCGCGGAGGGCTGGATGAAGGACGGCAAGGACGTCGCCATCGCCACCGTGGTCGAAACCTGGGGTTCGGCACCGCGTCCCGTCGGCAGCCACCTGGTCATCGACGCCGAAGGTAATTTCCACGGCTCCGTCTCGGGCGGCTGCGTCGAAGGCGCCGTGGTCACCGAGGCGGTCGATGTTATCGATAGCGGCAAGGCGAAGATGCTGGAATTCGGCGTCGCCGACGAAACCGCCTGGCAGGTCGGCCTGTCTTGCGGCGGCCGCATCAAGGTCTATGTCGAAAGATTGGGTTGATTTCGGATGGATCCCTACGCGCTGAAGACACTCAACGCCGAACGCCGCGCCCGCCGCGCGGCGATCTTGGTCACCGACCTCGGCGACGGCCGCGACCGTGTCGTGCGCGAGGGCGACCAGGTAGCCGGCGAACTCGGGGCGGCCATCGCCAAGGCATTTCGCACGGGCAATTCCGGTTCGGTCGAAGCTGAGGGGCGGACGTTCTTCCTCAACGCACATCTGCCGCAGCCGCGCCTGGTGGTGATCGGCGCCGTCCACATCAGCCAGGCGCTGGCACCGATGGCCAGGATCGCCGGCTATCCTGTCGAGATCATCGATCCGCGCACGGCCTTTGCCACGTCCGACCGCTTTCCCGACATCGCGCCGCATGCCGAATGGCCGGAGGATGTGCTGAAGCGCCAGCCGCTCGATAGCTATACGGCGCTGGCTGCTCTCACCCACGATCCGAAGATCGACGATTTCGCGCTGAAGGCGGCACTCGACGCCGGTTGCTTCTATGTCGGGGCGCTCGGCAGCCGCAAGACCCACGCCAAACGTGTGGAACGCCTGCTGGCTTCAGGGGCGACCGCCGACCAGATCGCTCGCATTCATGCCCCAATCGGCCTCGACATCGGCGCCGCCAGCCCGGCCGAGATCGCCGTCGCGGTGCTGGCGCAAGCAATCCACGCCTTTCGCTCCCGCGGTCTCGAATCCAAAGGCGCGGTCGCGTGAAATTTGGTCCCGTTGCGATCGATGCGGCCGAAGGGGCAGTGCTGGCGCACGCCACCACAGCCGGAGAGCGCCGCTTTCGCAAAGCGCACAGGCTAAGCGCCGGGGATGTGTCCCTGTTGAAGGCCGCTGGCATTTCCGAGGTCGTCGCGGCGGTGTTGGCGCCCGATGATCTCGGCGAGGATGCGGCCGCCGAAAAGATCGCCGCATGTATGATCCACCGCAACATCGAGGCGAAGCCCGCCGCGACCGGCAGGGTCAACCTCCACGCGCAGGCTGCCGGCATGTTCACCGTCGATGCGGCGATGATCGACGCTATCAACGCTGTCGATCCGACGATCACCATCGCCACGCTCGCGCAGCATGCGCCGGTCGAAAAAGGTCAGATGATAGCAACGGTGAAGATCATTCCGTTTGCGGTCGCCTCCGCTTTGGTGGATGCGGTGGCAAGGATCTGCGCCGGCGGCGAGATCTTTGCGGTCAACGCCTATCAGCCGGTGCGCGTCGGCGTCATCCAGACGGTGCTGCCCGGCATCAAACCCAGCGTGCTCGACAAGACGCTGCGCGTCACCGAAGCACGCCTGGCGCGTTCGGGCGGCAGGCTGACGGCGGAGCGTCGAACGCCGCATGAAATTATCCCCGTCGCCGAGGCTGCGGCCTCGCTGATCCGCGACAACGATATGGTGGTGATCTTCGGCGCTTCGGCGATGGCCGATTTTGGCGACGTCGTTCCCGCTGCGATCGAAAGGGCGGGCGGCACTGTCATCCGCGCCGGTATGCCGGTCGATCCCGGCAATCTGCTGGTGCTCGGCACACTAGGCGGCAAGCGCATCATCGGTGCGCCGGGCTGCGCCCGCAGCCCCAAGGAGAACGGCTTCGATTGGGTGCTCGACCGGCTGATCGCCGGCCTCGATGTGACCGCCAGGGATATTGCCGGCATGGGCGTCGGCGGGCTGTTGATGGAAATTCCGACGCGGCCGCAACCGCGCGAGCCGTTGCCGGCCAAAGCCGAACCAAAGGTCGAGATCGTGCTTCTGGCCGCCGGCCGCTCCAGCCGCATGGGCGGGCCGAACAAGCTCTTGGCGCTGTTCGATGGCAAGCCGCTGGTCCGTCGCACTGCCGAGCGCGCGATCGGTTCGAAAGCCGCGGCCACCATCGTCGTCACCGGCCACCAGCGCGAGCGCGTGCGCGATGCACTGTCGGGCATGGATGTGATCTTCGCGGACAATCCGGATTTCGCCGAGGGCCTGTCTTCGTCGCTGAAGGCAGGCATCGCCAAGATTTCCGGCGACGCCACCGGCGCCTTGATCGTCCTCGGCGATATGCCCGGCGTCGCCTCGGCCGACCTCGACAGGCTGATCGAGGCGTTCTTCAAGTCCGAATGGCGATCGGTGGTGCGCGCCTCGCACGATGGCCGGCGCGGCAACCCGGTGGTGCTGCCGCGCTCGCTGTTCACCGCGATCGCTCACCTCGAAGGCGATACCGGTGCCCGCCATCTGGTCGAGGCCGAAGGGCTCGACGTCATCGATGTCGAGATCGGCGAAGGGGCAGCCGTCGATGTCGACACGCGCGAGGCGCTGGAAAGCGCCGGCGGCGTGCTGCAGGATTGACAAACCGAAGCCGAAAAACGCATGGCTGCGGGATGGCCTTTCGTTCCTGCTTCCGGTTCCGCT
Source organism: Mesorhizobium sp. (assembly GCF_005063415.1). Lineage (GTDB taxonomy): Bacteria > Pseudomonadota > Alphaproteobacteria > Rhizobiales > Rhizobiaceae > Mesorhizobium. The sequence goes on from NZ_SUEG01000031.1 coordinate 5,230, forward strand.
TGCCTCCCTCTGGCCTCCCGGCCCTGCTGATGGCGATTCTTTTGCCGCTCTCTTGCGCCGCCTACGCCAACGCTCTCGAACTCAAACCCTTCAAGGATGATCTCTTCGCCTATCCGGCGACGCTCTCATCCGAAAACAACGGCGCGTATTCGGTTATCGATTATCGTGAGATGCGCGACATCAACGCTCGTGACGAAGTGCCGGAGCGTCGTGTGCACGCGCAATACACCGAAACCGGCGTGCGCAAGGTGCAGCAGGATCTCTTGCTGAAGACCGACGCCGGCGACGTCCGCCACATTGCCGTCGGCAAGACAGATGGTGCGGGTATCATCGTGCTTTACCTGCACGGGCAGGGCGGCAGCCGCAAACAGGGCGCCGACGACTTCACCTTCGGCGGCAATTTCAACCGCATCAAGAACCTGATGGCCGGCAATGGCGGCCTCTATCTGTCGCCGGATTTTTCCGATTTCGGCGACACTGGTGCGACCCAGATCGCCGCATTGATCGGCCACTATGCCGAACAATCGCCGCGCGCAAAAATCTTCGTCGCCTGCGGCTCGATGGGCGGCTCGTTATGCTGGAAGCTGGCCGCCCGCAAGGACACCGGCGGGCGCATCGACGGGCTGCTGCTGCTCGGCTCGCTGTGGGATGAGAGTTTCTTCTCCAGCCCGGCCTTCAAGCGCCGTGTTCCGGTCTTCTTCGGCCAAGGCAGCAAGGATCCGGTATTTCCGGTCGAGAAACAGGAAGGCTTCTTCCGCTCCATCCTGGCCAAATCGAAGAGCTATCCCACACGCTTCGTCCGCTTCGAGACCGGCACGCACGGCACGCCGATCCGCATGACCGACTGGCGCGGCACGCTCAACTGGATGTTGTTGAAAGCCCCTTAAGGCGCGGTATTGTAGTCGACGACCGTCTGCGGATTTTCCTCGCCGTCATAAGACGCGTCGACGTCGTACTGGACCAGGGAAAAATCGCCGTTGCGAAACAGATAGGTCCCCGATGAAGAGGCATCGCCGATGCCACGCCATTTGTTGAAGGTGGTGATCGTCTTGGTCTCTTCGTCGTAATCGGAATTAGTTGCCCAGCCGGAGGTCTGGAAGCCAACTATGGTCATGCCCAGCAATTTGCCGTCGCTGTCATTGTTCTCATAGCGGATGTCCATTTCAGGTTCGGCGAACTGCAATTGTCTCACGCCAAGCACGTCGTCGCTCATGTAATAGATCGAGTTTTCGTTGTAGGCCGCGGCCGAGCAGGCGAAATGGAAAAGCCGGGTTTCGCTTTCGGGATCACTGGCAGCCGCATCCTTGTCCTTATAGTGGATCGAGAAAATGTCCGGCTCCTGCGCCGAAAGATCCTTGTCGCACTGGTCGCCATAAGTCGCGGCAAACGCCTTGTTGGCCTGCTCAAGCGCTGCGTCCTTCTTAGGCGGCGGCGGTCCTTCGCCGCAGCTTGCCGGCACGGCATCCTCGAAATCGGCTTTTGACGGTTTCAGCGCACCCTTGTCGATGAAGATCGCGCGAAATGGCGGTTCCTGGATCGAGGCGTTGATCTGGCGCAGCGTATAGCAGCCGGCAAAGACATTCTCGTTGCCGTCCTTGGCCGTCGCCCGGATGGCGACCGGAACGCTGTAGTAGATGCTGCCGGCAGCCCCGTCTTCGGATACGCCACCGGTTTTGACTTCGACCGTGTCCGTGCCGTCATAGCCTTTGACGAAGGAATTGAAATCCTTGGCCGGCTTGGTGTCGCCGAAATAGTCCCAGGCGCGCGCGAATTCGTGCCGGCTGATGGCACTATAAAGCGACCGGATGACCGCTTCGGCATTCGACCTGTCGTCGATATAAGGCGCGTCTGCGGCGAGCGCCGATTGGCCGGCAACGGCAAGAGAGATAAAAGTGGCCGTTGCGAAAAGGGCGCGTCTCATCGGAAACCTCCACTCGATGAAAAATCCTATCATATCGATTGCGGCGGCGTGGTGACGCTTGAACAATCGCCTGCGAAAGCGCTACCTCTCGCCGTCGGCAGTCGGGCCGCGTGGAGATTTCTTGTGACCATATCAATGTATGAAGCATCCGTGCCGGTATTTTCGGCGAGGCTGAAGGCACTAGCCAATGTGCTGGACATTGCCGAGCAAAATGCGGCTGATCGCAAGATCGATCCGCAGGTGTATCTGACGGCGAGGCTGGCGCCGGACATGTTTGCGCTGACAAGGCAGGTACAGATCGCCACCGATCACGCCAAGGGCGCGCCGTCGCGGCTTGCCAGGCGTGAGGTGCCAAAATACGAGGACAATGAGGCGAGCTTCGCTGATCTGCAGGCGCGCCTTGCCAAGACGCTCGATCTACTCGCCACGTTCTCGGCGGCCGAATTCGATGGTTCAGATGACAGGATGGTCGAACTGAGGCTTGCGGGACGCGAGGTTTCGATGCCGGGAATGCAGTATCTGCTGCATGCCGCCATGCCCAATTTCTATTTCCACCTGACCACCGCCTACGACATCCTGCGCCACAACGGCGTGCCATTGGGCAAGTCGATCTTCCTCGGATTGCGTTGAGATCCGCTCGTGAGATATCCCGCTGCGGCGGGATATCTCACGGTGCGCTGTTTAGCGCAGAGACATTTCCCGGGCGATGCGCGGGAAATCGGCCGGCTTGACGCCGATATCGGCGCGATCGGCATTGCTCATCGAATGGAGCAGCGCCAGTGCCGCACGATAGCGCAGCTGTTCCCGCGGACGCGGACGGGCGAACATTTCAGTGAAGAATCCCATGATTCAAGCCCCTTATTGAACCTCCACGGCCGTCAATATAGGCAGATCATGACAATTGTGCAGTGCAGCATTCGCATGGCAGCCATGCTGCCCTGATCTTTTTTGACATAATTCGGCTGTTCCGGCGAAACTTCTGCGGTGCTTCGACCGTAGGCCTCAGTGCCGGCCCTTGGCCGGTTTTTCCTCGCCATTCCTGGCGAACTTCCGGACTGCATTCACATGCAGTCCGGCTTTTTATTGGCCGCTGGGATGAACCCCGTCCGCCGGCGTCCTGGGAAAGTCGCCTGACCTGCCGTCGGTGGGCTTGGAAGCGGGCGGCGCTTTCCTGTATGCTATTGCTTCCTCCTCGCGCAGCCGCGCAAAATTCCCGCCGGAGAAACTCCATGCACAAACGCCGTCTCGGCCAGACCGATCTTTTCGTGTCGAAGATCTGCCTCGGATCGATGACCTGGGGCCAGCAGAACACCGAGGCGGACGGTCACGCCCAGATGGATCTGGCGGTTGCTCGCGGCGTCAATTTCATCGACACCGCCGAACTCTATCCGATCCCGCCCAAGGCGGAGACGCAGGGCCGCACCGAGACAATCATCGGCAACTGGATGAAGGCGAAGCGCAACCGCAGCCAGGTGATCCTCGCTTCCAAAGTGGTCGGCCGCACCGCCAACACCTGGTTTCGCGGCGACCGCCCGTCGAAGCTGGTGCGCGCCGACGTCTTCGACGCTGTTGATAAGTCACTTGCCAGGCTCAACACCGATTACATCGACCTCTATCAGATCCATTGGCCGGAACGCGACGTGCCGTGGGGCGCCAATCCGAACCGCATCGGCGCCGTACCGCGACGCTCCGATGCCGCCGGCGTGCCGGAGGGCGAGACGCCGATCGCTGAGACGCTTGCCGTATTCGGTGAACTGGTGAAGGCCGGCAAGATCCGCCATTTCGGCCTGTCGAACGAGAATTCCTGGGGCGTCATGCGTTTTATTGCCGAAGCCGACAAGGGCCTCGGCCCGCGCGTCGCCTCGCTGCAGAACGCCTATAATTTCGTCAATCGCACCTTCGAGGTGAACCTTGCCGAAGTCTGCGAGCGCGAGCAGGTGTCGCTGCTTGCCTATTCGCCGCTGGCGCAAGGCTATTTGACCGGCAAATACGATCATGGCGCGCGGCCGCAGGGCTCGCGCTCGCAATTGTTCAACCGGGGCCAGCGCTACGAGACGCCGAATGCTGCCGAGGTGCAGCTCGAATACAACCGGTTGGCGCGCACCTTCGGCATGGAGCCGGCGCTGTTTGCCAATGCCTATGTCTCGAACCGGCCCCTAGTCACCTCGAACATCATCGGCGCCACCACGATTTCGCAACTCGAAATGGCGCTCTCTTCCGCCGACGTGGTCTGGACCGGCGAGATGCAGAAAGCCGTCGACGCGATCCACCAGCGCGTCGGCAATCCGTGCCCTTGATGCGTCGGGACGTGGTTGTCCGATAGTCATAATGGGAGGGAACAGCCATGGACTTCCGGATCGACGCGGTGCGCGCGAAATTTCCGGCCTTGTCGTTGACCGACAAGGGCCGCAGGCGCATTTATCTCGACAATCCTGCCGGCACGCAGGTGCCGCAGGCGGTGGCGGACGCAGTATCGCGTTGCTTGCTGACCACCAATGCCAATCTCGGCGGCTTCTTCGAGACCACCATTGCGGCACAGGACATTGTCGACGAGGCCCATCTGGCGATGGCGGATTTCCTTGGCGCGGCAAGTCCGCAGGAAGTCATTATCGGCGCCAACATGACGACGTTGACCTACCACATGTCGCGAACGCTTGGCCGTACGATGAAACCCGGGGACGAGATCATCCTCACCCGCATGGACCATGAGGGCAACGTCTCACCCTGGCTGCAACTGGCTGAAGACCTTAGCCTTGTCGTGCACTGGCTGCCTTTCGACCCGCAGAGCTGGCAGCTCGAGGAGGCAGCACTCACCAGGATGCTTTCCGAGAGGACGCGGCTCGTCGCGCTCAACTATGCCAGCAATCTCACTGGGTCGATCAACCGGGTGAAGGCGTTGACCGGCATCGCCAGGCAGGCTGGTGCGCTGGTCTACGTCGATGCGGTGCAGTTTGCGCCGCATGGCCTGATCGACGTCCAAAACCTCGGCTGCGATTTTCTGATCTGCTCGGCCTACAAGTTCTTCGGCCCGCATATGGGAATTTTGTGGGGCAGGCTGGACGTCGTCGATGCGCTGCAGCCGTACAAATGCCGCTGCTCGTCCAATGCCTTGCCGGAGCGCTTCGAGCTCGGCACGCCGCAAATTGAATTGATGGCCGGCCTGTCGGCGGCTGTCGATTATTTTGCCGAGTTGGGCGCAGCAGCCGGCGAGCAAGCGTCGCGCCGACGGAAAATCGCCAAAGCCTTCGAAGTTTCAATCGCTTACGAGAACCCGCTGGCGCAACGGCTGATCGACGGTCTGTCGGATATTGCCGGCCTGACCATCCACGGCATCACTGATCCGAAGCGGATCAATGAGCGTGTGCCGACGGTATCGTTCACTGTCGAAGGCATCGTGCCGGAGACGATCGTGCGGCAGATGAATGCGGAAAACATCTTCCTGTGGTCCGGCCACAACTACGCCTGGGAGATCGTGCACCAGCTCGGCATTCCGGCCGAGCAGGGCGTGGTGCGCATCGGCATCGCTCATTACAACACTTCAGCCGAAATCGACGAGACGCTGGAGAGCGTGCACCGCGTTGTCGCCATGCTGAGGCAGGAACGATCCTGAGCGGGCCTCGCGGGCGGATCATCGCTTGTGGGCGCCGCCAAAACCGGTGAGGAAAGCGGTGAGATTGTCGCCGAGCTCGTCGCTGAGATAGCCGCCTTCCTGGACGATGAC
>NZ_SUEG01000031.1:10881-35894 GCF_005063415.1 Mesorhizobium sp.
GACGATGACCGTCGGCAGGCCGAGCCCGGCGATCGACTCGCCAATGCGCGAAAAACCAGGCGTGCTCACCGACAGCCCGCCGAACGGATCGCCTTCGAAGGCGTCTAGCCCCAGCGCCACCACAAGCGCATCGGGCGAGAAGGCGTTGATGCGCTGGAACGCTGCCGTCAGCGCTTCGAGGAAAGCCGCATCGCCGGATTTGCGCGGTAGCGGCAGGTTGAGATTGTAGCCGAGGCCGGCGCCTTCGCCGCGCTCGTCGGCATAGCCCCAGAAAAACGGATAGAACCGCACCGGGTCGGCATGCAGCGACACGGTGAGCACGTCCGGCCGGGCATAGAAGATGCCTTGCGTGCCGTTGCCGTGGTGCAGGTCGACATCGAGGATCGCCACCCGCTGCGCCTGCTTGCGCAGAACCTGTGCGGCGACCGCCGAATTGTTGATGAAGCAGAAGCCGCCGGCGACATCGGCAAAGGCGTGATGGCCGGGCGGACGGCACAGCGCATAGGCTGAAGGCGCTCCCGACATCACCGCCTCGGCGGTTTCAACCGCGCTCCAGGCGCTCCAAAGCGCGCTCTGCCACGTCTCCCCGGATATTGGGCAGGCGGTGTCGGCCATGTGGTAGCCGGCTTGGCCGACCGCCGAGGCCGGATAGGAGCCGTTCCGCGCGATCGGGTGGATGTTGGGGATGACCTCGGCCGAGGCGCCCTCGATGCGCTGCCAGCGCGCGAAGATATGCTGGAGGAAATCGAGATATTCCGGCGTATGGACCGCGGCAATCGGGCCGAGCCCGTGATCCCGCGGCCGTTCGATCGTGCAGCCGGCAGCCTTTGCGCCGGCTAACAATCGCTCGACCCGTTCCGGCTTTTCTGGATTGGGCTGCGGCGCGCCGCTTGAGAGGAACGCCTTCGGGTCGTGGCGCTTCTGTTCTTCGGCATAGAAGGCTTTCATGTTGGCTCCTCCGGTGCGTCGGCAAAGGCGAAAAAGGCCTCGCCGACGATCTTTTGCACCTGCTCGTAGCTCGACCAGGCAATGCCCAACTGTTCGTAAAAAGCCTTGGCGGTCTCGTTGTCGGTGTCGACGGACAGCCTGAGGTAAACGCCGCCGTCCTTGCGGCATTGCGCCGCGACCCGCCGCAGCAGGCGCTCGCCGATCCTGCGGCCGCGAAACCGGTCCTCGATATAGAGGTCCTGCACATAGACGCCGGGCCGGCCCATCCATGTCGAGAAGATCGGAAAATAGAGGCACAGCCCGGCAAATTCGCCGCCGACTTCGGCGATCAAGGTCGAGAAGGCAGGCTTTTCGCCAAAGCCATAGGTGCGGAGATCCTGAGCTGTCGAGGTGATCTCCTGATGTGCGCCGACATGCGCGCCGAGCCGTAGGAGTGCGGCGTGGATGGTTTCGACGTCTTCGCTGGTGCCGGGGCGGATGACAATGTCGCTTGACGGTGGGTTGGTCACGGCCACAACCATCAGAACGCCACGCGGTCGCCGCCCTTGAGCGCCAGCATCTGCCGTGCCTCGGCCGGCGTTGCGACGTCCAGCGACAGCCCTTCGAGCACGCCGCGGATGCGACGCACCTGGTCGGCATTGGACTTGGCGAGCTGGCGCCCGTCGTAGAGGCTGTCCTCCAGCCCGACGCGGACGTTGCCGCCCATCGCCGCCGCAATCGAGATCATCGGCATCTGGTGGCGTCCGGCGGCCAGCACCGAAAACTGATAGCTGTCGCCGAACAGTTTGTCGGCGATCCGCTTCATGTGGACCAGGTTTTCTGGATCGGCGCCGATACCACCCAATATGCCGAGCACGAATTGGATGAACAATGGTCCCGACACCAGCCCGCGGTCGCGGAAATGCGCAAGCGAATAGAGATGGCCGACATCGTAGCACTCGAATTCGAAACGCGTGCCGCAGCCGCGCCCAAGCTTTTCCAGCACCGTCTCCATATCGGCAAAGGTGTTCTTGAAGATCGTGTCGCGGGTGGCCTCGAGCAGTTTCGGCTCCCATTCGTGCTGCCATTCTCGCGGCCGCTCGAGCATTGGGAACAGCGCGAAATTCATCGAGCCCATGTTGAGCGAGCACATTTCCGGCGCGGCCCTGAGCGGCGCGGCCAACCGCTGGTCGAGCGTCATCAGCGAGGAGCCGCCGGTGGTGATGTTGATCACTGCGTCGGTCGCTTGCTTGATGCGCGGCAGGAACTGCATGAACACCTCGGGGTCGGCGGTAGGCCGCCCATGCTTGGGGTCGCGGGCATGAAGATGCAGGATCGAAGCGCCGGCCTCGGCGGCGGCGATCGCGTCTGCGGCGATCTGGTCCGGCGTCACCGGCAGATGCGGCGACATCGACGGCGTATGCACCGACCCGGTGACGGCGCAGGTGATAATGACTTTTCGCGGCGCCATGGTTCGCCCCTCAGCCTTCGACCGGCAGGTCGAGCTCGCCGGCCAGCACCTCGAGCGAGTCGCCGATGATGGATACGATCTCGCCGATCTGCGCGGCGGTGACGATCATCGGCGGCGCGACCATGAAATTGTCGCCGTCGACACCGCCCTTGACCTTGCGTCCGTAGATGATCAGACCGCGCTCATAGGCGAGGTCGAGCAGGCGCTGGGTGGCCTTTTTTGCCGGCTCGATCGGCCTCAGCGTTTCTGGGTCGGCGACCATTTCGGCACCGGTGAGCAGGCCCTTGCCGCGGGTGTCGGCGATGAACGGAAACCGCTTCGCCAATCCCTTCAGTTCGTCCATCAAAAGGTCGCCCATGACAGCCGCGTTGGCGATCAGGCCGAGGCGGTCCATTTCGCCGAGTACGGCGAGCCCGGCGGCGCAGGCGAGCGGGTTGCCGGCATAGGTATGGCCGTGCTGGAAGCCGCCCGATGCGAGCAACGGCTGCACCAGCCGCATCGGTGCCGCCAGCGCGCCGAGCGGCGCGTAGCCCGAGCCCAGCCCCTTCGACAGCGCAACGATGTCAGGCTTGCAGTTCCAGTGGTCGCCGCCGAGGAATTTTCCGGTGCGGCCGGCACCGCTCATCACTTCGTCATGGATGAGCAGGATGCCGTAGCGATCGCAGATCTCGCGGATGCGCGGATAATAGCTGTCCGGCGCGACCAGTGCTGCCGTGGCAGCGCCGCCGACCGGCTCCATGATGAAGGCGAGCACGCTCTGCGGTCCCTCGGCGAGGATCTTTTCCTCCAGCATGTCGGCGTAGCGGATGCCGCGCTGTTCCATCGAAAGATTGTCGCGGTCGCGCCAGGCGATTGGCGCCGGCACCGTCGGCATGACCTGCATCATCGGCGTAAAATTTTCGGCCAGCGCTTCGTCACCGGTGACGGCGAGCGCACCCAGCGTGCCGCCGTGATAGGAGGGAAAGCGCGTGATCACCTTCCAACGGCTGGGCTGGCCGGTGGCAACCGCCCATTGCCGCGCCAGCTTGATGCAGGATTCTGTAGCTTCCGAGCCGCCGGAGACGAAAAAGATGCGGTCGAGGCTCTCGGGGAGTTTGGCCGCCAGTTGCCGCGCGAGCTCCTCTGCCGGTTCGTTTTCGAAATGCAGGCGGTAGGCGAAGGTGGCGCGGTCCATCTGCCGTTTCATAGCGTCGAGCACGTTGCGATTGGAGTGGCCGATATTGGCGACCATCGGGCCGCTCGATCCGTCGATGAAGCGGCGGCCGTCCTGCGTCCACATGTAGATGCCTTCGGCGCGGTCGATCAGCGGCCGGCGCAGGCTGGACAGATAAAACAGATGCGAGGCTTCGCGGGCTTCCGGGGCAGGGGACTTCAGCATGTCATGACTTTCCGAGATAGCGGTCGAGGACATTTCTGGTAACACGCTCGACCATCGCATCCTGCCTTAGCAGGCCGGCAACCCATTCGCAGCTTCCGGCGTGAAACACCTCGCCCTTGCCGCGCGGGAAATTGACGATCATGCCGTTGCCGCGTTTGACCTTGTCGAGATTGGCGTCGCTTGCCTCGCCGAACAGCGTTTCGGCGGTGAAGCGCCCGTCCTCGTCGCCGAGAAACTGGTCCTCGAACGCAATGTCGGCGCTTTCCTCGACCTGGGCAGCCATGCCGACCGCGAGCACCTGCAGGCCGTCCGGTGCGCCGCTGTCGGGCGTGGGGTAGGGCAGGCCGCCGCGGATCTCGAAATCGAGCCCATCGACCTCATAGCCATAGACGTGGCTGTCGGCGCCGAGCAGGTCGCCATAGTAGATGCCGGTACCGGCAAACGCCCAATGCTCCGGCCGGTAGACCGGAAAGCCGCGCACGCCGCGCGGCGAGCAGCCACCCCAGCCGGCATAGACGCCTCGTGTTGCGTTGAGCCCGAAGGTCGCCGCACCCGGCCGGCCGATTTCCGGCGCTTCCCAGGAATTGGTGGCGCGCCTTATATCGCCGCCGCGATAGGCCGGGTCCTCGGCGCGAGCGCGGTATTTGTAGCAGACCTGCCGGCGGCCTTCGTCCTCCAGCCTGGTCTGCCACATGAAATTGCCGGCAAAGCGCGCCGCATGACCGCCGCGCTCGACATAGTTGTCGACCGCATCGCGCATCTCCCAGGTCCAGTATTCGTCGTGGCCCACGAAGACGACGCAGTCATAGCCGTCGAGGATGTCGGGCGAAAAATGCAGATCGTGCTGGCTGGCGAGATCGACGGCGTAGCCGGCACGCTCGGCGAAGCGGAAGAAGTGGCTGTCGTAGCTTGCCCAGCCGGACGAGGCGTATTTCTTCGAATGGCCGGTGGCAAAGGCCCATTCCATGTGCGGATAGCGCGGCACGGTTTTCGGCGGCACCGCGACTTCGAGCGGCACGCGCGGCGCGTCCTTGGACAGCACGACGAAGCCGCGGCACCACGGCCGCTGCGTCGACACCATTCGTGCATACTGGTCGCGGGCCGACCCGGTGATGCCTTCGTAATGGTTGGAACCGCCCCATGTGTTGTAGGCGAGCCAGGTGCCGGTGGCCGCGACCTGCAGCACGCGGCCGGGTTTCTTGCCGGGCTGCGGCGAGACGATGAAAAGATGGTGGCAGCGGATCGGCTTGCCGTCCCGGCCATCTGCCGTCAGCGTGATGCGATAGGCGCCGGACGGCCAGTCGTCGCCGATGCGGACTTCAAAGGACGCTTCCCAGCCGCAGCCCTCGACCGAACATTGATCCGGCGCATGCTGCCAGCGCGCCGCGATACCGGCCTCCTCGAACATTGTCGCTTCCGCGCAGCCGTCGCGGACAATCGCGATGCCGAAACTGGCGGCCGTCGAACTGACATGCAGTGCCACCATGTCGCCAGGACGGTAGGAAAAACGGTCGCTGTAGCACCAGATTTCGCCGCGCCCGCCATCCATACCGGGCCATTCCCAGTAATGGCTGCGCACCGCCTGCCGTCGCTGCTCCGGCGTCAGTCCGAAATCGGGAAACTCGGTCGACAGATGGTTCATGGACACCGCTAAGGTCGAAGGCCGCCATTTCGGCCATCCGCCGGCCAAGCGTCAATTGGAAACGATCGGGCCAGCTATTGTCGGCTGTTCCCTTGGCCTTGCCGGCCAAACAGACTATCTCACAAAACGCGGCCTTGTCCGCCACGGGAGCCGATATGCTGAGAGTGCAAAAGGTCAAGGTCGCCGACATCTACGTGCCGACCGCGCGCAAGAAGACGCTGCATCCCGAAACCGTCCGCCATCTGGCCGAGGACATTCTGGAAAACGGCATGAAGATGCCGATCCAGGTGCGCCATGACGGCAAGCGCCACATCCTCGTCGAAGGGTTGCATCGGCTGGAAGCGGCCAAGTGGCTCGGCGAGACCGAGATCGACGCCTATCTGGTGCAAGCCAAGCGTCACTGAAGCCACTCAGTTCCGTCGTTCGAATTTCCGGTCCCGCGGATTTTTTCTCGCGGACCGTGTCGGCTTGCGTCTTGTTGGTTCGTCCTAGACACGAAAGCCAAAACCGACATGTGAGGAAACACCATGACCACCAAGCTCGACATCGCCCCCAACTCGGACCGCGAGCTGATCCTTGCCCGCATAATCGATGCGCCTCGCGAGAACGTCTATCGCTGCTGGACCGAGCCGCATCTCCTGACGCAATGGTTCGCGCCGAAGCCGTGGACGACGCCGCGCGCGGAGATGGACGTTCGCTCCGGCGGCACCAGCCTGGTCGTCATGGCCGGTCCGGACGGCAATGAGTTTGCGAACCCCGGCGTCTTCCTCGAAGTCGTGCCGGGCAAGAAGCTCGTGTTCACCGATGCCTATACCAAGGCGTGGGAGCCTTCCGCCAAACCGTTCATGACCGGCATCGTGACACTCGAGGACGAGGGCGAGGGCAAGACCCGTTACATCGCCCGGGTTGCGCATTGGTCGGTCGCCGACCGCGAACAGCACGAGAAAATGGGTTTTCACGAGGGCTGGGGCCAGTGCGCCGATCAGCTCGAGCAGGTCGCAAAGCGACTTTGATGCAAACGGGAGAGGGAGACTGATATGTCCAGATCGGTATTTTTTGCCATTTTCGCCTCGGCCGCCGCGCTCTTTGCGGCGCCGGGCACCATCAATGCAGAGGAGGCCAAGCTCGCCATGACGACCGCAACCGCAACACTGCCGACGCCGGAAAAATCCGGCCTGCTGCCGATCAACGGCCTGAACTATTATTACGCCGTCTATGGCAAGGGCGAGCCGCTGCTCCTGCTGCATGGCGGTCTCGGCACGACCGACATGTTCGCGCCGATTCTGCCAAAACTTACCGAAAACCGCACCGTCATCGGCGTCGACCTGCAGGGCCATGGCCGCACCGCGCTCGGCGACCGGCCGCTCAGCCTGGAGGCGATGGGCGACGACATGGCGGCGATCGTCAAGGCGCTCGGCTACGACAAGGTCGATGTCATGGGTTATTCGCTGGGGGGCGGCGTCGCCTTCCGCATGGCCGTCCAGCATCCCGAAACGGTGCGCCGCCTGGTGCTGGTCTCCACCGGCTACGCCGCGGACGGCTTCTATGCCGAGATGCGTGGCCAGCAGGCACAGGTCGGCGCGGCGATGGCCGACATGATGAAGGACACGCCGATGTACAAGTCCTACGTCGCGGTTGCGCCGCATCCGGAGGATTTCCCGAAACTCCTCGACCAGCTCGGCGCCTACATGCGCAAGGATTACGACTATTCCGCCGACGTGCCGAAACTGAAAATGCCGGTGATGCTGGTGTTCGGCGACAGCGACATGTACCGGCCCGAGCACGAGATCAAATTCTACCAGATGCTTGGCGGCGGATTGAAGGACGCCGGCTGGATGCGCGAGAACCTGTCGCAGAACCGTCTGGCGATCGTGCCGAACCGCACCCATTACGACGTGTTCTTCGCGCCGGAACTGACAGCTGCCGCGCTGCCGTTCCTCGATGGCGAGACCAAGGTCAAGACCTGGGACGAAGTCGTCAACGAAACGAACTGACGCCCAGTCAATTGTCTGACGGCCGTCTCCCGCGAGACGGCCGACATTTCGTCGATGAGGCCTTGGCGCGGCGCATCGAGCCAATCGCCCATCGGCCGCATCACAGCTATAGATGGCGCCATCAAAGCTTTTCAATTGACGGTGCCACGCCTATCGATAGCTATCGCCTATCCTCGCAGGGAAGGAACACGGGCGATGGCAAGATATCAGGGCGGGTGTTTGTGCGGTGCGGTGCGCTACCTTGCCGAGGCGGCACCGATCAATGAGCGCGTCTGCCATTGCCGGCTCTGCCAGAAGGCGCTGGGTGCCGCCTTCAACGCGCGCGTGCTGTTCCGCATCGACGATGTGACGGTCGACGGGCCGTTGGCGACGGTGAATTCCTCGCCCGATCTCAAGCGTGGCTTTTGCCCGCGTTGCGGCACGACGATGTTTTCCCGGCGCGATTCCGCCGGCATCATCGGTGTCACCACCGGCTCCCTCGATGATCCCTCGGTGTTCAGGCCTGAGATGCATATCTGGACCGCCTCGAAGCAGCCCTGGGTGCAGATCGTCGACGGCCTGCCGCAATATGAAGGCGCGCCACCTCCAGCTTGAGGTGAAATCTGAACAAAATTTAATCCGAAGCGACACGAGATAGCCGGCAAAGCGTCATTGGCGGGCCATCATTGCTGCCTATCTATTGCGTGCGGGCGGCAGTCGAGGAGGCGACGGAATGAACGACAGCATCAACACCCTGGACGAGCTCTTGAGTGATCCGATGATCAAGCTGGTGATGGAGCGCGACCGCGTGCAGCCGGCAGAACTTCGCACGCTGCTCGAGGAAAAGGTCCGCCGGGCGGACGATGATGTGGCGGTCAACGATCGTTTTGTACCGCCGGCCCACCTGATGGCCACGACCTGCCACAAGCTGTGGCTGTGCGGCTAGGGTATTGAAGCGGTCAGCCGGAATTTGCCGGCAAATAGCTGTAATGGCTGCGGAAATAAGCAAGCTTGAAGCCGAGGCGTGCATAGTTGCGGTAGGCTGGCCCGTCGCGCTCGGCGTGCGGCGCCTCGATGTCGGCCACGAACAGTTTTGCGCCGGCCGCAAGTCCGTCGCGCACCATCGCTTCGCCGAGCATTGCATCGAGGTCGAAGCTCGGCGCCATGATGCCGGGAACCGGCGCGTCGATGCCGCTCCAGGCCATGCCGTCGGCACCGATGAACATCGAGCGCACCGCTGCCACCGCCCCTTCCCGCCGCAGCATGTAATGATGCCAGCCGCGTCGGCCGGCCAGCGCCAGCAACCACGGTGAGGTCGGCAGCCGGTACTGGCTGTCGATGAACCCCGCCCATTCCCTTGCCGTTGCCGGCGTCACCCGCTCGACCGAGACATCCTTCGTCGGGAACAGCCGCTCCGCTGGCAATGGCGTGGCGTCGCGAAAGATGCGTTCCCAGCCGCCCTGACGCTGCAGGCCGCGCGCCTCGAGCCAGCAGCTGAGCGTCGCGGGCTCGGTATGTGGATTGGTGTAGAACCAGGGCCTCAGAATGCCGGCGTCGCGATAATGCGCCAGAAGCGCGTCGAGCCGGCTCTCGGTGGCCGCGCTCTCGACGCCGAAATTCTTGACGCAGTTGAAGTGGATGAACGGGATCGTCGTGCAGGTGGTCCAGACGAGATCGCCATCTTCGGCGATGGCCAAGCCTTGCCTTGCGGCAAAGTCTGCCGGGGCGGCGCGATAGAGATCGAGCCAGGCCTCGACCTCGGCGCGTTCGATGGTGCGGCTGAGATCGCCAGATATCTCGTCGATCCCGATGGCGGGCGAGCGTGGCTCCGGCGGGACGACGGGCTGCAATTCTGACAGGGCGGCGGGCTGCATGACTTCCTCCCAAGTATGGCCTTACACTGTAAGATTAGCGGAGACTAATCTGATGCAGTGAGTTGTCAAGCGGGATTGCGAGGCAGCGATGTGGCCGAACGTTGGAGGGATAGCGCCCCCCTCTGTCCGGCCCATGTCCCGATGCAAAGCCCTAACAATTCGATTCAAACTTTGTTGGTAGTTTCTTGTTAGGAATCCAGCTTGGTTTGTCCGGCGGCGTTGTCCTGCCTTCGGTCTGTTGTGTTTTGCGTACAGGTCCAGATGCGGTTATCAGGCGTCGTCATCTTTTCGATCGCAGCGCTGTGCCTCGCCGGTTGCACGTCGACCTCCGGCGTCGATGCGCTGCAAGTGCCGTCCAGCGAGACCACCAGCTCGGTTGTACGGCCACCCGCGCCGGTGGCATCCGTGGCGAAAACTGATGCCGCGCCCGCTTTTGCCGAACAGGAGCAGGACGAACAGCCGGTCGCGATGGACGTACCCGATCAGGACGTCGAACCGCCGGCCGAGGTGATCGCGCTGATGTCGCCGCCGAAGCGGCTGACACGCGCAGCACCGGCGATGCTTGCCGAGCCGGTCACGCGCTATGGTTTTCGCGATGCCAAGCCGATCAATTTCGGCAGGGCCTCCTCGCCCAGACGCCTTGCCGTTCACGGCGTCGACGTTTCGCGCTGGCAGGGCAATGTGAACTGGCAAAAGCTGCGCGCCCAGGGCGCCAACTTCGCCTACATCAAGGCCACCGACGGCGGCGATCATCTCGACCCGATGTTTACCAGGAACTGGCGCAATGCCGACGCCGCCGGCCTGAAGCGCGGCGCCTATCATTTCTTCTACTGGTGCCGCACCGCCGGCGAGCAGGCCGACTGGTTCATCCGCAACGTGCCGAGGGTCGAGGGCGCGCTGCCGCCGGTGATCGACGTCGAGTGGAACGGCGAATCGAGCTGCAAGCGCCGCCCGTCCCGGCAAAAGGTGCTGGAGAAGATGCAGGTGTTCATGGACAAGCTAGAGCGCTACTACGGCCAGCGCCCGATCATCTACACCGCGCCCGATTTCTACCGCGACAATCTCAGGGGCGCCTTCCCAGATTATCCATTCTGGCTGCGCGCCGTGGCCGCGCACCCGTCAAAAGTCTATCCCGACCGCAAATGGCTGTTCTGGCAATATTCCGGCTCCGGCCTGTCGCACGGGGTAAGAGGCCGCATCGACCTCAATGTCTTCCGTGGTGATGAGCGGGCGTGGCGCGACTGGACTGGTGGCCGGCAGATGGTGGCTGAGGCCGAGTAGCACCGTCGTCGGGTGCTTGGCTTCAATCGTCGGCATCGCGCCGCGTGGGGCACGGCATGGATCCTAGGGTCTCCGCAACGTCGCTTCGCTCCTGCTCCGCCCTAGGATGACGAAGAAAGGGATGTTCCCGCTGGTTACCGGCCTTGGCGATTGGCCTTCGGCCTCCGTGTCTTCGTCATCCTAGGGCGGAGCGAACGCGAAGCGGAGCGCAGACCCTAGGATCCAGGCCGTGCCGTCGAAGCGAAACGCGCGGTGATAGCTACCAGCCCTGGTTCGGCTGGCGGCTCTACGCCTCTACATATTCCGCCAGGCTGACACCTTTGGGCACATCCAGTCCATCGGCACGCAAGCCTTCGATATGAAAGCGTATTGCGTCGCGAATTTCGGCTTCAACCTCAGGCACGGTCGCACCGGTGGCGATGCAGCCGGGCAGATCCGGCACATAGGCGGAAAAATTGTTTCCAGCTTTTTCAATCACCACCGCGTAACGCATGTCATCGCTCCTTCAGACCGGAATGCTTGAGGATGCTGTTCAGTGTTCCTGGCGCAACCTCTTCGGTTGGAAATGTCATTATGGCCAGCGGCCGATCATCTACACTGACGTAGTTGAATAGCAGCTCCTCCTGACATCCTTCCTGCTCGAAAGAGCACATCGTCGCGGATATCGAGGACGGCTTCGAGTCAACGCTGAGCGCAGGGCGCCGTTCGGTGGGCGAGGGCGTCTACTCCCTCATGCCAGCCTCTTCACCACCAAATCCTCGCTGCGGTCCACTGAGAGCACAGGCTGACCCATCCTCAGGTGTAGCTCGATAGCCGACACGCTTCCCCATAGCGTCCCCGACGTGGCTTGTGACCGACACGTCTCGATCACGCAAAACAGGAGCGCATCATGTCGCAGGCAGAAACAAAAACCCGCACGACTGGTCAGCAGGAGACAAACATGAGCTTGGACAACATTTCACACCCCTCGATCCAGCACTGCGCCGACAGCCTGAACGCCAAGCACAGCAACGGTAGACCGGAGCCCGAATTGGTTCCGTCGCGCTACGCGCTGCAGGTCGGCGACATCGACGTGCTGGTGGTCAGCGATGGAGTGCTGCCGATACCAGCGCCGGTTATGGCATACAACGTCGACCCGGCCCTCCGGGAGGCTTGGCTGGACGACATGTTCCTGCCGCCGGACGTGCTCGAGTGGCCGCTGAACGTGGTCGTCGTACGCAGCGGCGACCGGACCATACTGGTGGACGCCGGGCTGGGGATGGACCCGGACTTGCACTTGCCGAGGGCCGGGCGGTTGGTCTCGCGACTGGAGGCCGCCGGCATCGATCTCGCATCAGTCACCGACGTGGTGCTTACCCATATGCACATGGACCATATCGGCGGGCTGCTCATCGACGGGGTGAAGGACCGGCTGCGTCCGGATCTGCGGATTCACGTGGCGGCCGCCGAGCTCAAGTTCTGGGAGTCGCCCGATTTCTCCCGCGTCTCCATGCCAACGGGGTTCCCGGATGCGCTGCGGCGGGCGGCCAAGCGGTTCGTGAACGACTACCACAGCCAGTTGCGGCCGTTTGAGACGGAGCACGAGGTGGCGCCGGGGGTAGTCGTCACGCTCACCGGTGGCCACACCCCCGGGCACAGCGTGGTCCGCCTAGCGTCCGGCGGCGATCGACTGACCTTCGCCGGTGACGCCGTGTTCCAGGTTGGGTTCGACCAACCCGACTGGCACAACGGCTTCGAACACGACCCCGAGGAGGCGGCCCGCGTCCGCATCAATCTTTTGCGGGAGCTGGCGGCGACCCGCGAGCCGCTGGTGGCCACTCACCTGCCGTTCCCGTCTATCTGCCATGTGGCGGTGGACGGCGATGTCTTTCGTTGCGTGCCGGCTGTCTGGGACTACTGACCAGCTTATTGGGTTAGGGCCGAGCACAGCGTTTGAGCGACCGCACGAGCAACGTCGCGAGCTTTGAGTAGCTAGGCATCGGGCGTGCCTGATCGGGTGGTGGCAATTGGCTTGCTTTGGCCGTTAGAGGTGGGTTGCCGTCAACCCACCTCTAAGCGATCAACTTGCCTACCAGCTATCTCAGCTGCACCCGCTCGTAGCCCCACAAGTGTCGCACTTCTCGCACGTCCCGTTCCGCACCATCGTGAAGTTGTGGCATTCCGAGCATTCGTTGCCGGTGTAGCCCTGCATCAGCGATTGCTGGCGCCGGTTGGCGGCAAGGGCTTTGGCTTCGGCTGCCTCTTTCGCCGCCTCGTCGGTGAACAGCTCCGTCGGGTCGGACGCTTCCGCGTAGACGATGTCCTCGACCAGTTCCCTGGCGCGCTCCTCGTAGTCGCGCTTGTAGGCGATGGCTTCGTCGCTGGCCGGCTTCAACGTCAGCACGTTGGAGCCGGAGAAGGCGGTGGGGGCGGTACGGGCCGGAGTTCCGGAGCCCGAACCGGCAAAACCCTTGGGCTCGGCACCCATGCCCGACACCAGCTTGACCGGCGAGGCGCCGCGGGTCAGGCCCTTGGAGAAGGGCGTTGCCTTGCCTTCGTTGATGCCGCGCCCGAGCGCAGTCTTGTCGAAGTCCGACTGGTCGACATGGGCGAGGTCGTGGCGGCCGAGATAGGAGACGGCAAGTTCGCGGAAGACATAGTCGAGGATCGACGTGGCGTTCTTGATGGCGTCATTGCCTTGCACCATGCCAGCCGGCTCGAATTTGGTGAAGGTGAAGGCCTCGACGAATTCCTCGAGCGGCACGCCATATTGCAGGCCGAGCGAGATGGCGATGGCGAAGTTGTTCATCATCGCCCGGAAGGCGGCACCTTCCTTGTGCATGTCGATGAAGATCTCGCCGATACGGCCGTCGTCGAACTCGCCGGTCCTGAGATAGACTTTGTGGCCGCCGACGACCGCCTTCTGGGTGTAGCCCTTGCGGCGGTTCGGCAGTTTCTCGCGATCGCGGTAGAGACGCTCGACGACGCGCTCGACGATCTTCTCGGTCACCTGCACGGCGCGCTGCGCGGCGGGTGCCGCGATCAGCTGCTCGACGGCTTCGTCCTCGTCCTCTTCACCATCGGACAGCAGCGAGGCGTTGAGCGGCTGCGACAGCTTCGAGCCGTCGCGATAGAGCGCATTGGCCTTCAGCGCCAGCTTCCACGACAGCATGTAGGCGCCCTTGGCGTCTTCCACCGTCGCGTCGTTCGGCATGTTGATGGTCTTGGAGATGGCGCCGGAGATGAACGGCTGTGCCGCCGCCATCATCATGATGTGGCTGTTGATCGACAGCGAACGCTTGCCGATCTTGCCGCACGGGCTGGCGCAGTCGAACACCGGCAGGTGTTCGGCCTTCAGGAACGGCGCGCCTTCCAGCGTCATCGCTCCGCAGACATGGATGTTGGCGGCCTCGATGTCCTTCTTCGAAAAACCCAGTGCCGGCAGCATCTCGAATGAGAAATCGTTGAGCTGCTCGTCGGTGAAGCCAAACGTCTCCTTCACCCAGTCGACACCCAGCGTCCACTGGTTGAAGACGAACTTGATGTCGAAGGCCGACTTCAACGCCGCGTTGAGTGCTGCGATCTTGTCGTCGGTGAAACCTTTTGCCTTGAGCGAGCCGGGATTGATGCCCGGCGCCTGGTTGAGATTGCCGTGGCCGACGGCATAGGCCTCGATCTCGGCGATCTGGGCCTCGGAATAGCCGAGCGTGCGCAGCGCTTCCGGTACGGCGCGGTTGATGATCTTGAAATAGCCGCCGCCGGCGAGCTTCTTGAACTTCACCAGCGCGAAGTCGGGCTCGATGCCGGTGGTATCGCAATCCATCACCAGGCCGATCGTGCCGGTCGGCGCGATCACCGTTGCCTGCGCGTTGCGGTAGCCATGCTCCTCGCCAAGCTCGATGGCGCGGTCCCAGGCAGCCTTGGCATGGTCGGCAAGCTCCTGCTGCTTGAGGTCCGAGGCGACCAGCGGCACCGGGTTGACGGCAAGCTTCTCGTAGCCGTCCCTTTCGCCATAGGCAGCTCGGCGGTGGTTGCGCATGACGCGCAGCATGTTCTGCGCGTTGCGGTCATAGTCGGGGAAGGCGCCGAGCTCGGCGGCCATTTCAGCCGAGGTGGCATAGGCCGTGCCGGTCATGATGGCGGTGAGGGCGGCGCAGATGGCGCGGCCCTCGTCGGAATCATAGGGAATGCCGGAGGTCATCAGCAGGCCGCCGATGTTGGCGTAGCCGAGGCCGAGCGTGCGGTACTCGTAGGAAAGCTTGGCGATCTCCTTCGACGGGAACTGCGCCATCATGACGGAGATTTCCAGCACCATGGTCCACAGCCGCACCGTGTGCTCGTAGGCAGCGATGTCGATGGTGCCGTCGGCGTTGCGATAGGGCAGAAGGTTGATCGAGGCCAGATTGCAGGCGGTGTCGTCGAGGAACATGTATTCCGAGCACGGGTTGGACGCCCGGATCGCACCGGCCGAGGCGCAGGTGTGCCAGTCGTTCATCGTCGTGTTGAAATGCAGGCCCGGATCGGCCGATGCCCAGGCGGCATAGCCGATCTTTTCCCAGAGATCGCGCGCCTTCAGCGTCTTCAGCACCTTGCCGTCCTTGCGGGCGGTGAGATGCCAGTCGCCGTCCTGCTCTACGGCGCGCAGGAAATCGTCCTTCAGCGACACCGAATTGTTGGAATTCTGGCCGGAGACGGTGAGATAGGCGTCGGAATCCCAGTCGGTGTCGTAGGTCTTGAACGACATCGAGGTATAGCCCTGCTTGGCGAACTGGATGACGCGGTAGATATAGTTCTCCGGCACCGCGTCCTTCTTGGCCGCCTTGATCTCGCGCTTCAGCGCTGTGTTGACCGCCGGGTCGAAGCAATCGTCGCCGTTGCCTTCGCAGTTGATGCAGGCCTTCATGATCGCTTCGAGGTGCTTCTTGACGATCTTCGAGCCGGTGACCAGCGAGGCGACCTTCTGCTCCTCATTGACCTTCCAGTCGATGAATTCCTCGATATCGGGATGGTCGGCGTCGACGATGACCATTTTCGCCGCGCGACGCGTCGTGCCGCCCGATTTGATGGCGCCGGCCGCGCGGTCGCCGATTTTGAGGAAGCTCATCAGCCCCGACGAGCGGCCGCCGCCCGACAGCTTTTCGCCTTCGCCGCGCAGGAATGAGAAATTGGAGCCGGTGCCGGAGCCGTATTTGAACAGGCGCGCCTCACGGACCCACAGGTCCATGATGCCGCCTTCATTGACGAGGTCGTCCTGCACGCCCTGGATGAAGCAGGCATGCGGCTGCGGATGCTCGTAGGAAGACTTCGACTTGGTCAGCTTGCCGGTGAACGGGTCGACATAGAAATGGCCCTGGCTGGGACCGTCGATGCCATAGGCCCAGTGCAGGCCGGTGTTGAACCATTGCGGCGAATTCGGCGCGACGCGCTGGGTGGCCAGCATATAGGCGAGCTCGTCGCGGAAGGCGCGCGAGTCTTCCTCCGACTTGAAGTAGCCGCCCTTCCAGCCCCAATAAGTCCAGGTACCGGCAAGCCGGTCGAAGACCTGGCGGGCGTCGGTCTCGGAACCGTAGCGCTCGGCTTCCGGCAGCTTTGCCAGTTCAGCTTCGTCGGCGACGGAGCGCCACAGGAAGGAGGGGACTTGCGTCTCTTCGACCTTCTTCAGCCGTACCGGGACGCCCGCCTTGCGGAAATATTTCTGCGCCAGGATATCGGCGGCAACCTGGGAGAACTGCGCCGGCACGTCGATGTTGTCCAAGCGGAACACCACCGACCCATCCGGATTCTTGATCTCCGAAAGCGCCTTGCGGAATTCGATCTCCGCATAGGCAGATTGTCCTGGCTTGGTGAAACGACGCTCGATGCGCATTGGTCCGGTCCCTTTTGTCTACATATAGCGCTTTTCCCAGAGGATTTCTGCCCTCTTGACGAAACGCGCATGTCCGCCGTCTGCCGGCGTTCGAAACCCCGGCTCTCATCTTCACAGTCTCCGCCGCCCTGCCGGTCGAACCTCTTGCGAGGCCGCTGTCCGACGCGCTCACGGACCCTGTGGGTCCCTCAAAACTGAAAACTTTTTGTAACGCCCTCGATCGAGGGAAATTCACATTATCTAGCGTCGAACCTACCTGCAAACACTAAATATAGTATTAACAGACAATTTATTCAAGTCCGACAATCCTCCCCTTTCGCCACCCAAGGCTTGAAAATCCCACGCCTCCGCCAGCCTCGTAAACAGGCGGGAATGCGGATCAAAACGCACATATTCCGGGAAAAAGACCGGCCTCGAAACTTTTCCGGTCGCGCTCTCAACAGGAGCGCATGGCCTATAAAAGGCGACTCGTTTTGCGGCGTCAAGGATTCGTTTGCGTAGCTTTTATGACCCCAACATCTTGTGTGTCACATATGTGGATAACGGGGACAGAAGCGCGCTGATTTCCGTTTTTGCAGAGACAAGCCTGGTGCCGGCGACGCTCGAAAGCCCTTCGCCGCAGCGAAGAGCCATGCCGACTCAGAAGCCATGTGCCGACTCAGTTGAATCGATGCGGATCAGCACCGAAAAGAGCGATGATCTGGCAAAGGTCGGGCTCGTTGACCATGCGTACAGCCTCGGCGGCGCTGACCCACTTGCGAGTGCGTGCCCGCTTTTCCTTCCACCGGTCGGCGACCTTGTCGACCTGCAGCGGGAACACCAGCACCTCGCACGGCACTTCCTCGCCGGACGCCAGCACTTTGGCATAGAAATAGCGGCCGGCCTCATGATGCGAGATCGTGCCGCGCAGCCCGGCCTCTTCCCCAGCCTCACGCGCCGCCGCTTCGCAAAGCGGCTCCTTTGCTTCCGGCCAGCCCTTGGGAAGCACCCAGCGGCCGGTGTCGCGGCTGGTGATCAGCATGATCTCGACGCCGTGCCCGCTATCGCGCCAGGGCAGCGCTGCAACCTGCAGGCGACACGGCGCCGTACCGAAGAGTCGCCGGACCCTTTCGGCCAGATGGTTATGCGTCGTTGGCCTCGTCCACATCGGAGAAGCTTGCCCCAGCTCCCAGAATCATTTGCCGTCTCGAGAATCTTACGGCTAATCATAAGCAATGAAAGTAAAAAACTTCATATCGACTTGTTAACTACGCCAAGAGGCGTAGATTCAGGAAATATCGTGCGCGACGGCACTTTTTCAAGAGTGTGCGCCAGTGCATTCCGAAGGGAACACCTTGCGCGAATCAGCCGGCGTGGTCGTCGGCGATCGGCTTCTGGTAGGTGAAGCCCATGTCCCAGGGAAAATAGATCCAGGTGTCCTGGCTGACCTCGGTGACGAAGGTGTCGACCATCGGCCTGCCCTTCGGCTTGGCATAGACGGTGGCGAAATGCGCCTTGGGCATCATCGCGCGCACGATGCCCGCCGTCTTGCCGGTGTCGGTGAGGTCGTCGATGATCAGCACGCCGGCGCCATCATCGGCGAGCAGCGCCGGCGTGACCTCCTTCAGCACCTGCAACTGCCCCTGGCTGGTATAATCGTGGTAGGAGGCGACGCAGACCGTCTCGATGATGCGGATGCCGAGCTCGCGCGATATGATGGCGGCCGGAACCAGGCCGCCGCGCGTGATGCAGACGATCGCTTTCCATTGCCCCTTGTTGGCGCCGGCAAGCCGCCAGGCGAGCGCGCGCGCATCGCGGTGGAACTGGTCCCAGGAGACCGGGAAGGCTTTTTCGGGCAGGGACATCTTTCGCGCACTCCGCAAAGCGCGCATTGCGCGCAGACACTATGGAATGCGCGCGGAATTAACTGGAAAGGCTTGGCCTTGGCAAGGGCGCAGCAAAGCGATTGTCCTGCCGTGTCCCTAGGAACTTACCGCGACAGGAAAGCCGCCACCGGTGCGGTGCGCAGCACCGTCCGCGTCACGCCGCCGAACAGCAGCTGGCGCAGCCAGGAATGGCTGTAGGCGCCGAGCACGAGCAGGTCCGCACCCGACTCGGCGACCCTGGTCTGGATAATGTCGTCAACGGAAGCGCCGCCGGACCTCAGCACCGAGACGCTGACCGTCGCGCCGTGCCTGGACAGCGAGGCGGCGATCTCGGCGCCGGCCGTTTCCGGCGCCTCGTCGAGCGTGTCCGGCGGGTCGATGACGATGATGTCCGTCTTCTCGGCCTCGATGATGAAGGGCAGGGCATCGAAGGCCGCGCGCGCGGCCTCCTTGCTGCCGTTCCAGGCGAGCAGCACATGCTTGAAGCTGGTGACGAGGGGGCCCAAATGCGGCACCACCAGCACCGGCCGGCCGGCGTCGTAGACCAGCGTGTCGACGTCGGCGCTCGGATCGCTGCCCGATTCGCGCTGGGCGGCGATGATCAGGTCCGCGGTGCGAACGGTCGAGATGCCGGTCAGCGCACTGTCGCCGGAAAAACTCTCGAGGCTGCGCCATTCGAACGACAGGCCGGAATTCTCGACGCGCTTGTGAAAGGCGACCTGCAACTTCTCGGCCCGCTCCCGGTTCATGTCGGCCGAAACCTGCAGGAACTCGGTGTCCGGAAAGCCGGTGGCC
This sequence comes from Mesorhizobium sp., assembly GCF_005063415.1. Classification (GTDB taxonomy): domain Bacteria; phylum Pseudomonadota; class Alphaproteobacteria; order Rhizobiales; family Rhizobiaceae; genus Mesorhizobium. Next base: position 29,933 of record NZ_SUEG01000031.1, read on the forward strand.
GAGGTGTAGGGCACGGGCAGCGCCTCGGCATGGATGCCGATCAGATGGCTCTGGAACCGGCTGGCCAGCGGGATCGCGCAGTCGAGCACGCGCTCGGCGTCCTGTTCGTTCTGCAATATGGCGACGATGGTCTTGAAGCGCATGGCAATCCCTCACTTCTTACGGCGATCCCACTCGTGACAAACGTCACTGCGCGATGCTTGGTTCCGTCACTCCGCCGATCAGCCCACCCTGCTTGCCCTGGTCAAGCTCGCCACCATAGCCTCTACGTCGGCGCGTGCCGAGTCCAGCGCCTGCTGGCTGCGGGCGCGCACCACCAGTTCCGTCCAGAACTTGCCGTCGCCATATTTCGGGTAGGAGCCGATGATCGTGTCCGGATGCGCCTTCTGGATGTCGCCCAGCGGCCCGCCGATCAGGCCTTCGCCGAACGGACATTCCACGGTTGCCGAGAGCATTTTGGTGCCGGCCCGCAACGTCGGCACGACATTGTCGAGCATCGCCTGGAAAATCGCCGGCACGCCGGCCATGACATGGACGTTGCCGATGCGAAAGCCCGGCGCAACCGACACTGGATTGTCGATGTGGTCTGCCCCGCGCGGCATCCGCGCCATGCGCTTGCGCGCTTCGGTGTATTCGATGCCGCGGGCAGCATAGCTTGCCTCCAGCAGGGCGTAGGCCTTGGCGTCGTATTCGCATGGTACACCAAAGGCCTTGGCGATGGAATCGGCGGTGATGTCGTCATGCGTTGGGCCGATGCCGCCGGTGGTGAAGACATAGCTGTAGCGAGCGCGCAGTGCATTCACCGCAGCGACGATCTCGTCTTCCTCGTCCGCAACGATGCGCACTTCCTTCAGGTCGATGCCGATCGCCGTCATGATGTCGGCGAGGTGGCCGATGTTCTTGTCCTTGGTGCGGCCGGACAGAATCTCGTCGCCGATGACGAGCATGGCGGCGGTGACGATTTCGGTCATGGCAGGCTCCGGCAACGGGTCGCCTGAGATAGCGCGGCGAACGGCCGGCGGCAATGCCGCCAAACGACGGATCCACCTGTGCCACCTCTCTTGCAGTGAACCCTTCGGCGGGTGATGCTGCGTGCCGGTTTGGGGCCATGAGCAAGAACATGCCGGTATCGATTCTGCTATGGCTGCCCGGCGCGCTGCTTCTGCTGGCGCTCGTCGTGGCAGCCTATCCGTTGCTGGCGACGCGGCGGATTGCGGCGAAAGCCGAAAAGCTGGTGCCGGCCAGCGGTAAATTCATCGAGATCGACGGCAACCGCATCCATTATGTCGAGACGGGCGAGGGGCGGCCGATCGTCTTCCTGCACGGCCTTGGCGCGCAGCTTCATCATTTCCGCCACAGGCTGTTCGGACGCTTCGGCCCGAACTATCGGCTGATCGCGCTCGATCGTCCGGGTTCCGGCTATTCGGTGCGGGCCGGGGGCGCCAGCGGACGGCTGCCCGAGCAGGCCGAGATCGTGCGGCGCTTTATTGAGGCGCTTGGGCTGGAAAAGCCTCTGGTCGTCGGCCATTCGCTGGGTGGCGCCATCGCGCTGACGCTGGCTGTCGAGCATCCAGAGGCGATTTCCGGCATCGCCTTGCTGGCACCGCTGACCCATCTGGAGCTGGACGCGCGCGAGAAGTTCGGCCCGCTATACGTCAAGTCGCCGCTGCGGCGCCGGATCATGGCTCATACGGTGGCGATCCCGGCGGCTTTCAAATACGCAGAGCGCACGCTGGCCTTCATCTTCGCGCCGCAGGCGACGCCGGCCGACTATATGGTCGAGGGCGGCGGCTGGTGCGGGCTGAGGCCAAGCCATTTCTACGCAACGTCGACCGATGTCGTGGCCATCGAGCAGGATCTTGGCCGCATCGAGCAACGCTATCGCGAGATCACCATGCCGGCCGGCATTCTGTTTGGTGCTTCCGACATCGTGCTGGGCATCGATATCCATGGCTGGCCGGTGATGGAAAAGATCAGCGGGCTCGATTTCGAGCCGGTCGAGGGGCTTGGCCACATGCCGCAATTCGTCGAGCCGGAACGGGTCGTCGCTTTCATCAAACGCATTGCCGACCGCGCATTTGCGCCGAAGTCCGACACCGGCAGCTGACACCCTCCCGGGACCTCGCGCATTCCTCACGCAAAGCTGTGCAGGCCTGCCCCGACGCCGACGCCATCACCAACGTCAACGATCAATACTGCGGCAAGTAGCCCGCCGCAGCCTCGGCCGGCAAGGGGCCCGCGCCGGGGCATCCCGGCCGTCGGGAATACTCCGAACCCAATCACGATGTCGGCTATTCCTTCACGGCTCCGGTCATTGATGAAACATAGTGCTCGACAAAGAACGAATAGAGCACCACCACCGGCAGCGAGCCGATCAGCGCTCCGGCCATCAGCGCGCCCCATTCATAGACGTCCGAGCGCACCAGCTCGGTGAGCACGCCGACCGGCACAGTCTTGTTTTCGGACGACTGGATGAAGGTCAGGGCGTAGATGAACTCGTTCCATGACAGGGTGAATGCGAAGATGCCGGCGGAAATCAGGCCCGGCACCGACAGCGGCAGCACGATCTTGGTGAGGATCTGCCAGCGGCTTGCCCCGTCGATCAGCGCGCATTCTTCCAGCTCGAACGGGATCGAGCGGAAGTAACCCATCAGCAGCCATGTGCAGAACGGGATCAGGAAGGTCGGATAGGTGAGGATGAGCGCGAAGGGCGTGTCGTAAAGCCCAAGGTTGAACACCATCACCGAGAGCGGAATGAACAGGATCGAGGGCGGTACGAGATAGGCGAGGAACACCGCGAGGCCGACCTGCCGCGCCCCGGAGAACCGCAAGCGTTCGATCGCATAGGCAGCGAACACCGCAGCCAGCAGCGACAGGAACGTGGCGGCGGTCGAGATGATGATCGTGTTGAGCAGCCAGCCCGGATAGGATGTCTCGAAGAGCAGGTAGCGGATATGCTCGAGCGTCGGATGCACCACCCAGAACGGATTGAAATTGGCGTAGTCGGTCATCTCGAGGTTGGGCTTAACCGCCGTGATCGTCATCCAGTAGAACGGAAACAACAGCACGATGACGAATATCAGCAGCGGCAGGTAGACCGTCACCACGCGGCGCGGCACACTCTGCAGGTAGCCCATGCCGCCTTCGTCGAGTTCCGGGCGTTTGCTCGTTTCGATCGCGGTCATGTCAATCTCCGCCGCCCTGCTGCCATTTGCGGCGTTGCAGGCCAAAGTAGCTGAACAGGATCGCCGCCAGCAGGAACGGGATCATGGCGACCGCGATCGCGGCGCCTTCGCCAAGCTGGCCTCCGGAAATGCCGCGCTGGAACGACAGCGTCGCCATCAGGTGCGTGGCATTCACCGGCCCGCCGCGCGTCAGCACATAGATCAGCTGGAAATCGGTGAAGGTGAACAGCACCGAAAACGTCATGGTGATGGCGATGATGGGCGTCAGCAGCGGCAGCGTCACATAGCGGAACAATTGCCAGCGGCTGGCGCCGTCGAGCGTGGCGGCCTCGTAGAGCGACTGCGGAATCGTCTGCAGGCCGGCAAGCAGCGTTATCGCCACGAAAGGAATACCGCGCCAGACATTGGCGGCGATGACCGAAGCCCGCGCATTCTCCGGATCGCCGAGGAAATTGATGCGATGGTCGATCAGGCCCATTTCCATAAGCGCCCAGGACAGGATCGAGAACTGCGAATCGTAGATCCACCAGAAGGCGATCGCCGACAGCACCGTCGGCACCACCCAAGGCAGCAGGACGATTGCGCGGAAGAACGACTTGAACGGCAGGTTCTGGTTGAGGATAAGCGCCAGCCACAGGCCGAGCACGAATTTCAGGATCGAGGCGCTGATCGTGTAGAGCAAGGTGTTGAAGACGGAGAGCCAGAAGACGGCGTCGTCCCACAGATATTCGTAGTTCTCGATGCCGATGAAGATGCCGGGGCGGCCGATGCGGGCATCGGTGAAGCCGAGCCAGACGCCGAGCCCGAGCGGATAAGTCAGGAAGACCAGCAGCAGTGCCGCCGCCGGCAGCATGAAGCCGAAGCCAAGCGCGTTATGACTTTCAGACACGAACGTCAGAATGCGCGACAGCGTCGACCGGCGTGGCTGAGCGGCAGCGGAGGTCACGGCCATGGGTCGGCTCCTCTAAGGTCTCATTGATCGGCGGGCGGCCGCAACGCAGTCCAAAGCCGGGCAGCATGGCTGCCCGGCTGAACCCGGCTCAAACGCGATAGTAGCGGTTTGCGCGCTTCTCGGCTTCTTCCATCGCTTCTTGCGGCGTCGCCTGGCCGGTCACCGCCTTGGCGAACATGTCGACCAGCACATAGTCGGCCATGGTCGCTGCCGAGGCATAGCCGAGCGGGCCGGCATAGCCGTTGGGCCGCAGCGTCGCCGAGGCCTTGGCGTAAGCGGCATTGTTCGGATCGGCCGTCCACACCGGGTTGTTGTCGAAGGCTTTGAGCGTCTGGCAGCAATAGCCCGCCGAGGACGTGATCCACTTGGCCATTTGCGGTTCCTCGAACATGAACTGCAGGTAGGCCTTGGCGGCGTTGGGGTAGGGCGTGTAGTCGAAGATCACGGCCGTGGTCACCTGGAACAGCTCGACGGATTTCCCGACAGGACCGATCGGCAGGTTGGTCGTGCGCGTGTCCTTGGCGATTTCGGTCAGTTTCGGATCCTTGTCCTTGTTGATCTTGGCGGTGTTGTAGGCGGAAATGCCATTGGCGATCACGCTCAATTCGCCGGCAAGGAAGGCGCGGTTGTTGTTGACGTCGAGCCAGCTTTCGGTACCGGGAATGAAGGTTTTATAGAGCGCCTGCGCGTATTCGATCGCCTTCAGCGTCTCGGGGCTGTTGATCGTCACCTTGCCGCTCTCGTCGACCATTTTGCCGCCGTGGCTCCACAACAGCCAGTGGGCGTAGTTATTGCCGTCGCCGACGCCGTGGCCGTGCGTGAAGCCGGCCGGGTGCCCCTTCGCCTGCAATGCCTTGCAAAGCTCGAGCAAGCCCGCCGTGTCCTTCGGAAACTCGGAGAAGCCGGCCTCCTTCACCCAGCTTTCGCGATAGACGATGGCATTGCCGATGGTGGCCAGCGGCAGGCCGAGGAACTTGCCTTGCCGTGTCGCATATTGGTGCGGTCCGTCGTACCAGCCGCCATATTTCGAGCCGAGATATTCGCCCAGTTCCGTCACGTCGTGCAGCTTGTCGGGATATTGGTGCGGATCGTCGAACCAGACGAACATCAGGTCCGGGCCGGAGCCGACATTGGCGGCGACCGCCGCCTTGGGGCGGATGTCCTCCCAGCTTTCCTTGTCGACGCGGACCTCGACGCCAGTCGCTTCGGTGAAGCGCTTGGTGTTGGCCAGCCATTGATCCTCGTCGCCCTGCACGAAAGGCGACCAGCGCAGCAGCCTGAGCTTGGCGCCGTCCTCGGGCTTGTACTTCAATCCCTCCTGGGCAAAGGCGGGAGAGCCGATGAGCCGGCTTCCCAAGGCTCCCGCCGCCGCGCCGGCGGTGGTGCGGATCACGTCGCGTCTGGTGAATTTCATGCTCGCTTCCTCCTGCTTATTGTCCTTGCCGTCCTACTGCTCGATGGGTGTTTCGAACCGCTGTCCGGTTTTGCCGTGAAAGAGATGGATGAGGCCTGGCTCGGCCGTAAGCCGGATGGTTTCGCCCGGCGTGAAGGAATGGCGTTCCCGGAAATTGGCGACGATCTCCTCGCCGCCGGCGGTGCGGCCGATGAGCTGCACTTCGGACCCTGTCGGCTCGACCACCACGACGGTGACCGGAATACCCTGCTGATCGGACAGCCGTAAATGCTCGGGCCGTATCCCCAGCACGACCGGCTCACCATTGCCGATGGAAAGTGCAGACGCCAATGGGACCGAAATCCCGCCGGCGCCGCGAAACGACGGCGAGCCGTCGCTTACGATCTCGCCCCTGAGCATGTTCATGGCGGG
>NZ_SUEG01000031.1:35904-37980 GCF_005063415.1 Mesorhizobium sp.
GGGCGAGCCGATGAAGCTGGCGACAAAAAGATTGTTCGGCCGGTCGTAGAGTTCGAGCGGCGGCCCGATCTGCTCGACGATGCCGTCATGCATGACGACGATCTTGTCGGCCATGGTCATCGCCTCGATCTGGTCGTGGGTGACGTAGACCGTCGTCGTTTTCAGGCGCTGGTGCAGTTCCTTGATCTCGGCGCGCATCTGCACCCGGAGCTTGGCATCGAGATTGGACAGCGGCTCGTCGAACAGGAAGACCTGCGGATCGCGCACGATCGCCCGGCCCATGGCGACGCGCTGGCGCTGGCCGCCGGAAAGCTGGCGCGGATAACGGTCGAGCAGCGGCACCAGTCCCAGGATCTCGGCCGCACGCCGCACGCCGGCATCGCTCTCCGTCTTGGGAACGCCCTTGAGCATCAGCGAGAACGCCATGTTCTCGGCAACCGTCATATGCGGGTAGAGCGCATAGTTCTGGAAGACCATGGCGACGTCGCGCTCCTTTGGCGCAACGTTGTTGACGATACGTTTGCCGATCGCGATCTGGCCGCGCGAGATCTTTTCCAGGCCGGCGATCATCCTGAGCAGGGTCGACTTTCCGCAACCCGAAGGACCGACCAGCGTGACGAACTCGCCGTCGTTTATATCGACGCTGACCCCGTGCAGGACCTCGACGGTCCCAAATGATTTATAGACATCGCCGATTGCGACAGACGCCATCGATCTCCTCCCGACTGATTCCTGCAACGACTTCGAAGGAAACCGCTTTCCTGCCTGGCCCGCGACAGCGCCCAGGCTCCTCCCCTCACGCGCGATGTGAGACGGTAGCGCTACCAAACCGACCTGTAAAGCACGCCGGCATCACCTGGATATCGACACACCCTAATCCGAAACCTCGGTCTGCGGCCGGTCGCGGCCGTCTGCGAGCTCGTCGTGCCATTTGCCGTCGGCGTCCTCGTACTGGATGCCGTCGGTGTTGCCGGCGACCTGCTGTTCGGCCGAAGCGATCTCGGCGGCACGCAACGCGTCCTGATGGGTGGGGAACGTTTCGGAGAATGTCGAGCCGACCTTGTAGGCCCAGCCTCCGTCATGCTCGACGATCTTGTAGGTCAGTTTCGCCATGAAACCCTCCGGTTGAAAGCCCGTTGCCTCAATGCAGCTTGTCGTCGGCCAGTCTGTCGTCTGGCAGCCTGTCGTCTGCGACCAGCACGTCCGATTCCCTGGCGGCTTCGATCAGTGCCCGGCGCGCATCCGCCGTCGAACGATAACCTTCCAGCACTTTTAGGCAAGTGTCGAGGGCATCACGATGACGCGGCCCGCGATTGAGTGGCCAGACCGTCATCAGGCACTCCGCCGCCTCCTGGGCGCTGCGGATATGGCGATACTTGCCGACATGGCCGAGTTCGACCACGACCGGCTTTTCAAATGGCTTGCTGTCCATCATCGCCGCCAACGCGGAGCGGCCGATTTGGTTGCAACTGCTATTTTAGCTCAGGCTAAAATAGCTCAATAGCTGCAGTCGTTGCGCAGCCAGCGCGCATTCGCCCAGCCGGTGCCGCCGCCGAAATCGACCTTGTACCAGTTTCCGCGGCGGTCGAAGATTTCGGTTTGGTCGCCGTTGAACAATTGCCCGATCATCCGCGACGACGAGTTCGGTCGGGCTCGAACGGCGAGAAAGCCGCTTCCCGTCGCCAGATTGTAGTGCCTGGAAAGGCCGTGCACCGTGCCTTCGCAATATTGCGCCCCGGACGGCGTCGAGGCGGCGAACGACAGCCCAGCCAACACCGCGGCGGCAGCCGCAACGGAAATCCCCCTGAACGACATGTCTCTGCTCCCCCAACCCGCCGCGCCCAGCCGCGGCCCGGCCACTCTACACCGGCAGAGGATCAAAGCGAAGCTGTGATACCCGCCCAGCGAGGTGAGAACCCGCCGTCAGTTCGCCGCCTTCATCCAATGCTGCATCGTTGTCACCGAGCGGGCAAGCTGCGGCGCCGGGTGGATTTTTTCGCCGAAGGTGGCCGCGGCGCGCCAGCCCCAGCGCGGATCGGCAAGAAAGGCGCGCGCCAGCGCCACCATGTCGGCGCG
>NZ_SUEG01000031.1:37990-43076 GCF_005063415.1 Mesorhizobium sp.
GTTTCGGATCGTCGATCAGACCGACGGCCCGCGTCGGGATGCCGACGGCCTTGCGCACCGCTTCGGCCAGATGCACCTGGTAGCCGGGCCCGGACGGCAGCTTCTGCAACGGCGAATTGCCGCCGCTCGAGCAGCAGAGATAGGCGACGCCGGCTTCCTTCAGCGCTTTTGCCACTTCGATCGCATCCTCGACGTCGAAGCCGCCATCGACCCATTCCTTGATCGACAGCCGCGCGCCTAGCATCAGCCTGGGCACCGCCTTCTTCACCGCCTTGGCGATCTCGACGGCGAAACGCATGCGGTTTTCCAGCGAGCCGCCCCAGCGGTCGGTGCGCCGATTGGAGAGCGGCGACAGGAACTGGAAGATCAGATAGCCATGCGCGGCATGCAGCTCGATGAAGTCGAAGCCGGCGCGCTCGGCCCGCCGTGCCGCTTCGGCGAAGCGTTCGATGATTTGCAGGATCTCGTCGTCCTCCAGCGCCCGCGGCACCTGCCAGCCGCTGTCGTAGGCGATCGCCGAGGCCGACACGATCGGCCACGGGTCCTGATCGGCGTGCAGCGGGCCGCCGCCCTCCCAGGGTTTGCGGTTGGAGGCCTTGCGGCCGGCATGGGCAAGCTGCGTGCCGAATTTCGTGCCCGGCGCGGCGACCCGCTTGGCTGCATCCAGGGTGCGTCGCGCCGCCGCCTCGTTGTCTTCGGAATAGAGGCCGAGGCAGCCATGCGAGATGCGGCCGCGCCGTTCGACCTCGGTCATCTCGACGGTGACCATGCCGGCGCCCGACATTGCCAGGTTCATCCAGTGATAGAGGTGCCAATCGCTGGCCGAGCCGTCCTCGGCCGAATATTGGCACATCGGCGCGACCGCGATGCGGTTGGGGAAGGTGAGGCCGTCGAGGGTGATCGGCTGGAAAAGCGATGAGGTCATAAAAAACTCCGGGAAGGGTTGCCGCTATTTATGCAGCCGATTGCAGATGCGCCAGACACGAGAGGGTGAACCGGTGCTCTGGACCAATGGCTGGCCGGATTGCACGGAGCGCCGTTCGCGGCTACGCCTTGCCGCGGCAGCAGGGAGTCCACCATGGAAGATCGCATTCGCATCCGCTCTGAGGAAGTCCTTTCCGACGAATGGGCGGTTTTGAAAAAGACCGTCTTCGACTACCGCCGGCGCGACGGCAAATGGGAAACGCACACCCGTCAGACCTACGATCGCGGCGACGGCGCGGTGATCCTGCCTTTCGATCCCGACCGCTCGACAGTGCTTCTGGTGCGGCAGTTCCGCTACCCTGCCTATGTCACCGGCCACAAGGAGCCGCTGATCGAGGCCTGCGCCGGCCTGCTCGACGAAGACGATCCCGAAACCTGCATCCGCAAGGAGGCCGAGGAGGAACTCGGCTACCGGCTGAAGGACGTGCAGCGGCTGTTTTCACCCTATATGAGCCCCGGCAGCGTCACCGAGCGGCTCTGGTTCTTCGTCGCCCGCTATTCGCCCGCCGACCGCATTTCCGACGGCGGCGGCGCCCACGACGAAGGCGAGGACATCGAGGTTTTGGAAATGCCTCTCGACGAGGCACTGGCCGGCATCCACGACGGTCGGATTATCGACGCCAAGACCATCATCCTGATCCAGCACCTGAAGCTGAACCCGATCGGAAGGTGAGGGCGGGCTGGACCGGGTCGAGCGCCCTGGTCTCCAGTTGCGAAGGGTATCAAACGAGACAGATCTGGTGCGGACGACGGGAATCGAACCCGTACGATCAGAGATCGAGGGATTTTAAGTCCCTTGCGTCTACCAATTCCGCCACGTCCGCAGGCCAGCCCTTTTCAGCCGCCAGCCAAAGGCCGTCAAGCCGTCTTCTGCCGTCGACAAATCTGGCACTGGAAGCTAGCGAGGGCCGATCACCTACAGTGATACAAACAAAATCGTTTCACCTGGAAATGTTTTTTAGCGGCAACTTCCGCGGCTACCGCGAATGCGTGTCCCCCGTTCGCAGGATGCGTTCGGGCGCTCTGCCCTGATAGACTCCAATTGGCAAGTGGATCGGCGCGCCGGTACTCGACGCCGTCCTCTACAAACACTGGGAGATTGTCATGCTCAAGCTTGCCTCTGCCCTGGCACTGCTGCTTGTTGGGACGGCGCCTCTGTTTGCCGATGACATGCCGATGAACGCCAAAGACATCAAATGGGGTCCTGCTCCTGCTGTCATTCCCGCTGGCGCGGAAATGGCTGTTGTCGCTGGAGATCCCTCAAAGGACGGCGCCTTTGTGCTGCGGTTGAAGACACCAGCCGGCTACAAAATTGCCGCACATAATCATCCCACCACGGAATACGTAACGGTGCTTTCCGGCAATTTCCATATTGGAATGGGCGATAAGCTCGACGAGGCGAAAGGTGTCGAACTGACTGCTGGCGGCTTCGGCGTCGCGCCGGCCGGAATGAATCACTTCGCCTGGACGACAAGCGATACGATCATCCAGGTTCAGGGCGAGGGGCCATTCAAGATCACCTACGTCAACCCGGCAGACGATCCGAGCAAGAAGTGACAGTTCGGGATCGAATTGATTGAACCGGCTGAAGGCTCGAACGATGGAGTGCGTCAAACTCCGCGACCGTCGATTCAGAAGGATCCTCTAACGAGACGAAAGCTGATTGGCCGCAACGGAATCGTATTCCACTTGGGCCATTTTGCCGTGAATGGCGCCGAAACAAAAAACCCACCTCGGAAGGCGGGTCTTTGGAGCCAATTGGCACCATACCCAAATTAATAGCATAGCTGCCGGCACAAAGCAAGAACAAAGTTGCTGCGGCCGGCACAAAAGCATAAATGCCTTTGTCCTGCCTTCCCGGCGTTGGCGATCGGCGAAAGCCGTGGTGGCATCGATCTCCCTCCTTGAGGGGGAGATGGCCGGCAGGCCAGAGGGGGTCGTCTCGCGTCGAGCGCCGGCCTGTTTTGTTCGCGGTAACGGTTCGCGTCAGGACGTCCCGACCCCCTCTGTCGCCTTCGGCGACATCTCCCCCTCAAGGAGGGAGATCGGCAGTTTCGCCGTCGGCGCTTACTTCCTCGCTGGTCAAAATCCTCGCGGCTTGGCACAGTCGGGCAAAGAGGAGCTTGTCCATGCCGAAGACCGCCAATGCGACGAAACCAAAACCCTGGGCCGAGATGGCGACGCATCTGGTCGATGTTGCCATGGGCCGCAAACCCGCCGATCTCGTCATCCGCAACGGGCGCTGGGTCAACGTTCATTCGGGCGAGATCATCGCCGGCACAGACATCGCCATTGCCGGCGGCCGTTTTGCCTATTGCGGGCCGAACGCCGGCCATGCCATCGGCCAGGGCACCAAGGTGGTCGATGCCGGCGGCCGCTATCTGGTGCCGGGGCTTTGCGACGCGCATATGCATGTCGAGAGCGGCATGGTGACGGTGACGGAATTCTGCCGCGCGGTGATCCCGCATGGCACCACCTCGATGTTCATCGATCCGCATGAGATCGCCAACGTGCTCGGCCTGCCGGGCGTGCGGCTGATGCATGACGAGGCGGTCGCCATGCCGGTCAACGTGCTCGTGCAGATGCCGTCCTGCGTGCCCTCCGCCCCGGGGCTCGAGCATGCCGGCGCCGAGCTGACCGTCGCCGATGTTGCCGAGGCGATGACCTGGGAGAACATTATCGGGCTCGGCGAGGTGATGAATTTTCCCGGCGTCGCCGCCAATGATCCGGTGATGTCGGGCGAGATCGCGGCGACGGTCAGGGCCGGCAAGACCGTTGGCGGGCACTATGCCTCGCGCGATCTCGGCCTGCCGTTCCATGGCTATGTCGCCGGCGGCCCGGAGGACGACCACGAAGGCACACGCGCCGAGGACGCCATCGCCCGCGTCCGCCAGGGCATGAAGGCGATGCTGCGGTTGGGCTCGGCCTGGTACGACGTGGCCTCGCAGATCAAGGCGGTGACCGAGGGCGGCCTCGACCCGCGCAACTTCATCCTGTGCACCGACGACAGCCATTCCGGCACGCTGGTGCATGAAGGCCATATGGACCGGGTCGTGCGCCACGCCATCAGCCAGGGCTTGAAGCCGGTGACGGCGATCCAGATGGCGACGCTCAACACCGCCCAGCATTTCAAGCTGGAGCGCGAGATCGGCTCGATCGCGCCGGGACGGCTGGCCGACCTGCTGATCGTCTCCGACCTGGCCGAAATGACCATCGACGAGGTCTATGGCCGCGGCGTCAGGCTGGCCAAGGGCGGCAAGCTCGAGATCGACATTCCGGCCTATGATTATCCGAAGACGGCGAAGAACACCGTCAAGCTCGGCAAGAAACTCAAGGCCGGCGATTTCGACATCGCCGCACCCATGGGCGCCAACGAGGTGCGGGTGCGCGTCATCGGCGTCATCGAGAACCAGGCGCCGACGCGGGCGCTGGAGGCCGATCTTGCGGTCGAGGACGGGCTGGTCGCCATGGACCGCCGCAACGATGTCTGCCAGATCGCGCTGGTCGAGCGCCACAAGGGCACCGGCGGCGTCACCAACGCCTTCGTCTCCGGCTTCGGCTATATGAGCGACTGCGCCATGGCCTCCAGCGTGGCGCATGATGCCCACCACATCATCGTCGTCGGCACCAACAAGCAGGACATGGCCCTGGCCGTGAACCGGCTGGGTGAGGTCGGCGGCGGCGTCGTGCTGTTCTCCAAGGGTAAGGAGCTGGCGCTGGTCGAAATGCGCATCGCCGGACTGATGTCGGATGAGCGGGCGGAAATCGTCGCCGCAAAGGCGGACAAACTCAGCGACGCCATGCGCCAGATGGGCTGCTCGCTCAACAACGCCTACATGCAGCACTCGCTGCTGGCGCTGGTCGTCATCCCTGAGCTCAGAATTTCGGACGTCGGCCTGATCGACGTGACGACCTTCCAGAAGGTCGATTTGTTCGTTTGAAGAATCTTTGAACGCTGGAGGGACAGCGCCCCCCTCTGTCCTGCCGGACATCTCCCCCCTCAAGGGGGGGAGATTGGCAGTTTCGTCGACAGCGCATTGTTGTCAAAGTTGGAGATTGACGAAAGCCGAAAGTGGGGGCCGATCTCCCCACTAGAGGGGGA
>NZ_SUEG01000031.1:43085-47164 GCF_005063415.1 Mesorhizobium sp.
CTTCACCCGCCGGTGGCGATGGTCAGCACCTTGAACGGCGTGGTGATGACGATTTCGGCGACCGAGCCGACGGCCTTGCCGAGGCCCTGGCCGAGATTGTCGAGTTGGGCCGGCGCGGTTTCTTCGGAGGCAAGGCCGGCCGGGGCGCGCAGGCGGTCGCCGAGCAGCTGCACCAGGAACGGGTTGTCGGCGAACTTGGCGTGGTTCAGCCGGTCGCCGCCCTTGGTCTTGGTCAGGTCGACCACCGAGACGCCGTAGCTTGCGAGGTCGGCTGCGTCGCCATAGTCGCCGACGCGCGGCTTGTCGCCGGAGATCAGGGTCGACAGCCTGAGCGCCCGGTCGTCGCCCGAAAGCAGCACGGCGAACGGCTTGTCGGGCTTGCCGTAGCGGATCATCTGCTTCTTGAACACGTCGACGTCGATGTCGGGCGAAGCCAGGATGACGTAGCCGAGCTTGCCGCCGAGCTCGCGGTCGCCGGTGATGGCAAGCTGGCGCAACGCTTCCATGGTCACCCAGGTTCCCATCGAATGGGCAATGATGTCGATGCTCTTGGCGCGGCTCTTGGCGAGCATGCGCAGCGTCGCTTCGAGATCGTCGCGCGCCGCATTGGCGCTTTCCTTGTCGTAGATGTAGCCGGTCGTCTTGCCGCTCGATGCCCACGAAAACAGCACGCGGTCGCCGCGCATCGCGATATCGGCGCCGACCGCCTTGGCGAATTGCGGCGCACCTTCGTAGAAGGTGACGCCGGTCGCCGTGAAATCCTTCGCCGGATTGCTGTTGGCCGAGCCCTTGACCCGCTCGATGGCGCCGAGCTGGTGGATTTTGGGCACCGTCACCTCGACGCTGGCAAAGCTGGTGGTCGGCGAGCGGTCGCCGTCGAACACCTGCCGGGGCTCCTTCGTTGCCTTTTGCCGGGTCGTGGCGACGAAGATCTTGTGCGTCGCCGCGATGTCGGCAGCAGGCACGGTGATCGTCGTCTTGTTGAGCAGGTCGTGCGTGTTCTGGCCGGCGCAGCCGGCAACCGCGAGCGCGAACGCAACGACGAGAAGGATCTTCGAAGGCACGGTCACGCGGGCTCCCGCAAAGGCGACGTCGAGCCGGAGACGTCTTGGCCTATTCGATAGAGGCAGAGGCCGGTACGGTCCAGTTCAAACTGTTCCGATGGTGCGGCAATGATCAACAACGACTGCTGCGCAATGCAGCTATTGTCCGACCGAGGCGATCCGGTCGGTCACCTCGCGGTCGCTGGCAAACCCGTCATCCTCGCGCAGCTTCTGGCCGATCAACTGCACCAATTCCGGATTGTCGGCGAATTTGGTGTGGTTGAAGCGGTCGGCTCCCTTGACGCTGGAGAGATCGACGACCGACACGCCATAGCTGGCGAGGTCGGCGGCGTTCTTGTAGTCGCCGACGCGCGGCCGCGCACCGGCGATCAGGCCCGATAACCTGAGCGCCCGGTCGTCGTCGGAGAGCAGCAGGATAAACGGCTTGTCCGGCTTGCCGTAGCGGCGCATCTGACTCTTGAATACGTCGACGTCGATGTCGGGCGAGGCCAGCACGACGTCGCCGAGCTTGCCGCCGAGATCGCGGTCACCGGTGATGGCGAGCTGGCGCAGCGCCTCCATGGTAACCCAGGTTCCCAGCGAATGGGCGACGATGTCGATGCGCCGCGCGCCGGTCTGCGCCAGCATTCTCAGCGTCACTTCGAGCTGGTCGCGGGCAACGCTGGCGCTTTCCTTGTCGTAGACGTAGTCGGTGGTCTTGGCGCCCGACGCCCAGGAAAACAGCACCGGTGTGCCCGGATAGCCGGAATCATGGGTGATCTGGGTGACGCGGTAGACCGCGTCGTCGAAGCCGGTGTTGTAGCCGTGGACGAAGACCATGACGCGGCCGCCGCGCGCCGCGATGTCGGCACTGAGCGCACTGGAGAATTTCGGCTGGGTGTCGTAGCCGACGACCTCGGAAGCCATGAAGTATTTAGCCGGATCGTCCGACTTGCCGCGCGAGCGTCGCTCGATCTGGCCTGTCTTGTGGATACCGGGGACGGTGACGTTGACGCGGGCATAGTTCAGCGTCGCCGAGCGCTCGCCGTCGAAGACCTTGTTGGGATCGTCGGAGCGCTTGCGCGTGGTGGCGATGAAGATCGAGTGATTGCCGGCGATTTCCGTCACCGGCACCGCCATCATGGCGCTGCCGAGCAGTTCCTCGGTTTGGCGGCCGCCGCAGCCGGCGAGCAGCGCGGCAAGGACAATGATGCAAATCGTCTTCAAGGGCACTTAAGCAATTCCACTCCGGCCTAACCAAAGGCCCATCCACCTCCGCCGCACCTCCCGGACAGGCGAAGTGCGGCAGAAGTAAGTCGCAGGCGCTGAAATGCGCTCAGCGCCTCGCGACTGCCATCGCAGTGTTGCGCGAAAGCCAGAACGGCGGCAGGAAGGCCGGAATGTTGGAAAACGGCAGCACTTCCGACTTCAGCCTTATGCCGAGCACGTCGGTCATGAAGGCACGGCGCGCCTCGATGCGGCGCCAGGCTTCGGGATAGCGCGCTGCGATCTCTTCGCGCAGCGCCTCGTCGGCCAGCGCGATGCCGTCCTCGATGTTTGTGGTGAAGTAATCGGTGCCGGTCGCCGGGATGATGTCGACCTGCAAGGCCATGCCCGACTTCAATCTGATGTCGGAACGGGAAAATACCGGCGAATGCATCCATTCGTCGATATGGATAAGATGGCCAGGATTGAGCGACACGCCAAAGGACGGATCGCCGATGCGCTCGTGCACCGCTTGCCACAACGCGCCGCCGGGAACGCCGATGCCGACCATCTCGTACCAGTCGACGACGGCGCAGAAATAGGGCGCGACCAGTTTCTCGACATAGTCCTGGATGCCCCTTGGAAGCTCGGCCGCATATTCGACCAGAAACCCGGCGCGGGCGTTGAGCGAGCCGTGGATGCCGTAAGCCATGGTGATCGGGTCGCCGCGTTTGATGACGTCAAGACGCGGGCTTGGCAGGCCATAGGGCGCCCGCTTGCCGGCCGACAGCATCGGGTGGCAGCATTGCGGCAGGCCGTTGATGCCCATCAGCCGCGCCGCCTGCAATTCGGTCATGCCGGGTTCGATGCCTTGCAGGACGTTGCGCAGGCCTTGCGAGGAATAGGTCGCGGCAAATTCGAAGGATGCCAGCTGGTCGGCCTCATTGATGGCGCGCAGGCCGTCGGCGGGGTTCATCAAAAGGTTAGCCGCGTTGACGATCACGCCCCTATCGCCGGCAAGGCTGCGCAACGTGTCGGCGATGAAGGACGGCAGGTCGAGCGTCGTTTCGCCAAAACCGGCATCGCGGGGGCCGAACGGCTTCCAGCCGATGGCGCCGATGCGCTGGCCGGCCTTCAGGCCGCAATCGACGAGGATGTCGGCCAGCGCCTGCGAGCGGTCGCGCGGCTGCGCCGGCAGCGAAAACGTCTGGTAGAGCACGCGCTCGTACGGCCCGTCGCAGATCTCGGCATAGCCCCAGCCCTCATTGCCGACCAGCAGTTTCGGCGGCTTGCCGGGAACGATGACCAGCAGCGTCTCCTCGAAGCGCGGATCGTAGCCGCAGAGATAGGCGACATTGGCCGCATGTTCGCGGTCGCCATACACGACGAAGGCATCGAACCCGCCGCGCGCGACCAGTGCCGCTATGCGAGCCTCATAGGTGGCGCGCGTAACCAGCGGCATCACCGTCGGCTCGCCGAACTCCGGCAGCGAAACGGTTTTCTGGGCCACCGATGCGACAGGCATGAACAGACGCTCCTAACGGCCAACGAAGTTTTGGGAACACCCTTTCGGGGTGGCCGGACAATGGCTTCGCGAGACCGGATATGCAATAGCGGGACCGAATTCGGCTAGCCTGTGGGGTGCTCTTGCCATGACCAGTTTCTCCTCTCACGTCGCTGCCGCCGCTGCCGCGATCCGCGAGATCTTTCCGGAAACGCCGCTGCAGGAAAACGACTATCTGTCGAAGAAGACCGGCGCGCGGGTGCTGCTGAAGCGCGAGGACCTAACGCCGGTGCGATCCTACAAGATCCGCGGCGCCTTCAACTTCT
>NZ_SUEG01000320.1 GCF_005063415.1 Mesorhizobium sp.
TGGAACGCCCTCGCCGACTTCGCTGATCGATTTCTTGAGACGGCCGGCTAAACAAAGAGGTGCCTCAGTCCGGCGCAGCTTGCATCGACGCACCGGTTTTCGGTAAAATTTCGCGGTAAGCCCCTGAAGCACGACACCGCACGCTTGGCGCGTACCGCGACCTTGGCCCTGCAGAAGAATCATGGGAGCTGCGAAGCAATTCTGACTGCCCGACGCGTGTTCCGGCCGACCTCAGAATCCAGCCTGGCCGGCTGAAGGGCGGCAACGACACTGCATGCCGTTACAGATTTGATCTCGCACATGCTCCATCCGCCACGTCGGCAAAGACGTCGCCCCCCAAAGCTGCCGGACCGCAAAGCGCCCCCATGTCGGCCGTCGAGGTGATCTTTGCTATTGCCCGATAGCAGACGTTGCCGGCGACACCCCGGACATCGTAGTCCCGCCATGAGCTGCCGTTCGCGTTCGCGGCGCTTCTCCAAACCGGTCGTTCATTGTACCGCTCGGATTGACCCTCTCCGGTCATCCGAATTCGAGCACGGAACGACATAGGTTATCTGATAGTGGTCTTTCCGCGGGCCGTATGGCCTATTGCTCCTCCCGCTGCAGGCTATTACGGAGTTGCCCATGAGCGCCGCCTGCAGGCACCTTCAACCTGACCCTGCGGAAGCCGGACGCAACGGCAACGATGCAGGTACCGGCTATGCCATCGGGCACATCGGCATAGGGGTTGCTCGTGCCATTTTCCGCTCCTCCCGTTTTGTTGTCTTGTCTGCGCGTCTAAGCTGCTTCAACCATCAATTCACCCGGTAGCTCTGGTGCTATTGTGGCACCGCTCGGTGCCGTAAGGCGTGTCATTCAGGATGAGCAGGACTCAGCAGGTGTCCTTTCTACGGTTCTTCGAACAGGCTTCCGTCGGAAAGCGACTTCCGTCACCCATCTACCGTTCGACAAGGACGGCTTATTCGCCGAGCACCCGGCGCCGCTCCTCGAGCTCCTCTTTGTCGATTTCGTCGCGTGCAAAGCGCTCCTTGAGAATGTCGACCGGTGTGCGCACGGACGGCGTATGGTGCGGCGTCGCTGATCCCTGCCATGGTCCACCGGCCCAACGGGAGAGAAGGACCACGGCTGCGATCAGCACGCCGAGAAAAAGGATCATGAACAGCGGACCAAAAATCATCGCCGAGCCTCCATCCCACCCCATCATGCCCGGACCATAATCGTACCTGTTGCCGCCTGACGGTGCCTGCGCCGACACCGCGCCAGGCGCGAGCGTCAGGGCGGCGCTCACCACGGTGGCGAAAATCGGAATCAGGACCTTTTGCATTGGCGAACTCCATCATGGGTCAGCTTGCATGGCCAGCCACGCCGCGGCGGTCGTCGTATGCCCCTCATGCGAGCGGCGATCAGGTTAGCGCGCGGCTATTCCCGCATGAATGCCTGAACCTCCTCGGGCGTCACTTTGCCGTCTTTGTCGGCATCCACCTTGTCGAAGATTCGCTTTTGGATGATCGTAATCTCCTCGAAGGAGAGCGCGCCGTCACTGTCCGCGTTGGCAATGGCGAACATGATCTTCATCATGTGCCCGTGCATGCGCATCATTGGCATGCCGCCCATCATGCCTTGGCTCCCCTGGCCCATCATTCCGGGAGACATCATGCCGGGTTGGCCGAGCTGCCCGCCTTGGCGTTGTCCCGC
>NZ_SUEG01000321.1:0-308 GCF_005063415.1 Mesorhizobium sp.
GATCAATAACGGGCTGGCGTCGCTGTTCGGAGACTGATCCATTCTCATTGCCGGGGTGACGGCATTGCCGTTGGCCGGCGAATTCCTACATGCCTTAAGCAAATCGACCGGAGACAGCCCCCTCGTGAAACGCCTTTTCAACCGCCTGCTGCCGAAATCCTGGCGCTCCGCCGTCGTCACCATTCCAGTCGTCCGGCTGCACGGCACCATCATGCCCGGCGGCGGCCAGTTCCGGCCGAGCCTGTCGCTCGCTTCCACCGCCGGCCTTCTCGAAAAGCTGTTTTCCTTCGACGCGCCGGCGGTCGCCA
>NZ_SUEG01000321.1:318-1694 GCF_005063415.1 Mesorhizobium sp.
GAGATGGCGACCGCCGGCGCGTCGAAGGAAAACAGCTTTTCGAGAAGGCCGGCGGTCGCCATCTCGATCAATTCCCCAGGTGGTTCACCGGTGCAGTCGCGGCTGATCTTCAGGCGCATCCGCGACCTGGCGAGCGAGAAGAACAAGAAAGTCTTGGTTTTCGTCGAGGACGTAGCGGCATCGGGCGGCTACATGATCGCGGTTGCCGGCGACGAGATCTTTGCCGACCCGTCCTCCATCGTCGGCTCGATCGGCGTGGTGTCGGCCTCGTTCGGCTTTCCGGAGCTGTTGAAGAAGATCGGCGTCGAGCGCCGCGTCCACACCGCCGGCCAGAACAAGGCGGTGCTCGACCCGTTCAAACCGGAAAAGAAGGAAGACGTCGAGCGCCTGAAGGCGCTGCAGCTCGAGGTCCACGAGACCTTCATCGACCTCGTCAAGGACAGGCGCGGCAGCAAGCTCAAGGACGATCCCGACCTGTTCACCGGCCTGTTCTGGACGGCCAAGAAAGGGCTCGAACTCGGGCTGGTCGATGCGCTCGGCGACATGCGCAGCGTGCTGAAGAGCCGCTTCGGGCCGAAGACCCAGCTCAAGCTGATCACCGCGCCGCGCGGACTGTTCGGCCGCTTCGGCCTGTTCGGCTCGAGCTTTTCGGCGCCCGATATCGCCGCCGCCGCGGCAAGCGGCGTCATCGATGCGGCGGAAGAGCGCGCGCTGTGGGCGCGCTTCGGGCTTTGAAAAACCGGTGAAAGCGTCTAGCATAAATCATCAACCGACCCGACCGGCCGCTCAGCCGGCCTTGCGAGGGAGGAGTTTGACATGCCGCAGATCATTTTCTTCGCCGTCGTCGGCATTGCCGCCTATTTCGGCTACCGCTCCTTCGTCAGGGAAGCCGAGCGGGTGACCGCCAAGGTACGTCGGGCCGAAAAGCAGACGGCCAACGGCACGATGGGAACACTGGTCAAGGATCCGAAGACCGGCGAATACCGTCTGGCCAAGGATTGACCGTCGTCCCCCTCGCGGCCGAGCCAATGAATTCCGGGGCCAGCATTCGGGCATCGCATGCGCACGCCAAGATAAATCTCGCGCTGCACGTCACCGGCCGGCGCGCCGACGGTTATCACACGGTCGAAAGCCTGGCTGTGTTCACGCGCTTCGGCGACCGCATCGAGATGGAACTTGCCGACAGCGATGGGTTTTCGGTGTCCGGCAAACACGCCTCCGCGGTGCCGGCCGACGACAATAATCTGGTGGTGAGAGCGCGCGATGCACTGCGGCGCGAGGCCGGTCTCCAGCACGCGCCGGCTGTCGCCATCAGGCTCGAAAAGAACCTGCCGGTCGCGTCCGGCGTCGGCGGCGGATCGAGCGATGCGGCGGCT
>NZ_SUEG01000322.1 GCF_005063415.1 Mesorhizobium sp.
TACAAGCCACTCGCTCCGGACATCGGCATCGTCGATGGTCCCTTGGAATACTTGACTGTAGGCGGACTTAAGCTGCCGCTTCCGTTCACGACACGAATGACTGTGGTTCACCTTTCAAGCGGTGACCTCTTCTTTCATTCGCCGATCAAGTTCGACGCGCGGCTGGCCGAGGAACTGCAGGGTGTGGGGAGGGTTCGCCATCTCGTATCGCCCAACCAATTCCACTATGCGCACATCGGGGAATGGGCGGCGGCGTTTCCCGATACGATCACCTGGGCGTCACCGCGTGTGCGCCAACGGGCACGGGCACGGCATGTGGATGTCGACTTCAAGAGAGACCTGGAAGCCAGTCCGCCTGAAGAATGGCGTCGAGAGATCGATCAAGTGCTTTTTCCCGGCGGCTATTTCAAAGAGTTCATTTTTTTCCACAAGGCGTCGAGGACGCTGATACTCACCGACGCCATCATCAACATCGAACTGGACAAGATTTCCGAGCCATGGCGAACGGCCACCAAGCTCACTGGGATGTATCATCCTGGCGGTCAAATATTCTTCGGTATGCGGCTGCCGCTACTCGTGCAGCGACGGAAGGCAAAGGCTGCAATCGGAAGGATCCACTCATGGCAGCCGCAGCGAATCGTGCTCAGTCATGGCCGCTGTTTTGATGCGGATGCGGACGAGGTCATCCGAAGGATATTCGGAGCAGCGCCCTACGGAGGGTAGTTTGTCCCTTGCGGGCGCGAGATAAGTGCGATGTCGGGTCTCCACCCCCATCAGGACTTCCAAGGTGGTCCGTGGAAGGGCAGCAGAGGGTCATGAGCGCTGGTTGGGCCGAATGTCCGGTTTCTGGAAGGAAAAAAGGTCCCTGAAGGTCCGGTCAGGGTCATGGGCGTGAATTCGACCGCGGTCGAACGAGCTTCCGCAAACGGTGTCGATTTCTGCCGTTCGTCTCGATCATTGGAACGAGCAACGAGCGCCAATTGGGGACGTTTGGTGACGACGCGTTGAACGACTTGAGCTGGGCCGATTGCTGACTGTCGGGTTTCAGTCGCGCTCGACGGATAGCATAATGACAGCGCACCCGACTGCCGTCGCGTTGGCACTTAAATTGATCGACGAAGGGGTGCGTGACGGCGACTGTGAGTCCGCCTCCCGGATATCGACCGTTCTGACAACAGGCAGTCATAACCGATTGAGCATGCTCGTAAGGTCGGCTAACTTACAAACCACAGGCAATAAAAATTATTCATTGGGGGCAATCATGAATTCGATCGGGTCGGCGATCGCAAAGGGACTGTTTTTGGCTGGTCTGTTCATATCGGCGGGATCAGCGCTGGCGGCGAAGAGCGATGACGGATTCGCAGCGTTCTGGACAAAATTCAAGGCTGCCGTCGGCAAGAGCGACCAAAAAGCCGTATCGCAGATGATCAAATATCCCATCTATTACAATGACCAACGGCAAGTAGATGACTTCCCTTTGATCTGGAAGGGTGCTTTCACAATAGCGCAGCGGAATTGTCTTGCCAAGGAGAAGCCCGTCAAAGACACCAATGAAGGTAATGTCACGTATTCCGCTTTCTGCGGCTCGCTTATCTATGTCTTTGGCAAAGATGGAGCCAGCTGGAAATTGACGGACTTTGCTGAAGACGATTGATCGCCCCACTCAGACCCGCC
>NZ_SUEG01000323.1 GCF_005063415.1 Mesorhizobium sp.
GGTCAGGGGTGGGGGTACTGCCGCCGTTGGGGGTACTGCGCGGACCTCCGGCGCGCCGCGCCCCGAGGGCGAAAAGCCGCTGGCCTCGCCGGCCGTCCGCCTCAGGGCGAAAGAGGCCGGCATTGACCTTCGGCAGGTCCCGGGAACCGGCCCGGCCGGCCGCATCCGGCACGAGGACATCGACGCGTTCCTGGCACGCGGACCGCAGCTTGCGAAGGCCCCTGGCCTCGCCCGCAACGAGGCGATCGAGGACATCAAGATAGTCGGGCTCAGGCGAAAGATCGCCGAGAAGATGACGCTGGCCAAGTCGCGCATCCCACACATCACCTATGTCGAGGAGATCGACGTCACCGCGCTCGAGGATCTGCGCGCCGCGCTCAACAAGGAGAAGCGGCCGGGCGCGGACCGGCCGAAGCTGACGCTGCTGCCGTTCCTGATGCGGGCGATGGTCAAGGCAATCGCCGACCAGCCCAATGTCAACGCGCTGTTCGACGACGAAGCCGGCATCGTCCACCAGCATGGCGGCGTCCATATCGGCATCGCCGCGCAGACGGCTTCGGGGCTGATGGTGCCGGTGGTCAAGCACGCCGAGGCGCGCGACATCTGGGACTGTGCGGCCGAGGTTGTCAGGCTGGCCGAGGCGGCAAAATCCGGAACGGCGACGCGCGACGAGCTTTCCGGCTCGACCATCACCATCACTTCACTCGGCGCCATGGGCGGCGTTGCGACGACGCCGGTGATCAATCATCCGGAAGTGGCGATCATCGGCGTCAACAAGATGATGGTGCGGCCGGTATGGGACGGCACCCAGTTCATCCCGCGCAAGATGATGAACCTGTCCTCCAGCTTCGACCACCGCGTCGTCGACGGCTGGGACGCGGCGGTGTTCATTCAACGGATCAAGGCGTTGCTGGAAACGCCAGCGCTGATTTTTGTGGATTGAGGTAATGGGCAGCAGCGCAGAATGAGAACAGTAGCGATCCTTCCCACCCCCCTCTGCCCTACCGGGCATCTCCCCCGCAAGGGGGGAGATCAGCAGCTTCGACGCCCCGCTTACTCCTGCGCCATTGGAGATTGGCGAAGGCCGGGAAGGCAGCCAATCTCCCCCCTTGCGGGGGAGATGCCCGGCAGGGCAGAGGGGGGTGCTGTCCCTCCAGCTTGCCGAGGAGCTAGAGCGACATGATGAAGGAAATCTCCTGCAAGCTGCTGGTCATCGGCGCCGGTCCGGGCGGCTATGTCTGCGCCATCCGTGCCGGGCAGCTTGGCATCGACACGGTGATTGTCGAGGCCGGCAAGCCCGGCGGCACTTGCCTCAATGTCGGCTGCATCCCGTCCAAGGCGCTGATCCACGCGGCCGAGGAGTTCGAGAAGCTCTCGCACATGGCCGGTGGCAAAAGCCCGCTCGGCATAACGGTCGCAACACCATCGCTTGATCTCGCCGCGACCATTGCCTGGAAAGACGGCATCGTTAGCCGGCTGAACAACGGTGTTGCCGGCCTGCTGAAGAAAGCTGGCGTGAAGACGGTGCATGGCTGGGCGACATTTCGCGACGGCAAGACCGTTGCGGTCGAGACCGAGATCGGGGTGCAGGTGATCCGCGCCGAAACGGTGGTGATCGCGACCGGCTCGGCGCCGGTCGAACTGCCATCGTTGCCGTTC
>NZ_SUEG01000324.1:0-308 GCF_005063415.1 Mesorhizobium sp.
ACGCTGAAGCTGTCGGCGATCATCACCTATACCGCGTCCGGCACAACCGGCCTGCGCGCTGCGCGCGAGCGGCCGCAAGTGCCGATCGTGGCGCTGTCGCCGATCCTCAACACGGCGCGGCGGCTGTCGCTGCTGTGGGGCACGCATTGCGTCGTCTCCCCCGATGCCAGCGACCTCGACGACATGGTCGACCGCGCCTGCCGCATCGCCTTCGACGAGGGCTTCGGCAAGCCGGGCGACCGCGTCATCATCACGGCCGGCGTGCCGCTGAGGACGCCGGGATCGACCAACATGCTGCGCATCGCCTA
>NZ_SUEG01000324.1:318-1613 GCF_005063415.1 Mesorhizobium sp.
TGCCGGATGGGCCGGCTGCATGGCGCGTCGTAAACGCGGCGCCAGCCCGGCGCATCGACGGCAGTTGGGTTAGGATCGACGCCGAACTCCGCCAGCTTGCATCAGCCTGTGGCCGGCCGCGAAGCGGTTCGACGGCCCTATCGGACTTGAGCTGGAAGTCAGTTAAGGTAATCTCTCCTGGGAGAAAGAGGAGGGTGGTCCAATGTGGATGCGCACTGATCTTCTGGAACTCCTCGGCATTGAGCACCCGATAATCCAGGCGCCGATGAGCGGCATCACCACGCCGGAACTGGCGGCGGCAGTCAGCAATGCCGGGGCGCTTGGCTCGCTCGGATGCGGCACTCTGCCTGCGGCAGCTATCCGCGAGCAGCTCACGGCGACACAGCACGCTACCAATCGCCCGATCAACGTCAACTTCTTTGCGCACCCGGCGCCGATACACGATGATGCGGCAGCCCAAAGTATGCGCGACCGCCTTCGCGGCTGCTATGAGGAGGTCGGGCTCGGACCGGTGCCCGAGCCGGGCGAGCCCTTCCCCACCTTCGATCGTGAGCGTCTCGAAATTGTGCTCGAGCTGTGCCCGAAGGTGGTCAGCTTCCACTTCGGCCTACCCGACGCCGCAATTGTGCAGCAGTTGAAAGCGGCTGGCTGTACTGTCTTGTGTTCGGCTACCACCGTCTCGGAAGCGCGCCAGCTTGAGGCAGGAGGGGTGGACGCCATTATCGCCCAGGGATACGAGGCGGGTGGGCATCGCGGCACATTCACTGGCGACCCTGCTATCGGCACTGCCGGCACTATGGCCCTCGTACCGCAGATTGTTGATGCCGTGCGGGTGCCTGTAATTGCCGCCGGCGGCATCTTCGACGGTCGCGGCATTGCTGCCAGCTTTGCACTTGGTGCATCTGGTGTGCAGATCGGCACGGCTTTCCTGGCCTGTCCTGAAGCCAATGTGCAGCCAGTCTATCGCGTAGCATTGCGCTCGGCCAACGACGAGAGCACGACGGTGACTCGCTGCTTCACTGGCCGCCCAGCGCGCGTGGTGCGCAACCGGTTTGTGATGGAAATGGCTGGTGAGGAAGATGCTGCGCTGGCGTTTCCGCTACAGGCGAGTCTGGTCATGCCGCTTTCGATGGCAAAGGATGAAAGCAAGCGGGCTGACTTCTTGCCTATTTGGGCCGGGCAGGGCGTTGCGAAGCTGCGGGAAATGCCGGCCGCCGCCCTTGTGGAGAAACTCGTCACGGAAGCAAGCGGCATAGATAGGGCCTGTAGGGGAGTAGGGGAGTAGGGGAGTAGGG
>NZ_SUEG01000325.1 GCF_005063415.1 Mesorhizobium sp.
CGAACCGCCGGTGACGCGCAGGGACACGTCGCTGCCATCCGGAACCGTGAAGATCGGCGCCGCTTGATTGGCGTTGTTGGCAAGGACCTGGGCGTTGAGGAATACCGGCGGCCTGCCGGTATAGGCCGGCGGCGTCACCCAGGCATCAATGCGCGGCGGCACGACGTCGCGGGCGGCACGGGCAACAAAACCGTCGCTCAGCCTGCCGCCCGATGGCCCGAAGGAGAAGGCAAAGGCAGTTACCAACAAAAGCGCGGCAACGGCGCGCAGCGCCCACGGGTCGCGTTCCGGCACGCGTGTGCGCGGCACGTCGCCGCCAAGCTGGCCCAGCTGGTCCGCCATGCGCCGCTGATGCTCGCGCCACAGCGCTTGCGAAAAAATGCTTTCCTTGCCGCTCGGGCGATCGGTCTGGACCTGCACCGGGCTGTGCAGCAATCGGTTGGCCGCCTCGATGCGGCGGTCGACCTCGGCACTTGATGGCGTCCGGAAGAAACGCAGCGGGTAGAGTGCGGCAAGCGCTGCGACGCCGAATGCCGTGATGAGACCGATCCGCGCCAGATCGGGCAAAAATGGGAACAGGCCGAGCCACGAAATGCTGAGGAACAGGCTGGCGACGATGATCAGTGGCAGCAGCAATGGCCAGCCGCGTTCGACGATTATCGAGACCTGCGTCCCCAGCCGGCTCAAGGCAAGGCGCCTGGCCAGACTGCGATCGCTGGTGAAGATGGGGCGTTGCGTCATCGGCCCTTCCTGGGCCGGGCGGGATAGCCCGGGCCTCACGAGTCTATCGCATGGGCCCGAAAAGTCGATTTTCGGGAAGCACGATGCGAAGACCTAAAATCTTAGCGCGTACTTCGTGCGTCCAAGCGGATGCACATCGTCCTAAGGATACCAACAAACACGGCGAAGGCGAGGCGGTTCCCCAAAACGTGAACAATAATGCCCCGGATATTGTCAGAATTTCGCCGGATTGTCGTTTGCGCCGCAGACCAGTACGGCAACGCGCTCGCCTGCAGCCGGTGCGTAGCGGCCGGACAGGAGCGCCGCGAAGGCGGCCGCACCACCCGGCTCGGAGATGATTCGCACGCGGTCCCAGAGCGCCGCCTGGGCGGCGATAATGTCGTCGTCGCCGACCAGGATCGAGCGCTCGACGAATGCCTCGGCGATAGGAAACATCATTTCGCCGACACGCTTTGGCGCGAGCGAATCGGCGGCGATGCCCTCCGCCGGCGCGTCGACCGGTCGGCCCGCCTCGAAGGCGCGATGAAGCGTCGGCGCACCCTCCGGTTCGACGGCGATGATCCTGATGCGGCCGGAAAACCAGGCGGCGATGCCGCCGATCAGGCCGCCCCCACCGACGGCGACCAGCAGGGTGTCGAGCTTCGGCAGGTCGGCCTCGATCTCGAGGCCGAGCGTGCCTTGCCCGACCAGCGTCTCCTCCTGGTTGAAGGCGTGGATCTGCAGCGCGCCGGATTTTTCGGCGAAGCTCTCGCTGGCGGCCAGCGC
>NZ_SUEG01000326.1 GCF_005063415.1 Mesorhizobium sp.
GGTCATGGTCGTGTTCGGAATTGCCGCGCCGAACTTTCTTTCCCGCGCCACCTTTGGATCCGTCGCCTTCCAGCTGCCGGAGCTCGGCCTGCTCACACTCGCCATGCTGCTCCCGATCCTGACCGGCGGCCTGAACCTGGCCATCACCTTCACGGCCAACATCGCCGGGCTGACGCTCGCCTGGATCCTTCAAAGCCAGGGCGGCGTCGACGCGGGCATCGGTGCCTTTGTCCTTGGCGCGATCCTTGCCCTTGCGGTCGGAGCACTTAGTGGACTGACCATGGGGCTCGTCATCGCCCACACCAAGGCTCACCCGATCCTGGTCTCGCTGTCGATGATGATTTTCCTGCGCGGTCTCGGTGAGTTCCTGACGCACGGCGGCGACGTGTCCGGTTTTCCCAGCTTCCTGGCGCCGATCGGCTACGGTTCGATTCTTGGAATCCCGGTGCCGTTGCTCATTTTCATCGCGTGTGTGCTGATCTGGCACCTTCTGCTGACCCGAATGAAGCTGGGCTTCAACACCTATATGATCGGCTCCAACGTCGAGGCCACGCGCTACTCCGGCATCAATACGCGCAAGGTGCAGGTTCTGGTCTACACATTGTCGGGCGCGATGTGTGCGGTCGCCGGCATCATCATGCTGGCGCGCTTCAATTCGGTGCGTGTCGGACATGGCGAGTCCTACCTGCTGATCACTGTGCTTGCCTGCTTTCTTGGCGGGGTCAATCCATTCGGCGGCTTCGGACGCGTAATCCCTGTCTTCGTTGCGCTGGTCGTGCTCCAGCTTCTGTCCTCGGGACTCAATCTGATGGGCGCCAACCAGCATCTGGCGACGGCGGTCTGGGGCATTTTGATGATCACGGTGATGGTCCTGCGCTGGCTTGCCGGGCGCTTAAAGTTCCTGAACACAAACAAAGGGTGAGTGAGATGCATGGTTTTGGGGTCCACACCTCGATGTGGACGATGAACTGGGATCGGGCCGGCGCAGAGAAGGCGATCGCCGCTTCCGTCAAATACGGCATGGATTTTATCGAGATCGCGCTTCTGAACGCGCCGGCGGTCGATGCCGCGCACACACGCGCCTTGCTCGAAAAGCACAATCTTCGGGCTGTTTGCTCGCTTGGGCTACCGGAGCGGGCCTGGGCCTCGGTGCGGCCGGATGCCGCCATCGAACATCTCAAAGTGGCCATCGACAAGACTGCAGAGATGGGCGCGCTGGCGCTTTCCGGGGTGATTTTCGGCGGTATCGGTGAACGCACCGGCGTGCCACCCACCGAAAAGGAATACGACAACATCGCGCATGTGCTGACCGTCGCCGCCAAGCATGCCCAGACGCGCGGCATAGAGCTCGGAATCGAGGCGGTGAACCGCTACGAGAACCACCTGATAAATACCGGCGCGCAGGCGGTCTGGATGCTCGAGAAGGTCGGCGCCGACAACATCTTTGTCCATCTCGACACCTATCACATGAACAT
>NZ_SUEG01000327.1 GCF_005063415.1 Mesorhizobium sp.
GGAGGCGTTTGTCGATGGCCTGACCGAAGACCTGATCACGGACCTATCGAGAACCAGCGGATTGTTTGTCATCGCCAGCAACTCTGTCTTTGCTTACAAAGGTAGGCATGTGGACGTGCGCCGCATCGCTCGCGAGCTCGGTGTGCGCTATCTCCTGGAGGGGAGCGCCCGGCGGGCTGCGGGACGAGTTCGCATCAACGCCCAATTGATCGACTCAATTGGAGGGGACCACCTGTGGGCCGAACGGTTCGACCGCAGCTTGGAGGATATTTTCGCCGTCCAGGACGAGGTGACGGGCAAGATCGTCGAAGCCTTAGCCGGCCGTTTGACGACCCAACCAGCGCGCAACAGACCTGCTAATCTGGAGGCTTATGACCTCTGTGTACGTGCGCGGGCATTGGGCTTGCAAACGGCACTCGCCGCGAAAGAGGCCATTTTCCTGCTGGAAGCGGCGATCGCACTTGATCCGGAATATGCCGAGGCGCACCGCTGGTTGGCGCTGAACCTTTGGTTGGGCTGGGAGTTCTGGGACGAGCCGATGGATCCCAATCGGGCAAGAGCGTTGGCGGAAGCACAACAGGCCGTGACGCTCGATCCTAACGATGCCGGGAACCACTGGGTATTGGGCATCATCCTCGGACATGAATGTCGCTGGGCGGAATCGGATGCTGAGTTCGATGCTACTGTGAAACTGGATCCCAACTATGCAGACGCATGGGCCATGCGCTCGGATCTGATTACGCTGAAGGGCCACCCGGCCGATGCCCTCGAACACGTACGCAAGGCGCTCCGGCTCAATCCGCACCCACCCGGTTGGTATTACTGGATGTTGGGGCAAGCCCAATATGCACTTCGCGACTACGGGTCTGCGGTCCAGACACTTCGCAGGCCTGAAACCTATCGCACAACATCGCGCCGCATCCTTGCGGCGAGCCTGGCACAACTCGGGCGGCTTGAGGAGGCGCGCCGGGAGGCACAGATGTTCATAATGAGCAATCCGAATTTTACAATCCGGCATTGGTCCGCCTCGCAACCTTTCCGCGATGAAAACGTGCGGCGGCATTTTGTGGAGGGCTATCGCATGGCCGGGCTGCCAGAATGAACGGTTGCGGGGCCGCCTGTCAACGGAGACTTGCGGCACCGGATCGCGCGACGCGAGGATCTCGCGGCCATCACCCTGCTTGTGGATGCGGCGATCGCTACACTTCGCTCGGAGTTCGCATAAAGACCCGCAATTCGCGGCTCTTTACGCTGGGGCTTCCAGGGCCTCCTCCAGGCCGTATCAAGCGACATCCGGAAGTGGCCCCTCCTATTGCCTCACCGAGGAATGTTACCGAACGCGATAGGGCCGACATGGGCCCTTTCTCCATCCGTCGCGGCGGAGGGAGATAGCGGCCAGCTCTTCATCCAACCGCCATCGAGGATGATCAGCCCAGCCA
>NZ_SUEG01000328.1 GCF_005063415.1 Mesorhizobium sp.
GCCACCGACCATGGCGCGCACCGCGCCGGAATTGTCGATCGACACCAGCGCGCCCTGGCTGACATTGAGCTTCTTGCCGCTCTGGTCGATCAGCCGGCGGATCGATTGCTCGGCGAGCTTCTGCAGCGTCAGATCGACAGTCGTATCGACGACGATATCGCGGCGCACGTCGCCGATCAGGTCGGGCAGTTCTTCCATGATCGTGTCGGCGACATAGTTTTCCGAGCCGGTCCAGTATGACGGCGCGCGCGTCGCCGGCGCGCTCATCGCCGTGGTCATCTCCTTGGCGCTGATCTTGCCCTCGTCGCGCATCGCGGCGAGCACCAGCTGCGAACGCTGTTCGGCCGCCTTCGGGTCGCGTGCGGGCGACAGCCGCGACGGCGCCTTGAGCAGGCCGGCGAGAAGTGCGGCCTCCGACAGCGTGACGTCGCGCGCGCTCTTGCCGAAATAGCGGCGCGAGGCCGCTTCGACGCCATAGGCGCCGGAGCCGAAATAAACCCGGTTGAGGTACATTTCGAGGATCTGGTCCTTCGTATGCTTGTGCTCCAGCCACAGCGCCAAGAGCACTTCCTGCACCTTGCGTTCCAGCGTGCGGTCCGGCGTCAGGAACAGGTTCTTGGCCAATTGCTGGGTCAGCGTCGAGCCGCCTTGCGAGAAATGCCCGCCGACAACGTTGGTGACCATGGCCCGGGAAAGGCCGATCGGGTCGATGCCGAAATGCGAATAGAAGCGGCGGTCTTCGATGGCGATAACGGCCTCGGGAATATAGGGCGACATTTCGTGCAGGCCGACGGCTTCGCCGCCGCTCATGCCGCGATTGCCAAGCAGCTGGCCGTCGACCGAGACGATCTTGATGTTGGGGGCGCGGTCGGGAATGGCCCAGGTGGTGGCCGCCGGCATTTTCGCGCCGTAATAGACGACGATGCCGGCAGTGGCGATGCCGCCCCAGATGGCAAGCACGAAGCACCAGTAGAACAGCCGGGCAAGCACGCCGAACAGGCCGCGCCGGCTTTTGCCGCGCCCGCCGCGCGACGGCTTGGCCTTGGACGATTTGCGCTTTGCAGCGGCTTTTCGGTTGCTCGGCACGACGCGGTCCTCCTCGCTCACCGAAAAACCGGCCGAGGATTTCGCCCCCGGCGATGCCTCGAAGCTGGGCTCGATGCGGCTGTCTTTCCGGTTCGCCATGCGCTGTGCTGTCTTCCCCATGCCTATGGCGTTCGGGTTGAAGACTAGATGCGGCGGTTTAAAGGCGGGTTAAGTCGGGAAAAATCGAAGTAAACTGTATTCAATCGTTTGCGAAGCACGCGCGGCTCGTGACAGTGCCAAAGCCGGAAATGAAAAACCCGCCTCGGCGGGCGGGTCGTTGGAGCCAATTAGCACCATACCGAAATTAGTAGCATAGCTGCCG
>NZ_SUEG01000329.1 GCF_005063415.1 Mesorhizobium sp.
ATGCTGAACTCGTAGAACAGCGCTTCCTGTATCACCGCCCGTTCGCCCATCATCGACTCAATCTCCTTTTCCCAAGGAAACTGAATCATTGCTTCAGAACTGCTTCAAGCCGGAGTTTTTCAACACAATCCGCCCAATGTCGGCCATTGAGATGGTCTCTGACGCTTCCCGGAAGCGGACATCACAGGATCGAGCTGATAGGTCTCTGTGGCGCCACCAGCGCGATCAGATCGCTTTCCGCGACTGCCCGGCAGACGCCCGAAAAGACCGGTAGGGTCATCACTACCTGCCGACGACGACCGGCCTTCGCCAACGCGGGTATCCCCCATGGCAGAGAAGTTCCCCTCGGGCGAGAAGAGGACGTGTCCGATCTCGCACATCAGGTCTATCGGAAGGGAACGAGATTGACGAGTTGCGCCCTGACAAGCGGTGCCTGCTTACGCAACCGCAAGAGGCGGCATCAGCATCTCCGCGAAGAAGTCGCTTGCGGTGATCCGGAAGGTTCCCTCGGCCGTCGCCGGATCGAGGTGGTCGGCAGATTTGCCCTCCAAAATCGCACTACCCGTTCCGTTCTAGTCCAGCCGGAAAATCGTGAAACCGATCAGCTTGGATTGTTACATGCTCCAGAGCGCCTGCTCGGCCTCTAGGCTGTGTCCAGCAAGAATTGCCTTCACGATCCTATCATGTTCGGCAAATGATTGCTCTATCCGGTTGAGGGAGCGCAGTTGGATGCGACGGTAGGGCTTCAGTCGCCGGTGAAGAGCGCGTGCCTGCTCCTCGAGAAACGGGTTGGCGCTGGCGCGATAGATGGCCATGTGGAAGCGCTCGTTTTCGTAATAATAGGCATCCGAGCCTTGGGTGACGGCGGACCACGTGCGCTCCCCGGTGAACTCACCTCCATAATGGCTAGTTATCAGAGCTGCACAAGCCGTCTTGGGCATCAATGGGGCAGTGCGCGGCTTCCGGGCCAATTATGGGAAGGTCCGCCTCTGGGGGCGATGCCGGACCTTCCCGCCTGCGCTTTTGTAGTTCCGCATCTGGCGCGATCGAGCCGGCCAGAGCGTCGGCTCGAATTGTACCGCGATGGAGCGTTCTACGTCTTAATTGGGTGGAAAGTTGCCGCTCGGCTCATCTGCCAGAACGAGCACGTTGCGCCACTTGCGAGCGTTGCGTACCCTCTCATTGAATGTCGGCAGGTCTTGGGGAAACGGTCGTTCGAAGTCCGTGTTGTGCTTCCGGCTCGACTGATCAGCGACCGATTTTTTGCCAGCAGGAGCATGAATGTCGGTGATACGAAGCGGTTGTTCCCGTTGGATGCTCCCGCATCAATCTGCCGACCGGTTCCTGCCCTGATAGACGCGGTTC
>NZ_SUEG01000032.1:0-10775 GCF_005063415.1 Mesorhizobium sp.
CGCGCTCGATCGGGCTGTTCGTCGGCTCGTCGCGGGTCTTCGAAAAAGCCGGGTTCCAGCGATTGGTCGAGCGCAAGCCGGGCCGGCCGCTGGTGCGCCTTGTGCTGTAACAGCCGCCGCAACAAATAGGCCTTCTCTTGCGGCTGTGATGGTATTTGCCTACCAGTGATAGAAACGGCTTGAGGGCCGCGATTAGTGAGGATCGACGTGAAGCGCGTTTTGCCACTTGTTTTACTTCTTGCCTGCAGCGCACCGGCCTTCGGCCAAGCGGTCGACAGGCAAGGCGCGAAGCAGCTTTCCGACGATCTGGCGCACTATATCGGCAAGAAGCCGTTCGACATTGGGTTCGTGAAAGTTTCAGTCGAGGGCGATGCCTACAAGATCGCTTTCGACTTCAAGCCGGTCACGGATTTGCTGGCAAAGCAGCAATCCTTCAAGTTGGACTCCACGCCTTACTTCGTTCTGGCGAAGCCGCGCAAAGATGGTCAGTGGGACGTTTCGGTGGACGTGTCTCCGAAGGGATCTGTTGATTTCGTCGGTCCGGAGGGGCCGCAGCACATCGACTTTTCCATTTCAAACAACAAGTTCACCGGTATCTATGACCCTGATCTGGCGGCCTTTGTGAACGCCTCGGGTTCCACTTCGGGCGTGACGATGAGTGTAAAAAGCCCGCTGCAGAATGTGGAAGCCTCTGCGGATGGCGGCGCTGGCAGCTTGAGCGCGACGAAATCAGCGAATGGCGGCATAGATTTTGCGTATTCACAGACAATGACCGGCTTTGCCGAAACCGTCAGACTGGACGATCCCAAGAGCGGTCTGAAATTCTCATACAATGTCAAATCGCCGCACGCGGCGGTGGATGCGACGGGCAAGGGCATGCGGACAAAGCCGCTGCTCGATTTACTTGCCTTCGCCGTGGCCAACGAGGATGAGGCCAAGCTCAAGGCGAACCAAGCGGAGTTCAAGTCGCGTCTGCTCGCCGCATTGCCGCTGTGGGAAAGAATAGACGGCACCTACAGCTTCAAGGATTTCGTGGTGGAGACCCAGCTCGGCAATTTCGGTGCGACACAGTTGAGCACGGCGGTCGGGATGGACGGTATCTTGCAGAACGGTCAGATAGCCTATGCGATCAAGGCCACCGGCCTGACGCTGCCGCAGCAGATGCTGCCCAGCTGGAGCGTTGCGTTGCTGCCGACGGATATCGACCTCAACTTCGGCGGCGCCAACATCGATCTGGACAGCATGGCGAAGAAAACCATCGAAACCCTTGATTTCAGCAAGGATCCACCGCTGCCGGCGGATTTCGGCGACCAGATTTCCGCTGATTTCCTGGCCAAGACCCCAAAGGCCATTCTCGGACACAGCACGATCAAGAACGGCAACATCGAGATTGCGATGGAAGGCGAGATGACCTTCCCCGGCAAGAAGCCGCGTGCGGATGTGACAATCGACATCACCGGCTACGATAAGATCGTGGAGACCTTGCAGACGGCGGCGAAGACGGACCCGCAGGCCGCGCAGTATTTTACCGGCGCGCTGGCGATCAAAGGGTTTGGCAAGACGCTGCCGGACGGCCGGCTTGAATGGGTGATCAACACCAAAGCCGACGGTTCGGTGATGGTCAACGGCGCCATGCTGAAGGCGGCCGACCCCGTCGGGACGGACGACAGTGGGGAAGAGGCAACGCCATAGAGCATCAGCACTGGCCCGTTGTCGGCGGCAAGTTCTTCGATCTGCCCGCTGTCTCGGGATCGCCGCTTATATCGAATGCTCATGATTGTCGTCGCCGAGCGGCAGCGCCCGCAATGCCTTGCCGACTGCGGCGGGTGGCGTTCCGGTCTCCTCCGAAAAACGCATCAGCGTCGGCTCGTGGGCGAGGATGAACTGCAGCACGCCGGCCAGGAATCCCGGCTCGCCGGCCGCCCGGCGGATGGAATGGGCTTCGATGCCGGTGATCGCCAGGAAGCGGGGCAGAAGTTCCGGATCGGCGGCGACGAAGCCCAACGCCTTTACGGCAATGGTTTCCGCTTCTTCGCGCATTGACGCTGCGTTTGCCATCGGTACCTTCCTTCGTGGGCGGAATAGTTTTGTTTTCGCAGTAGTGGCAAGTGTTGCCGGCAGCAAGCTCGCCGACCTGGAATCCGAACGCTTTTCGGGCGGCCGGTTTCCGTTTCGTCAATCATATTGCCGTATAGTGGGAACAGGTTTGGTGCGTGCCGACAAGGGGCGCATGACGGCACCCTTCGAGTGGAAGCCCAGCCGGGACGGGAAATCGATGCCTAAGAAGGTTATGATCGTCGAGGACAACGAGCTCAACATGAAGCTCTTTCGCGACCTGATTGAAGCGAGCGGCTACGAGACGGTGCGCACACGCAACGGCCTGGAAGCGCTGGATCTGGCGCGGCAGCACAGGCCGGACCTCATCCTGATGGACATCCAGCTGCCGGAAGTGTCGGGCCTCGAGGTCACCAAATGGCTGAAGGAGGACGATGATCTCCACGTCATCCCGGTCATCGCCGTCACCGCCTTCGCGATGAAGGGCGACGAGGAGCGCATCCGCCAGGGCGGCTGTGAGGCCTATATCTCCAAGCCGATCTCGGTGCCGCGTTTCATCGAGACCATCAAATCCTACCTAGGCGATGCCTGATGCGCCTTTCCAGCCGAGCCGGAGCTTTGTGAAATGACCGCGCGGATCCTCGTCGTCGACGACATCCCAGCAAATGTCAGGCTGCTGGAGGTTCGGCTGCTCGCCGAATATTTCGAGGTTCTGACCGCCACCAACGGGCCGGATGCGATCGAGATCTGCGAGAACGGCAAGGTCGACGTCGTGCTGCTCGACGTGATGATGCCCGACATGGACGGGTTCGAGGTCTGCCGGCGGCTGAAGGGCGAGCCGGCGACATCACACATCCCGGTCGTGATGATCACCGCCCTCGACCAGGTTTCGGACCGGGTGCGTGGCCTCGAGGCCGGCGCCGACGATTTTTTGACCAAGCCGGTCAACGATCTGCAGTTGATGACGCGCGTCAAGAGCCTGGTCAGGCTGAAATCGTTGACCGACGAGCTGCGGCTGCGCGCCTCGACGACACGCAATATCGGCATCGAGGAGCTTTTGAGCCGCAACTTCGCTACCGACGACGCCGTGCCGAAGGTGCTGCTGGTCGACGAGCGCAAATCCTCGTTCGAGCGCATCCAGAAGATGCTGCGCGGCAGTGCCGATCTCGACGTCGCCAACGATCCGCATGCCGGCTTCTTCCAGGCCGCCGAGCAGCCGTATGAATGCGTGATGATCTCGACGGCCTTCGCCGATTTCGACCCGCTGAGGCTCTGCTCGCAATTGCGCTCGCTCGATCGCACCCGTTTCCTGCCAATCATCCTTCTGGCGGACGAGGGCGAGGAGGGGCGCATCATCCGCGGCCTCGAACTCGGCATCAACGATTATCTGATGCGGCCGATCGACCAGCAGGAGCTGACCGCGCGGCTGCGCACGCAGGTGCGGCGCAAGCGCTACAACGACCAGCTTCGCGCCAGCGTCACCCAGACCATCGAGATGGCGGTGACCGATGCCCTGACCGGCCTGCACAACCGCCGCTATCTCGACAGCCATCTGCAGACGCTGTTTGATCGCGCCGTGGCACGGCGCAGGCCGCTATCGGTGATGATCACCGATCTGGACCGCTTCAAGAGCATCAACGACGCGCATGGCCATGACGGCGGCGACGACGTGCTGCGCGAATTCGCCCGGCGGCTGCGCAAGAATGTGCGCGGCATCGATCTAGCCTGCCGCTTCGGCGGCGAGGAGTTCGTCGTGGTCATGCCGGACACCGACGGCGCGGTAGCCGAAAAGGTCGCCGAGCGCATTCGCGCCGAAATCGCCCAACTGCCGTTTGCCGTCGGCACCGAAGACAAGGCCGTCGAAGTCACCGTCAGCGTCGGCGTGTCGTCGGTCCTGAAAGGCG
Source organism: Mesorhizobium sp. (assembly GCF_005063415.1). GTDB lineage: Bacteria > Pseudomonadota > Alphaproteobacteria > Rhizobiales > Rhizobiaceae > Mesorhizobium. The sequence continues at coordinate 3,960 of NZ_SUEG01000032.1, forward strand.
TAGACACCGTGGCGGCGCTGATGAAACGCGCCGACCTCGCGCTCTACGAAGCCAAGAGCGGCGGCCGCAATCGCGTCGTCGCCAAGGCGGCTTAGCACCGAACACCAATTGGCCAGTCAACGCGACAAGGTTACGAATTTACCTTAATCCAAGCGATTTGCGAGGCTTGGTTAAGAAACGGTTGATTTCCATAAGTTGTTGCGCAAATGTGCAGCCGTTAGACGTAACCGGCACGAGGCTAGATCGCCGGTTCGACCCGAAGAATACCCCATGATGCTCAGGTCCGCCGCATCTCCTGGGTCCGTGGGGTCGGCCGGCCGGCGCTGGCACATAGTGGCCTCCTCGTACCGCTGCCAAACGCCGGCCGGCCCCCTTTCAAAACACATCAGCATTCTGCGTCAAGGCCCGGAAAACGATGGGTTTTTGCCGCGACAGCGACAGCGCCCTTTGAAGTAGCCGGCTGGGCAGAGCGTATGCGCCTGCAGTCGGTTGACAGGGCCTGTCTTCTATGCAGAAATTGGTTGGACCATTGAGCCATTTTGGTGACCCGTTGGTATGACCGAATTCGGCCTCTCCCCCATACAGGCAACTGCTCGTGATGATGCGGTGCTCAAGGCCCTGGCCGGCTTTGTAATGCAGGAAGCTCTCGGGCCCGGCCAGAGACTGCCGACCGAACGCATCCTTGCCGAGCGCCTCAAGGTCAGCCGCAACACGGTGCGCGAGGCGCTGACGCGCTGGGAAGGACTCGGCCTGGTCGAACGGCGGCAAGGCAGCGGCACCTATCTCAAGGGAGTTGTCTCGCTGGACATGCTGCACATGCCGCTGACGCTGGCCGGCGGCAATGATTTCACCAGCTTGATGCAGACGCTGGAAATCCGCCGGGCACTGGAAGCGGAGGCAGCAGCCCTTTGCGCCGTCCGCGCGGGCCAGGCCGAGATCGCCGAGATCGCGCGCAAGCTCGACATCATGGAGCAGGCCTTTCACACGCGCGCCGGCATGTCGGCGGAGGAGGACTGGGAATTCCACCAGTCGATCTACCGCGCTTCCGGCAATCCGCTGTTCGAGCAGATCATCGCCGCCATGCACGAGCTGTTCCATCGTTTCTGGGAACATCCGCTCGGCGTGCGCGACTTCGGCCACGCCAGCTTCCCTTACCACCGCACCATCTACGAACGCATCGCCGCGCACGATCCGGAGGGGGCCCGGGCCGAGGCGCTCAAGCTGATCGCCACCGTCGAGGACGATCTGAAGCGCGGTGCGGCCAAACTCAAACTTTCAGGCCAGAAATGAGCGACCATTCCGCCGATTTCGAAAACGACTATCTCGCCTCGGCGGCGACGCTTCTCGCCCATGACGCGCCTTTCCCCGGCGGTGCGGTGGTACCGCCGATCTACCAGACCTCACTTTTCACCTTCGCCAACTATGCCGAGATGGCCGACACATTCGCCGGCAGGCGACGCCAGCCGATCTATTCGCGCGGCGACAACCCGACGGTCATGGAATTCGAGGCGCGTGTCGCCGCTCTCGAAGGGGCAGAGGCCGCGCGCGGCTTTTCCAGCGGCATGGCGGCGATCAGCGCCACGGTGCTTGCTTTCGTCGGCGCCGGCGAGCGCATGGTTGTCGTGCGCAATTGCTACGGCGATGCCTACCGGCTGTTCGAGCGGCTTTTGCCACGGCTCAACATCAAGGTCGACTATGTCGACGGGTCCGATCCGGACACGGTCGCCGCAGCACTTCCCGGCGCTAAGCTGCTTTACCTGGAAAGCCCGACGTCGATGATGTTCGAGCTCCAGGACATAACCCATCTGGCGAGGCTGGCCAAAGAGCAGGGCATCATCACCTCGATCGACAATTCCTGGGCGACCCCGGTGTTCCAGAAGCCGATTTCGCACGGTGTCGACCTGGTGCTGCATTCGGCCTCGAAATATCTCGGCGGCCACAGCGATACCGTCGCCGGTGTGGTGGCCGGTTCGGCGGCCCATATTCGACACATCAACGAGCAGACCTATTCTTATCTTGGCGGCAAACTTTCGCCTTTCGAGGCCTGGCTGTTGCTGCGTGGCCTGCGCACATTGCCGCTGCGGTTGCCGCATCACATGAAGAGCGGGCTGACCATCGCCGAACGGCTGAAGGCGCATGGCAATGTCGAGCGGGTCAACCACCCGGCCTATTCCAACCATCCAGGCAAGGCGACGCTTGCCGGCTATGCCGGGCTGTTCTCATTCGAGGTGACGGAAGACGTTGACATTCCGGCTTTCGTCGATGCGCTGAAACTCTTTCGCATCGGCGTCAGCTGGGGCGGCCATGAGAGCCTGGTCGTTCCGGCAAAGGCCTCGCTCGAGCAGACGCCGGGCCTGAATTCGATGGCGCGCTTCGGCGTCAGCCCGCGAACCATCCGCTTCAGTGTCGGATTGGAAAGTGTCGAAGACCTGTGGGCGGATGTTGCCCAGGCCTTTGACAGAGCAAAAAGATAAAGGAGCCGTTCAAAATGGGAGTGCTGAACATGAAGAAACTGAGCATCCTTCTTGGTGCCGTCGCGGGTCTGGCGATTTCCGCCGGCAGCGTGCTGGCCGATTCCACGGTCAAGATGGTCGAGGTCATCACCAGTCCGCCGCGCACCGAATTCCTCAAGAAGCAGATCGCCGAATTCGAGGCGGCCAATCCGGGTGTCAAGGTCGAACTCGTATCGCTGCCCTGGGGCCAGGCGTTCGAGAAGTTCCTCACCATGGTGCAGGCCGGCGACACGCCCGACATCGTCGAGATGCCGGAACGCTGGATGGGTCTCTATGCGACCAACGGCCAGCTCGAGGATCTCGGGCCATACATGGCCAAATGGGACGATGCCAAAACGCTGGGCGAGCGTGCCAAGCAGTTCGGCTCGACGGTCGACAACAAGCAGTACATGATCCCTTACGGCTATTACCTGAACGCGCTGTTCTGGAACAAGAAGCTGTTCAAGGAGGCCGGCCTGGACGGTCCGCCGGCGACGCTCGATGAATTCGTCGAAGACTCCAAGAAGATCTCGGCGATACCGGGCAAATATGGCTACTGCCTGCGCGGCGGCCCGGGCGCCTTCAACGGCATGCATATGTTCATGAACATCGCCGCCGGCAAGGGCGGCTATTTCAACGAGGACGGCACCTCGACCATCAACGAGGAAGGCTCGGTCAAGGGCCTGCAGATGCTCGCCGACATGTACAAGAACGGCCTGGCGCCGAAAGATGCGGTGAGCTGGGGTTTTAACGAGACCGTCACCGGCTTCTACAGCGGCACCTGCGCCATGCTGAACCAGGATCCTGACGCGCTCCTCGGCATCGCCGACAAGATGAGCGCCGACGACTTCGCCGTGGCGCCGATGCCGGCCGGGCCGAGCGGCAAATCCTATCCGACGCTCGGTTATGCCGGCTGGGCGATGTTCGCCAATTCCCAGCACAAGGACGATGCGTGGAAGCTGATGGCGACGCTGTTGTCGCCCAAGGACAATCTGGAGTGGGCAAAGGAAGTCGGCGTCATTCCGATCCACAACGGCGCCGACCAGGACGCTCACTTCAGGACCGAGCAGTTCAAAGGCTGGTTCGAGGAACTGAACAACGGCGACAAATACGAGATGGTGACGCCGCCGACGCATCTGGAAAATCTCGGCAATTTCGTCGACCAGGTGGCGATCAAGAATTTTCAGGAAGTGCTGCTTGGTCAGAAGGCGGCCAAGGACGTGGCCGACGAATGGGCCAAGTTCCTGACCAAGGAGCAGCAGGACTGGATGGCCAAGAACAAGAAATAGCTTTTGTTCCCTCTCCCCGTTCACGCGGAGAAGGTGTCACGAAGTGACGGATGAGGAGCGGCGCCAACCCGACTTGGCTCGTGCTGCCTCTCATCTGCCTGCCGGCATCTTTTTCACCGTAAACGGGGAGAAGAGCGCTGTCGCCAGCCCATGCTTGCTCCAGGAGACGATCCAGCACCAATGACCTACGCCGTGTCCGAAATACGATCCGCCGGCAGGCCGCGAAAGAAGCGGCTATCCCATGCCGCGATCGAGCCCTGGCTCTATCTCAGCCCGGCGATCGTGCTGCTGGTCGTCGTGCTGCTGGTGCCGCTGGTCATCGGCATCGGCTACTCGCTCCGCAAATTCTCCGCATTCAAATCCGAATATGTCGGGCTTGGGCAGTATCAGGCGATGCTGTCGGATCCTGTGCTCGGGCAGGCGCTCGTCAACACGCTGTGGTGGACGGCAGCCAGCCTGTTCTTCCAATTCTTCCTTGGACTTGGGTTGGCGCTGTTGCTCGACACGCCGTTCCGGGGCAGAAAGATCGTGCAGGCGGTGGTGTTCCTGCCTTGGGCGGTGCCGTCCTTCCTCTCCGGCCTGACCTGGGCCTGGCTGTTCAATCCGATCATCGGGCCGCTGCCGCATTGGCTCTACGCAGTGGGGCTGAAAGCCGAGCCAACCAACGTGCTGTCCGATCCCTCGACAGCCATGTGGGGACCGATCGTCGCCAATGTCTGGTTCGGCATTCCCTTTTTTGCCGTCACGCTTCTGGCGGCGCTGAAGTCGATCCCGTCGGAACTGCATGAGGCGGCGGCGATCGACGGCGCCTCGCCCTGGCAGCGCTTCACCAAGGTGACGCTGCCGTTCCTGGCGCCGACCATCGTCATTACCGTTATGCTGCGCACGATATGGATCGCCACCTTCGCCGACCTGATCTTCGTCATGACCGAAGGCGGGCCTGCCGGTTCGACGGCCACGGTGCCGGTCTATATCTACGTCAGCGCGTTCAAGTCGCTGGACAAGGGCTATGCCTCTGCGGTGGCGGTGCTGCTGCTTGTGCTGCTCATCGTCTATGCGATTGCGCTGATCGGCATCCGCCGCTCTCTGGTGAGGCACGTCTGATGATTGCCGGACGCTCCGTCTCCTCGCGCATTCTCGGCGGTATCGGCCTTTACGGCGCCATCGGCGCCTATATGGCCTTCGCGCTGTTCCCGATCTTCTGGACATTGAAGATCTCGGTCACACCCGAGCGGCTGCTCTATTCCGAAGGCATCACTTTCTGGCCGTCGCAAACGACGCTGCAGAACTTCATCACCGTGCTCGAAGCCACCGATTTTCCGCGCTACTTCCTGAACAGCGTTATCGTTTCGGTGTCGACGGCAGCCTTCGTAACGGTCATTGCCACGCTTGCCGGCTACGCCATGTCGCGATTTTCCTTCCGCGGCAAGGCGACCTTGGCCATCCTGCTTTTGCTCACCCAGACTTTTCCGCTGGTGATGGTCATTCCGCCGATCTACCGCATCATGGGACAGATCGGCCTCATCAACAGCCTGACCGGCCTCGTCGTCATCTACACCGCCTTCAATACGGCCTTCGCGACCTTCCTGATGCAATCCTTCTTCGACGGCATCCCGCGAGACCTGGAAGAAGCGGCCATGATCGACGGCTGCACGCGCCTGCAGGCGATGCGCAAGGTGATCGTGCCGCTGACGCTGCCCGGCATGGGGGCGACGCTCGGTTTCGTCTTTACCGCCGCGTGGAGCGAGTTGCTGTTTGCGCTGATGCTGATTTCCAGTGACGACCAGAAGACTTTCGCGGTCGGCTTGCTCACCTATATCGGCAAATTCGCGGTCGACTGGGGACAGATGATGGCGGCTTCCATCCTGGCGCTGATCCCGGTCTGCGTCTTCTTTGCCTTCCTGCAACGCTACCTCGTCACCGGTCTTACCGCCGGTGCCGTCAAGGGATAGATCGATGGCCTCCGTCACACTCGACAAAGTCCGCAAAGACTATGGAGCCGTGCGCGTCCTGCACGCGGTCGATCTCGAAATCGCCGACGGCGAGTTCGTCGTTCTGGTCGGCCCGTCCGGCTGTGGGAAATCGACCCTGCTGCGCATGATCGCCGGGCTGGAGGAGGTCTCCGGCGGCGAAATCCATATTGGCGAGCGCCTGGTCAACGATATCGCGCCAAAGGACCGCGATATTGCCATGGTATTCCAGTCCTACGCGCTCTATCCGCACATGGACGTGTCGAAGAACATGGGTTTCAGCCTGATGCTGAGGAAGGCCGGCAAGCCGGCGATCGATGCAAGGGTGGACGGTGCCGCCAAGCGGCTCGGGCTCGATGCGCTTCTGCAGCGCCTGCCGCGGCAATTGTCCGGCGGCCAGCGTCAGCGCGTCGCCATGGGCCGTGCCATCGTGCGCGACCCGAAGGTCTTTCTCTTCGACGAGCCGCTTTCGAACCTCGACGCCAAGCTGCGCGTCCACATGCGGGCCGAGATCAAGGCGCTGCACCAGCAATTGAAGACCACTTCGGTCTATGTCACCCACGACCAGACCGAAGCCATGACCATGGCCGACCGCATCGTCGTCATGCATGACGGCCTCGTCCAGCAGGTCGGTGCGCCGCTCGATCTGTATGACCGGCCGGTCAACACGTTCGTTGCCGGTTTCATCGGCTCGCCCGGCATGAATTTTCTGCCTGCCGTGGTTGAGAAGGGCGCCAAGCCGGATGCCGTGCTGGCCGACGGCCAGAAGCTGAGGCTGCCGGACGGTCTGCCGCTAAGGGATGGCGATGCGATCACCGTCGGCTTGCGGCCCGAGCATATCCGGCTCGCCGACAATGGTGCGCTGAAAGGCGAGGTGGGCGTGGTGGAGCCGCTCGGCCTGTCGACCCAGTTCTATGCCAGGCTTGCCGGCCAGCAGGTCTGCGTGTTTGCCATGGGCCGGGCCAGCGTGAAGCCGGGTGAGGCCGTGCGCCTGTCGGCTGATCCGGCATCGCTGCATCTGTTCGATCCGGCTAGCGGCGGTCGCATCGGCTAGTCCTGTATTCC
>NZ_SUEG01000032.1:10785-32421 GCF_005063415.1 Mesorhizobium sp.
ACGCCGCCCGGAGGGCGGCGATTCGGTACTGCGAGAGAAAACCCGATTACTTGATCTTGGTTTCCTTGAATTCGACGTGCTTCTTGGCGACCGGATCGTATTTGCGGAACGACAGCTTGTCCGTCTTGGTGCGGCTGTTCTTGCTGGTCACGTAGAAGAAACCGGTGTCGGCGGTCGACAGAAGCTTGATCTTGATGTTTGCGGCTTTGGCCATGATGTTCGTCCGTTAATGTTCGTGGAGTTTTGGCCGCTGGAGCACGGGGAAACACCCGGACGCGGGAAACTTGCCGCGACACATAAAGAACGCGCCCGGAAAGTCAACCCTTGCCAGGTTCTGTGTCGTAAGCAGATGAGTTGTCCGGATTAGGTGGCACGTGAGTTGTCCGGGTTTATTGCCAGCCGATGAAGGCTGAGGATGAAGCAGGTGGCGTCTCACTTTGAACGCTGGCTATCAATATCGAGCGATGGAAGGCTGATCGATCACCCAAAGCCAGTTCCCGTCACCTTGCCGGCGAGCGATTTCCGCAGTCACCGTACCATCGGCAAGGCGCGTGGAAGTGAGCGCCAAATCCCCGTTGATGATAGCCTGACGCTGATCTCCGAGATCAAACTTTCGTCCCGCTGCCACCAACTTGGCGTAAAATAGGCGGATGGCGTCTCTGCCGCAGGCCAACTGTCCGTCGCCGGTGTCGAGGGTGGCACCGGGTTCGTAAAGAGCAGCCATTCCTTCCGCGTCTCCCGCTCGCTCGCGAGAAACCAATAGCCGCGCCAGGTCCTGGGGATCGCTTGCCGGTTTGCGGTTTGCTTCATCATTCATCGGCACGCTTCCTGACAGCCAAATTCAAAGCGAGATACGACCAGGTTCCGGTCACTCCGCCGCGACGGTTTCCGGCCGCATCGCCTTCTTCCAATCTCCCGTCGTGTTCCACCAGCGGTTCGGGTTGGCGCGGTCGTCGAGACCCTTGGAGCGGCTGGCAAGCAGTGGCTGAATGCGGATCACCGGCTCCTGATAGCTGTGAACCTGGTAAATCGCTTCGACGACGCGAGCGGCGAGCTTCTGGTCGTCAGGCAGTTCGAACGACACCTCGACAGTGCCCGGCCGCCTGCGTAATTCCGTTTCGGCGCCGGCGGCGGCACCTTCAAGTGGCCGGTAGCGTTCGATGCCGTCCGCCGACTGAAAGGCATTGCTGTCATATTTGCCCATTCTGAGCGGTGCGATCGCGACGACCGCCTCCATAATGCGGTCGACATCGGCTGCCGGTGCCTGAAAGGTCACCAGCAGCAGCAATTCCATCCGCAGCGATTTCGTTTCAAAGCCACTGTCGATCATCCGAGGTCTCCCTGCTTATGCACTTTGAGGGAGCATATACTCGAGCCCTCCTGACATGGTTGTGTCAGTAGTTGGTCAGCAGTGGGAGCGATGTGGGCAGCGGAACCGACTCAGAGGATTTTGCGGAGCAGCCTGGTGCCGACCAGCACGATATAGCAGGCGAAGAACAGGCCGAGCGCCCAACCGAAGCCCGACGGACCGAAAGCGTCCATGCCGATCCCGATGGCCTGCGGGCCAAGCACCATGCCAACACCGTAGCAAAGCACGAAGGCGGCATTGGCGGAGGCCAGTTCGTGGCCGGAAAGCTGCGAGCCGAGATGCGCCAGACCGATTGTGTACATGGCAGCGACCACACCGCCCCAGACGAACAGAAGCGCTGCCATCAAATGCCAGTTCTGCGCGAAGAACGGCATGAAGACCGTGCCGGCAAGCCCGACAGTGGCACAGGCCATCAGCAGATAGCGGCGGTCGCTGACGCGGTCGCTGATCATGCCGATGGGGATTTGCAACAGCACGTTGCCGAGGCCGATCATGGTGAGCAACAGGGCTGCGTCCGCTTCGGAGTAGCCGATGCGGTTCCCGTAGACCGGGAACAGCGCAAATCCGCCGGTCTCGACCGCGCCGAACACCAGCACGGCGGCGGTCGCTGTCGGCACCAGCCAGATGTAACGCAGGAAATTGCTGGTTTCGCCGTCCGAGATGATCGTCGGGCTCTCGTTGCGTGCCGCCAGGACCGGTATGGCAGCGAGCGTAACCAGCGCGATGGTGACGCCGAAGGGGAGAAAACCACTGCTGCCGAGATGGGCGAACAGCCAAGGCCCGGCGGCAAAGCCGAGAGACAGCACGGTGGCATAGATGCCGAGCACCAGCCCGCGACGGTGTGGCGGCGCCGAGGTGCTGATCCAGAATTCCGACAGGATGAACAGCACCGTCAGCGCGATATGCAGCAGCACGCGCAACGGAAACCACATCCAGAAGGCTGGTGCGAAATGGAAACCGACAAAGGCCAGCGCCCCGGCCGCAATCATGGCAAGCATCGTCCAGGCGACCCCGAACCGCATGGCGAGCGGGGTGGCGAGCGGCGCGCCGGCGATCGAGGCGAGGCCGGCGACCGCGGTGTTGAGACCGATCATCGACGCGGAGTGGCCACGCGTTTCCAGGATCACGCTGAGCAGTGGCATGCCGAGGCCGATGGCAATGCCGACGACGCTGATCGACGAGATCGCCGCGACCATCGGCAGCCAGTGTACGCGTTCCTCGACCTCTCGCTGGGTATCCACTGTCATGAAATGCCTGGCTGCTCTAGAGAATTTCGCGGACGAAGCGATTGCGGACAAGCCGGTAGAACGGCACCGGACCGCCGGGGCGCAGCAGCGGATCCCGGGCGAGCCGCGTTTCCAGCTCCTCCAGGACCGTGCGCGTGATGTCTGGAATATCGGCTTGCCTGGCCTTGGCCAGCGGCAGCCAAACGACGTCCTCCAACTCGTTGGTCGGACCGCCATCCGGCAGCTCTACGGCGACGTCGTCGCGCCACGCGGCGAGAAAGCGCGTATCGAAGCGGCGCACCCGATTGGGCGGTGTGATGGCGCGGGCGATGAAGCGCAGCGCTTGCAGCGACGGCATGACGCCGTGCTCGACAAAGCCCTGCCAGTTGCGCTTGGCGCTCGCGAAGGCGCCTTTTTGGCCGATCAGCAGGCCGGCCTCCTCATACGTTTCGCGGATTGCCGACAGAGCAATGGCGCGGGCGCGGGCAGGGCTGGTGCGGCCGCTGCCGGCGGTCAACCTCGCTTCGTCCTCGGGATGAAGTGCGCTGGCTACGGGGATGCGGCTGTCGGCCGGATCGGTGCGGCCGCCGGGAAACACGAATTTTCCCGGCATGAAGGCATGACGGGCGTGGCGCCGGCCCATCAGCACCAGGAACTCGTCGCCCTTGCGGTCGAGCAGGATCAGCGTCGCGGCGTCGCGCGGGCGTATAGGCTTGGCATCGAGCGCGATCCGCTCAAGCTTGTCGATTTCCGCCTTGGTCATAACGTCCATGCGCTCGACCTAGCGGAATCTTCGCCGATGCGGAAGTGGCGTCCAGCCATGCCGATTTGCGCCAGCCTCGGTTTCAAGCCTCGGGATGCGACTCGATCAGATCTTCTTCACCGCCAAAGCCGTGCATATAAAACGCCCATTGCAGGCCGATGACAGCGCCCTTGACCGGCTGCAGCAGGACGACGGCGAGAATGATGGTCAATGGCACCCAGATGGCGATGTGCTGCCAGGTAGACAGCGTCGAGGTCGCCTCGACACCCATGAAGGCGCCGAGCACGATGTGGCCGACAATGACCACCACGAGATAGGCCGGCAGGTCGTCGGCACGATGGTGGTGGAGCTCCTCGCCGCAATGATCGCATTTGTCGACGGTCTTGACGAAGGCGCGAAACAGATTGCCCTCCCCACAATGCGGGCAGCGGCCGAGCATGCCGCGCTTCATTGCCGTCCATAGTGGCCGGGCGGTCCGGCCCGAGTGATGTTCGCCGCCGAAAACCCGTTCTTCCACCTGCAGTTCTGTTGGCATTACCGTCTCCTGCCGCGCGAGCCTGGACGCGATTGCGACGCCCGGGCGCGGCCTTTGGCCTTATGGAACGACCGTTTGGAGCCGGGCAGCGGCTTTGGCTCGGTCAGCATCTCGAAACGCATCGCGCCGGCCATCGGCGCCACCTCGATCAGGCGAACCTCGACGCGATCAGCAAGTTGATAGCCCTTGCCGGTGCGTTCTCCGAAAAGCGATCGAGCAGTTTCGTCGTATATATAGTAGTCGCCCCCCAGGGTTGAAACCGGAATGAAGCCATCCGCGCCATACTGCGGCAATTGGACAAACAGGCCCGATTTGGTGACGCCCGAAATGCGGGCGTCGAAACGGTCGTCGATGCGCTCGGCGAGATAGGCGGCGATCAGCCGGTCGACCGTGTCGCGCTCGGCGGCCATCGCGCGCCGCTCGGTCGCCGAGATCAGCGCCGAGACCTCTTCCAGCCGCTCCGCCTCGTCCTGCGTCAGGCCCCCCGGACCAAGGCCGAGTGCGGCAATCAGCCCGCGATGCACGATCAGGTCGGCGTATCTGCGGATCGGCGAGGTGAAATGCGCGTAGCGCTTCAGGTTGAGGCCGAAATGGCCGATATTGGCAGGCGAATATTCGGCCTGGCTTTGCGAGCGCAGCACCACTTCGTTGACCAGTCCCTCATTGTCGGCGCCGCGCACGCGAGCGAGGATGCCGTTGAACTGGTTCGGCCGCATCTGCGCACCGCGCGCCAGCGACAGGCCGAGCGTCTGCAGGAATTCGCGCAGCGATTCCTGCTTGGCGAGCGAAGGCGCATCGTGGATGCGGTAAACCAGCGCCTGCCGCTTCGCCTCGAGTGTCTCGGCGGCGGCGACGTTGGCCTGGATCATGAACTCTTCGATCAGCTTGTGCGCGTCGAGCCGCTCTGGCACGACGACCTTGTCGACGGTGCCGTCCTGCTTGAGCAGGATCTTGCGCTCGGGCAGATCGAGTTCGAGCGGCTGGCGCGCGTCGCGGCCGCGCTTCAGGATCGCGTAGGCGTCCCATAGCGGCTTCAGCACCGCATCGAGAATCGGGCCAGTCGTGTCGTCCGGTGCGCCGTCGATCGCCGCTTGCGCCTGCTGATAGGCGAGTTTCGCCGCCGACTTCATCATGACGCGATGGAAGGAGTGTCTGAGTTTGTGGCCATCGGCCGAGAAAGTCATACGCACCGCTATCGCCGGACGATCCTGGCCCTCGCGCAGTGAACAGAGGTCGTTCGAGATGCGCTCCGGCAGCATCGGCACGACGCGATCGGGGAAATAGACTGAATTGCCGCGCTTCAGCGCCTCGCGATCAAGCGCCGTGCCATAGCGCACGTATGCAGCGACATCGGCAATGGCGACGGTGACAACCACGCCGCCGGCGTTCTTCTCGTCGGTGTCGGGCATGGCGAACACCGCGTCGTCATGATCCTTGGCATCGGCCGGATCGATGGTGAGCAGCGGCAGCTCGCGCCAATCCTCGCGGCCGGCAAGCGTCGCCGGCTTGACCGCCTCCGCCTCGGCGATGACGTCGGCGGGAAAAATATGCGGAATGTCATGTGTGTGGATGGCGATCATCGAGACCGCCTTTTCGCTGGTCAGCGACCCCAACACCGCCAGAACCTTGGCTCTCGGCAGCCCGTAGCGGGAGGCCCGCGCCGGCTCGACCTCGACCAGGTCGCCATTCTTGGCGCCGTTCTGGAATTCCGTGTCGACGACCAGCTCCGGCTGGCGCCTTTCCACCGGCTCGATGCGGAGCGTGCCGTCCTTCAGCACACGGAAAACGCCAAGAACCGCATCGGTGCGCTTCTCGAATATCTTCATCACCCGGCCGGTATAGGCCGGGCCTGCCGGATCGTCGGTCGGAAAGGTCTTGGCCAGCACGCGGTCGCCGATGCCCGGCGTCGGGCCATTGCCGCCGCGCGACACGCGGATCGCTATGACCGGAGGTTCGCCATTGCCGATCGCTTCGGTCGGGTGCGCCAGCAGCACACCGTCGGCGTCACGGCCGAAGATGTCGAGCACCGCGACGTGGGGCAGGGCGCCGACACGGGCAAGCCGCTTGCGCTCCTTGGTCAGCAGGCCTTCGTCCTGCAGGTCGCGCAAGACGTCCTTCAGCCAGATACGGTCTTCGCCGCGCAGCGCAAACGCCTTGGCGATGTCGCGTTTTCCTGCGCGGTCCGGATTTTCGGCGATGTAACGCAGTATCTCGTCACGCGAAGGCCGGTAATTATCCCTGACCTTGGCGCGGGTATCGGCGGTGCGCAGATCGCCGTGGCTTCTTCCGGAGACTTTGCGCGCCAACCCGTTCTATCCCTTTTTCCTGGCCGCCGGTTTTTTGGCCGCAGCCGGTTTTTTCGCAGGCGCGGCCGCTTTGCGGAAGGGCTTCCTGGCGCCATTGCCGCCCTTGGCTTCCTTTTCCGCAATGAGCGCCACCGCATCCTCGATCGTCACCGATTGCGGATCCTTGCCCTTCGGCAGCGTCGCATTGACCTTGCCGAAATTCACATAAGGCCCGTATTTGCCGTCGCGCACGACGATCTTGCCGCCGCCGGCAGGATGCTCACCAAGTTCCTTGAGCGCAGCGGCTGTGCCGCCATTGCGGCCGCCTTTGCCCTTCAATTGCTTCTCGGCGATCACCGAGACGGCGCGATTGAGGCCGATCGAGAACACGTCCTCGATGCTGTCGAGATTGGCGTAGGTGCCGTCATGCAGCACGAACGGCCCATAGCGCCCAAGCCCGGCCGAAATCATCTTGCCGGATTCCGGATGCTTGCCGACGTCGCGCGGCAGCGACAAAAGGGCGAGCGCTTTTTCATGATCGATCGAATCGACAGTCCAGCCCTTGGGCAGGCTGGAGCGCTTGGCATCCTTGCCGTCGCCGCGCTGGATATAGGGGCCGAACCGGCCATTGCGCAGCGTGATCTCCTCGGCGGTATAGGGGTCCTTGCCGAGCACTTTGGTGCCGTCTTCGCCATTGCCGTTCTCGCCATTGGGATTGGCGGCGTCCCCGAGCTGGCGGGTGAAGGAGCATTCGGGATAGTTCGAGCAGCCGACGAAGGCGCCGAACTTGCCGAGCTTCAGCGACAGGTTGCCGGTGCCGCATTTCGGACAGATGCGCGGGTTCGAACCGTCTTCCCGCGCGGGAAACACCAGCGGCGCCAGTTCCTCGTTCAATGCATCGAGGACGTCGGTGACCCGCAGTTCCTTGATGTCGGCGACGGCGCCGGAAAAATCCTTCCAGAAATCGCGCAGCACATCCTTCCAGGCGAGCTTGCCGTCGGAAATCTCGTCGAGCTTTTCCTCGAGCGAAGCGGTGAAGTCGTACTCGACATAACGCTCGAAGAAGCTTTCGAGGAAAGCCGACAATAGCCGGCCCTTTGCCTGCGGAACCAGCTTGCGCTTGTCGATGGTGACATAGTCACGATCCTCGAGCGTCTTCAGGATCGCCGTATAAGTCGACGGCCGGCCGATGCCCAACTCTTCCAGCTTCTTGATCAGCGAAGCTTCCGAATAACGCGGCGGCGGCTCGGTGGTGTGCTGGGTGGCGTTGATCGCCTCGCGTGTGAGCTGCTCGCCGGCACGGATCTCGGGCAGGCGGCGGCTTTCTTCGTCTTCCGAATCTTCTTCCTTCTGCTCGATGTAAGCGGCAAGGAAGCCGTCGAAGCGAACAACCGAGCCTACAGCGCGAAGCTCGGCGGTGCGCGGGCCGTTGACTGCCTCGATCTCGACCGTGGTGCGCTCTATCTCGGCCGGCTGCATCTGGCTGGCGATGGCGCGTTTCCAGATCATCTCGTAAAGCCGCGCCTGGTCGGCGTCGAGATACTGCCTGACGGAAGCCGGCGTGCGCATGAAATCGGTCGGACGGATCGCTTCGTGCGCTTCCTGGGCATTCTTGGCCTTGGCGGAATAGACGCGCGGCTTTTCAGGCAGGTATTTGGCACCGAATTCCTTGGCGATCGCATCGCGTGCGGCAGAGATCGCCTCCGGTGCCATCTGCACGCCGTCGGTTCGCATATAGGTGATCAGGCCGGTTGTCTCGCCACCGATCTCCATGCCCTCATAGAGCCGCTGCGCCACCTGCATGGTGCGGTTGGCCGAAAAGCCGAGACCCGATGAGGCTGCCTGCTGCAGCGTCGAGGTGGTGAAGGGCGGGCCGGGATTGCGCCTGGTCGGCTTGGCTTCGACCGACACTGCCTTGAAGCTGGCGCCTTCGAGCATCGCCTTGATGTCGTCGGCCTGCGCCTTGTTGGAAATGTCGAGCTTTTGCAGCTTCTTGCGCTCGAAGGCGGTCAGCCGCGCCTCGAAATTTTCCTTGCGCGGCGTACCGAGAATGGCGGCGACCTGCCAGTATTCCTCGCGGATGAAGCGCTCGATCTCGGATTCGCGGTCGCAGACCAGACGCAGCGCCACCGACTGGACGCGGCCGGCGGAGCGGGCGCCGGGCAGCTTGCGCCACAGCACGGGCGACAGCGTGAAGCCGACCAGATAGTCGAGCGCGCGGCGGGCGAGATAGGCATCGACCAGCGGCGCATCGATCTGGCGCGGATTGGCCATCGCCTCCAGCACCGACGCCTTGGTGATGGCGTTGAAGACGACGCGGCTGACCGGCTTGTCCTTCAGCGCGCGCTTTTGCTTCAGCACTTCGAGGACATGCCAGGAGATCGCTTCGCCCTCGCGGTCCGGATCGGTGGCGAGGATCAGCCCGTCGGCGTCCTTGACCGCCTTGGCGATATCGGCGAGACGCTTTCCAGACGCGGTGTCGACGGCCCAGGACATGGCAAAGTCCTCATCCGGACGCACCGAGCCATCCTTGGCCGGCAGATCGCGGACATGACCAAACGAGGCCAGAACCTTGTAGTTCTTGCCGAGGTATTTGTTGATTGTCTTCGCCTTGGCCGGCGATTCGACGACGACGACGTCCATACGGTCTCATATCAGTTGTGATGCGGCAGAAGAATTCCGCTGCGCGCGACGAAATCTCGTTCAATGTGTCGCTCACATGGCCGCGCTTTTGCATCCGGTCAAGGCCAAGCAGTCAAAATGCGGCCCTGTACCGAATGCGCAACCCAACGGCGCGCCATGCGATTTCCGCAATCCTGGACAAGGGAAATGGGCAGCCTATCGCTGGACAAGCCCGGCAATTGATCCTGGAGAACGGGACAAACTCTCCCGCGGATATAAGAGAAACATCGAGCACGCGCCAGCCCTGCTTGAACAGATGCTGTGAAGCGCGCAATCGGTAGCGCGGCATTTTGCTCGGACAGTCGCAAGGAATTACCGTGCTGAAAAGCTGGCCGCCGGGGCGGTTGGGTCGAGTTCCCAGCGACCAGCCGTGTTACCGCCTGTTACAGCGGATCAGAAGCTCAAGGCTTAGTCGGCCTTGGCGATATGCCAGACGCCGCCGACACCCTCGCCGGTGACGTCGCCAGCCTTCTTGTCCTTGATGAACGTGTAGAGCGGCTTGCCTTCATAGGCCCACATCCTGGTGCCGTCGGTGCGGTCGACGATCGTCCATTCGCCCTCGGCCTTGGCGTTGGCTTCAGCCTTCAGCGGCGGCCAATTGGCGGCGCATTTGTCGTAGCAGTTCGACTTGCCGGCCTCGTCCTTGTCGTAGGTATAGAGCGTCATGCCGCTGGCGTCGGTGTAGATCTTGGTGCCGCCTACCTCCGCTTCCTTCCACGCCTCGGCGGCGAACGATGCGGCAGTGCCGAGCAAAAGCGCGGCCATGCCAATTGCGATCGTTTTCATGGACTTCTCCCCTGGATCGTTTCGAAAAAGCGCGCGGAACCGCGGCTTCGTTGTGATCAACGCTGCCTGACGGCCCTTTCTTCCCGGGCTGCTTTCCCGTCGATCAGGCGAGGGCGACGACTTGCCACACGATAGTGACGGGGGCCACGCTATAGTGATGGGGCCACGCGATGGTGATTGGCGGACGGCCGTTGTCGCGGCTATATGGCTGCGCAGTTATCTGGAGACGGAAATGGCATTGGACGTCGGCTATGTCAGCGCGATTGGGGCGGGAGCAATTTCGTTCCTGTCACCCTGCGTGCTGCCGCTGGTGCCGCCTTACCTGTGCTACATGGCCGGCGTGTCGGTCGACGATTTCCGCGGCGAGGCGGGCATTGCGGCAAAGGCCGGTGCGCGCGGCGCGCTGGTTAATTCCTCTATCGCCTTCGTGCTCGGCTTCTCGACCGTCTTCGTCGCGCTCGGCGCCGGCGCCTCGACCATCGGCCATCTGCTGCGGGTCTGGCAGGAGCCGCTGGCAATGGCGGCCGGCGTGCTGATCATCCTGATGGGGCTGAATTTCCTCGGCGTACTGCGCATCCCTTTGCTTTCACGCGAGGCGCGCTTCCATGCACAAGGCAAGCCGGCCAGCCTGGTCGCCGCCTATGTCATGGGCTTGGCCTTCGCCTTCGGCTGGACGCCCTGTATCGGCCCGGTGCTGGGGCCGATCCTGACGCTTGCCGGCGGCCGCGAGACGGTGGGCGAGGGCGCGCTGTTGCTTGCCGCCTATTCGCTCGGCCTCGGCATACCGTTCCTGATCGCTGCGCTGTTTTCCGGCGCCTTCATGCGCTTTCTCGGAAAATTCCGCGTCCATCTCGGCCGCGTCGAAAAAGCCATCGGCGCGCTGCTGGTGGTCGCCGGCGTGTTTTTCCTGACCGGCGGCGTGCAGGCGGTGTCCTATTGGTTGCTCGAGAATTTCCCGGTGCTGGGGCAATTGGGCTAGGTTTGCCGCCCGGCCGAAGCGCGAGGCCGTAGCTGCGGCGCAAGGCACCGCAGCTACGTGGTCCGTTCAACCTTCGAAATAGCCCGGCTGGTCGATATCGGCGATCAGCCCGGGGCCGCTTGGCTGCCAGCCCAGCAGCGCGCGGGTTCGCTCGCTCGAGGTCGGGACATCCATCGCTGCGAACATCGCGAACCAGCCAAAATGATCGGCGGCTTCTTCCGCGGACTTGGCGACGACCGGCACGTTCAGGCGACGGCCGATCACGCCGGCGATGTCTTTGAACGGCACACCTTGTTCTGCGATCGCGTGATATCGCCCGCCACCGGCTCCATGCTCGAGCGCAAGCCGGTAAACGCGAGCGGCATCGAACCGATGCACGGCGGGCCAGCGATTGAGCCCTTCGCCGGCATATGCCGACACGCCCTTCTTGCGAGCAAGGTCGATGAGAATCGGAACAAAGGCGTGGTCGCCCTGGCCATGGACCGACGGCGGAAGGCGGACAACCGACGCGCGCACCCCGCGTGCCGCCAGCGCGGCGGCTGTCGCTTCGGAGGCGCGGGGATACGAGGCGGAAGCCGGAACAGGCGCATCTTCCTCGGTCGCGATACGGCCCCGGGCCTGGAGCGCGGTTCCGGAGGTGACGAGCAGGGGCCGCTCGGAGCCTTCGAGTGCTCCGCCCAAGGCCGCGATGGCGCGCCGGTCCATCTCGCAGTTTTGCGCGAATTTCGAGAAGTCGTGGTTGAAGCCGGTATGGATCACCCCATCTGCTGCTGCTGCGCCGCTGCGGAGGCTTTCGAGGTCTTCTAGGTCACCTCGATGCACCTCGGCTCCGGCGGCGGCAAGCGACTTCGATGACGCTTCCGAGCGGGCGAGGCCGAGCACCTGATGGCCGGCGCCGATGAGTTCTTGAACGACGGCAGAACCGACGAATCCGGTCGCGCCGGTAACGAAAACACGCATCACGACTTCTCCTTGTTCATTTCTGACCACGACCATGTTCGCGGCCCGGTGACGTCGTGATAGGCGCTTGAGAAAATACGATCTATGCGGTAAAGTCCGTATTATCTTCGCAATCGTCCGGAATGACCCGTGGATCCTCTTTCAGATGTGCTCTCGCTGCTGAAGCCGCGAAACTACATGTCGGCCGGCTTCGATGCAGGTGGTGAATGGTCGATCCAGTTCCCCGACCAGCAGCAAAGCATCAAGACCGGAGCGGTGATCTCCGGCCGGTGCTGGCTATCTGTGGAGGGCGTTGCTGACGCAGTGCGCCTTGAGACGGGGGACTGCTTCCTGCTGCCGAGTGGACAGCCTTTCCGCCTTGCAAGCGACATGAGCTTGACGCCTGTTGAAGCCGTCAAGATTTTTCCGCCTGCTCGAGCCGGCGGTGTCGTGACCCACAATGGCGGTGGTGATTTCTTTCTGGTCAGCAGCCGCTTCGCGCTTGGCGGCAATCATGCCGGCATCCTGTTGCGGATGCTGCCAGCCATTGTGCATATCCGCAAAGAGTCGGACCAGTCGGCGCTGCGCTGGTCTGTAGAGCGGATGATGCAGGAGCTGCGCGAGCCGCAGCCGGGCGGCTTTCTGGTGATTCAGCACCTCGCCCACATGATGCTGGTTCAGGCGCTGCGGCTGCATCTTTCGGAAGGATTGAAAGGTGGCATCGGCTGGCTCTTTGCCCTCGCGGACAAACAGATCGGCGCGGCGATCAGCGCCATGCATGACAATCCGGCGCATAGCTGGACGTTACAGGAGTTGGCGGAACGGGCCGGCATGTCGCGATCGACCTTTGCGCTCAGATTCAAGGAGACGGTCGGCGCGTCGCCGATGGACTATTTGACGCGCTGGCGAATGCTGCTGGCCGGCGACCGGCTGACGAATTCCAGCGATCCCGTCGCGGTCATCGCGCTGTCGCTCGGCTACGAATCCGAAAGCGCCTTCAGCACAGCCTTCAAGCGGGTCATGAACTGCTCGCCACGGCAATACGGCCGTGGCCGAGCCCCCAGCTTCGCATCACGCAACGAGGCGGAAGCCGCCTGAGTCGATCGGCTTGAGCGTGTCGCGGGTTGGAGGTTCCACCGTCTCACCGGAATTTAACCGCATTGGTGCAGCATGGCGCCGGTGCTACTAACGCTTCGATTCCAGACCCCTTTCAACGGTTGCTGTCCCCATGAGCCAGAGATCCTGCCTGTCCATCATCCTCGCCGCTGGCGAAGGCACGCGCATGAAGAGTGCAGTGCCGAAAGTGCTGCACACAATCGCCGGCCTGCCGATGGTTGCCCATGTCGTCAAGGCGGCCGAAGCCGCCGGCAGCGGCGATCTGGCGCTGGTGATCGGCCATGGCGCCGATGAGATGCGCAAGGGCGCACTTAAGTTTGCGCCCAAGGCCGAGGCTTTCATCCAGGAAAAACGTCTCGGCACCGCGCACGCCGTGCTTGCCGCACGCGCAGCAATATCAAAGGGTTATGACGACATCCTGGTGATGTTTGGCGACACGCCGTTGATCGATCCGGAAGCGCTCGCGGCGGCGCGGCTGAAGCTGGCCGAAGGTGCGGCCGTCGTCGTGGTCGGCTTCCGTACAGAAAATCCTTCGGGCTACGGCCGGCTTATCGAAAAGGCCGGCAAGCTCGTCGCCATACGCGAGGAGAAGGACTGCTCGGACGAGGAGAAGAAAATCACCTTCTGCAATGGCGGGCTGATGGCGGTCGCTGGCAGGCACGCGCTAAAGCTGCTCGATCAAGTCGGCAGCAAGAACGCCAAGGGCGAGTATTATCTCACCGATATCGTCGAGATCGCCGCTGCGCAGCGACTTGATGTGGTCGCCACCGAAGCCAGTTTCGAGAACGCGCTCGGCATCAACAACCGTGCCGAGCTTGCCCAGGCGGAAGGTATCTGGCAGGCGCGTCGACGGCAGGAAGCGATGCTTTCCGGGGTGACGCTGATTGCGCCTGAAACCGTGTTCTTCTCACACGACACCGAGATCGGCGCCGATACGATCGTCGAACCCAATGTCTGGTTCGGGCCGGGCGTGAAAATCGCCACGGGCGCCAAGATCCATGCCTTCAGCCATATCGAAGGCGCCATCATCGCGTCGAATTGCGATGTCGGGCCGTTCGCGCGGCTGCGGCCCGGGGCCGATCTGAGAACCAAGGCCAAGGTCGGCAATTTCTGCGAGGTAAAGCAGGCGATCGTCGAGGAGGGCGCCAAGGTCAACCACCTGACCTATATCGGCGATGCCCGCATCGGCGCGGGCGCCAATATTGGCGCCGGCACCATCACGTGCAATTATGACGGTTATTCGAAATTTTTCACCGATATCGGCGAGGGTGCCTTCATCGGCTCGAACTCCTCGCTGGTGGCACCGGTGTCGATCGGCAAGGGCGGCTACATCGCCTCGGGCAGCGTCATCACCGAAAGCGTACCCGACGATGCGCTGGCCTTCGGCCGCGCCCGCCAGCGGACTCTACCCGGCAAGGGCAAGGAGTTGCGCGAGCGGTTCGCTTCGATCTCGGCTGCCCGGAAAAAAGGGTAGACTAACGGAACTCGGCGACAAGCTCGATTTGGCCGACGATTGCATCGTTGAAGGCGGACAGGTCTTCGGCCGGGATCCAGTATTCCAGATGCGCGCGGCTGCCGGCATGCTGGACCGCTGTAGCGGTTAAGAAAGCTGCGACGCACCTCGAAACGCGTCACGAAACCTGATCCGCTCGCGGGCACGTTCCAGTTCCGGGCGATCTGGGTGGCATAGGCCTCGCTTGTAACCGGATAGAAGATCGGCTGATCGGCAAGTCGAGGCGGAAAGGCGCGCATCCCCGACTTCTGGATCAACTCCAGTTCGCGTGGCCCAACCGGACGCCAAAGCGTCACGGTCTCAATTCGTTCGTTCATAGGCCACATCGTGTCTTTGACTGATTTCAGGTGCCGTTGAGCCGAGATAGGATATATGAGCGGAGAAACTGAGCAATTGCAGTAACCGGATTGCAAGAGCGCTCTGTCATGGTGCATCTGTGCAGCATGGTCCGGCTGATGCCGGACGAAATGCAATGTGATTTTTAGCGGCAGGCCGGCAATCTCTAAATAGCGCCGGGTTTGAAGTCGGAATCGGGGGCAAGCGCCATGTGCGGTATCGTTGGAATTGTCGGTAACTCGCCGGTCGCGCCGCTTATCGTCGATGCGTTGAAAAGGCTCGAATATCGCGGCTATGACTCTGCCGGCGTCGCCACGATCGAGCACGGCAGGCTTGACCGTCGCCGTGCCGAGGGCAAGCTGGTCAATCTCGAGCGCCGGCTGAGGGACGAACCGCTCGACGGCATGATCGGCATCGGCCACACACGCTGGGCCACGCATGGCGTTCCGAACGAGAGCAATGCGCATCCGCATTTTTCCGACGGCGTCGCCATCGTCCATAACGGCATCATCGAGAATTTCGCCGAATTGCGCGACGAGCTGATGCGCGACGGCTACAGCTTCGCCTCGCAGACCGATACCGAAGTCGTCGCACATCTGGTGGCGCGCGAACTGGCCAAGGGGCTGAAGCCGGTTGAAGCGGCGCACCAGGCGCTGAAGCGGCTGGAAGGCGCCTTTGCGCTCGCCATCATGTTCAAGGGCGACGAGGATCTGATCGTCGGCGCCCGCAACGGCCCACCGCTCGCGGTCGGTCATGGCGATGGCCAGATGTTCCTTGGCTCCGACGCCATTGCGCTTGCCCCTTTCACCAATTCGATCACCTATCTGGAAGACGGCGACTGGGCGGTGGTGCGCCGCAACGAGGTCGATATCTTCGACATGGGCGGCAACAAGGTCGACCGCAAACGCCAACAGTCGCTCAGCACGAGCTTCATGGTCGACAAAGGCAACCGCCGCCATTTCATGGAAAAGGAAATCCATGAGCAGCCGGAAGTGATCTCGCACACGCTGGCGCATTATGTTGATTTCGTGGGCGGCGTCTCGAAGCCGCTCGACCTGCCGTTCGATTTCGCCAAGATCGACCGGCTGGCGATCTCGGCCTGCGGCACCGCCTATCTCGCCGGGCTGATCAGCAAATATTGGTTCGAGCGCTATGCGCGGCTGCCGGTCGACATCGATGTCGCTTCGGAGTTCCGCTACCGCGAGATGCCGCTGTCGAAGACCGATGCCGCTTTCTTCATCTCGCAATCGGGTGAGACCGCCGACACGCTGGCGTCGCTGCGCTACTGCCGCAAGGCCGGCATGAAGATCGGCGCGGTCGTCAATGTGCGCGAATCGACCATGGCGCGCGAATCCGACGTCATCCTGCCGACATTGGCCGGCCCGGAGATCGGCGTCGCCTCGACCAAGGCGTTCACCTGTCAGCTTTCCGTGCTGGCCTCGCTGGCAGTGCGGGCCGGTGTGGCGCGCCGAACGATTTCGCATGAGCAGGAGAAAACCCTTATACGCGAGCTGTCGGAAGCGCCGCGTTATGCCAACCAGGTGCTGAAGCTCGACGGGCAGATCGAAAAGATCGCGCGCGACCTCTCGCACTACAAAAACGTGCTCTATCTCGGTCGTGACACCAATTTTCCGCTGGCCATGGAAGGCGCGCTGAAGCTCAAGGAGATTTCCTATATCCATGCCGAGGGCTATGCCGCCGGCGAGCTGAAGCACGGGCCGATCGCTCTGATCGACGAGAACATGCCCGTCATCGTGATCGCGCCGCATGACCGCATCTTCGAAAAGACCGTGTCGAACATGCAGGAGGTGGCGGCACGCGGCGGCAAGATCATCCTGATCACCGACGGCAAGGGCGCGGCACACGCCACGGTGAAGACAATGGAGACGATCGTTTTGCCGGACGTGCCGGAAATCATCTCGCCGATCATCTACGCGCTGCCGATCCAGATGCTCGCCTACTTCACCGCCGTGTTCATGGGCACGGATGTCGACCAGCCTCGCAACCTGGCGAAATCGGTAACGGTGGAATAGGTCTCGTTTAAAAACTTCGCAATTCCAAAGCGCCTTCGGGTTCAGTAGTGTCGCGCTGCAAACACACGCTGCGGTGAACCATGTCGGATGCTCTCAAGACCTCAGGCATGACCCGGCTGAGAAACTATTTCCTGACCGGCTTCGTCGTTTGCGCGCCGCTGGCGATTACTGCCTACATTGCCTGGTCGCTGATCGGCTGGGTCGATTCCTGGGTGAAACCCTACATTCCGGTACGCTACAATCCGGACACTTACCTGCCGTTTCCAGTGCCGGGTTTTGGGCTGATCGTTGCCCTGATCCTCATCACCTTCATCGGGTTTATGACCGCCAATATCGTTGGCCGCGCCATCGTCAATTTCGGCGAGCGCCTGCTTGGCCGCATGCCGCTGGTGCGCGGCATCTACCGTTCGCTGAAGCAGATTTTCGAGACCGTGCTGTCGAACAAGGGCGACATGTTCCGCCAGGTCGGGTTGGTCGAATATCCGCGCAAGGGGGTCTGGTCGCTGGTTTTCGTCGCCAGCGAGAAGGAAACCGAGATCAACCAGAAACTCGACCGGGAAGGCGATCCGCTGATTGCTGTGTTCATGCCGTGTACGCCCAACCCGACGACGGGCTTTCTGATGTATGTGCCGAAATCCGACATTGTGCTGCTCGACATGACGATCGAGGACGGAGCCAAGCTGATCGTGTCGGCCGGCCTGGTGGCGCCAGCTGTCAAAATGGTGACGGTGAACGGCGAGCAGATCCACGCCGCGCTTGCCAATCCTCCGCTTGACACAATGCCTCAGCCGGCACGCAGGAGCCGCACGGCCTCATCACGGCCGAACAGATAGAGCAGCAGGCGCAGCGCAGCGCCGCGTTCGGACTGCAGTTCGGGATCGCGCGACAGGATCAGCCGCGCATCGTCGCGAGCGGCCTCGAGCAGGTCGGCATGCGCCTCGATGCGCGCCACCTGGAAGCCCGGCGTACCGGACTGGCGGGTGCCGAGCAACTCGCCTTCGCCGCGCAGCTTCAGATCCTCTTCGGCGATGCGGAAGCCGTCCTCGGTCTCGCGCATCACCGACAACCGGCGTTTTGCCGTCTCGCCAAGCGGGTCCTTGTAGAGCAGCACGCAGGATGAAGGCTTGTCGCCACGCCCGACCCGGCCGCGCAATTGGTGCAACTGGGCAAGGCCAAAACGCTCGGCATGCTCGATGACCATGATTGTCGCGTCCGGCACATCGACGCCGACCTCGATCACTGTGGTGGCGATCAGGATGCGGGTGTCGCCCTGCTTGAAGGCGCGCATCGCCTCGTCCTTATCGATGCCTTTCATGCGGCCATGCACCAGGCCGATCCGATCACCGAACAGCGGCTTCAGCGAGGCAAAACGGTCCTCGGCCGACATCAGCTTGATCTCCTCGGATTCTTCGACCAGCGGACAGATCCAGTAGATTTTCTGACCATCGGCGACGGCGTCGAGCATGCGTCCGATCAGTTCGTCGAGCCGTTCAAGCGGCAAGGTGACGGTGCGGATCGGCTGGCGGCCCGCCGGCTTTTCCGTCAGCTTCGATACGTCCATGTCGCCGAATGCAGTCAGCACCAGCGTCCGAGGTATCGGCGTTGCCGTCATCACCAGCATGTCGGGCGCATCGCCCTTGGCGGTGATGGCAAGGCGCTGGTGGACGCCGAAACGGTGCTGCTCGTCGACGACGGCGAGCACGAGGTCATGGAACGTCACCGTTTCCTGGAACAGCGCATGGGTGCCGACGACGATGTCGATGTCACCACTGGCCAGCCCGGTCAGCGTGTCGGCGCGCTCGCCGCCCTTTTCGCGGCCGGTGAGGATGGCGACGCGCAAGCCGGACCGTTCCGCCAACGGCGCAATCGTTGCGAGATGCTGGCGCGCCAGGATTTCGGTCGGCGCCATCAATGCCGCCTGGCCGCCGGCCTCGACGGCACGCGCCATGGCGAGCAGCGCGACCACCGTCTTGCCGGAGCCGACATCGCCCTGCAAAAGGCGCAGCATGCGTTCGGGGTCACCGAGATCGGCGTTGATTTCGGCAAGCGCCATTTCCTGCGACATGGTCAGCGAATAGGGGAGTGCCGCGCGCAGTTGTTCGACTATGCGGCCGTCGCCGACGAGTGGCCGGCCCGATAATCGGCGGACCTTGGCCCGCACCAGCGCCAGCGATACCTGGCCGGCCAAGAACTCATCATAGGCAAGGCGCCGCCAGGCTGCGCCGTCGACGGAGACGTCGATCGGGTCGGCAGGATTGTGGATACGGGTGAGCGCATCGCCGAAAGCAGGAAAGGTGTGGCGGCGCCGGAACTCGCCGTCCTGCCATTCGGGCAGCACCGGCAGGCGGGCCAGCGCCTGGCCGATCGCCCGGCGCAGCACCTTGCCCGAGAGCCCGGCGGTCAGCGGATAGACCGGCTCGACCAGCGGGAGGTTTTCCGCGTCGCCGGCAAGTGCGATATGGTCGGGATGAACCATGGTCGGGCGGCCGTTGAACCATTCCATGCGGCCCGAAACGACGACATGCTCGCCGACGGGCATCGCTTTTTCGAGATAGGCGGCATGGGCATGGAAGAACGTCAGCGCAATCTCGCCAGTGTCGTCATGGGCGTAGACCCGGTACGGTACCGACCTGTTGCCGCGTGGCGGCGGCTGGTGGCGGTCGATGCGTACGTCGAGTGTGACGATGGCGCCCTCGGCCGAACCGGCGATGCCCGGCCGGTTGCGGCGGTCGATGACAGTATGCGGCAGCACGAACAAGAGGTCCCCGGCGCGCGCGGCCCGGTCGCCGAGGTCGGCTGCTACGACTTTTTCGATCAGGGCGCCAACTTTTGGCCCGACCCCGGCAAGCGAGGTGATCGGGACAAACAGCGGATCGAGGAGGGAGGGACGCATGATGTCAGCTTATGTTGCGGCGACTGTAGCGCAAGGCTGACACCGCCTTCTATCCACGCTATATGCGCCGCCTGGGGAAGGATGTTGCACGATGACCGGAACAATACGATCAAGCGAGGGGCTCGACGCCCGCCGCCGCAAGCTTCTGTTTCGGTCGTGGCACCGCGGCATGCGCGAGATGGACCTTATACTCGGCAGCTTCGCCGATGCCGAGATCGGCGCCTTGACCGGCGACGAAATCGACCAATATGAGAGGCTTCTCGACATTCCCGACACTGAATTCCTGCCCATCGTCACTGGCGAGTGCCCGGTTCCGGCGGATATAGACTGTGCCGTCCTGCAAAAAATCCTGGCTTCGCGCCGGGCGATGACCTTCTGAACAACGTGTAGCCATGAGCCTTATTCCTACGATCGGTCTGCCGAAAGGCCGCGCCGGCCAGTTCATCGTCGATGGCGTCGCCGACGGCTACGAAGCCTTTGCGCTGGTGCAGGCTGCCCACGAAATCGCACCGGACAAGCCGGTGCTGTTCGTGGCGCGCGACGGCCAGCGTCTGCCGGCGATTGTCGAGGCGCTTGCCTTTGCCGCGCCGGGCCTGCCGGTGCTGGAACTGCCGGCCTGGGACTGCCTGCCTTACGACCGCGTCTCGCCCGGCGCTGACGCCGCCGCAAGGCGGCTCGATTCACTGGCCGCGATGATCGCGCTGACGAAGAAGCCGCACCGCGCCGTTATTCTCACCACCGCGAATGCCTTGCTTCAGCGCATTCCGCCGGCGGAACTCGTCGAGGCGCAGACCTTTCACGCCAAGCCCGGTAACCAGATCGACATGAACGCGCTGGTGTCGCGGCTTGAGACTTCCGGCTTCGAGCGGGTGCCGACGGTGCGCGGCATCGGCGAATTTGCGGTGCGCGGCGGCATTCTCGATCTCTTCGCGCCCGGCTGGGCGGAGGCGCTGCGCCTCGATTTCTTCGGCGATACGCTGGAATCGATCCGCGTCTTCGATACCGCCACACAGCGCACCACTGGCCAGCGCAAGTCAATGGCGCTACAGGCGATGAGCGAGGTGGCGCTGACGCCAGAGACAATCAGCCGCTTCCGCCGCGCCTACATCGAAGCCTTTGGCGCGCCCTCGCGCGACGATGGGCTCTATGCGGCGGTCAGCGAGGGCAGGCGGTTTGCCGGAATGGAGCACTGGCTGCCGTTCTTCTATGAGCGGCTGGAAACCGTCTTCGACTATCTGCCTGATGCGCCCGTGGTGTTTGATCATCTGGCGCATGAGGCACTGGCCGAGCGCCACACTCTGATCCTCGATCATTACGAGGCGCGCAAAAAACAGGCCGACGGCGCCTTGAAGGATGCCGTGCCCTACAAGCCGGTGCCGCCGGATTTGCTTTATCTGTCGCCCGAGAACCTGATTGCCTCGCTTGGCCCGCGCGAAGCGATCGACTTCACCTCCTTCGACGCGCCCGATGCCGGTGCGAAAAAGGTGTTCCATGCCGGCTCGCGCCATGGTCGCAGCTTCGTCGAGGAGCGCGCCGACCCTAACGCCAACGTCTTCGACGTCGTCGTAAAACACATTTCCGACGAGCGCGCTGCAGGCCGCCGTGTCATCGTCGCCGGCTGGACTGAAGGTTCGCTCGACCGGCTCGGCCAGATCCTGGCCGAGCATCACCTTGGCAATCTGAAGCCGGTGGCGACGCTTGCCGAAACCGGAAAGCTTGAGCCAGGGCAGGCGGGACTGGCCGTGCTGCCGCTCGAATCCGGCTTCGAGACGGAGAAACTGGTCGTCGTCGCCGAGCAGGACATTCTCGGCGACCGGCTGATCCGGCGCTCGAAGCGCAAGAAGCGCGCGTCCGACTTCATCGCCGAGGCTTCGGCATTGGCCTCAGGCGATATCGTCGTCCATGCCGATCATGGCATTGGCCGCTTCATCGGGCTGCGCACCATCGAGGCGGTCGGTGCGCCGCACGATTGCCTCGAAATCCACTATGCCGGCGACGATCGGCTGTTCTTGCCGGTGGAAAACATCGAGCTGCTGTCGCGCTATGGCTCGGATTCGGCCGAGGCGACGCTCGACAAGCTTGGCGGCGGCGCCTGGCAATCGCGCAAGGCACGGCTGAAGAAACGCCTGCTCGACATGGCCGGGCAGCTGATCCGCATCGCCGCCGAGCGGCAGATGCGGG
>NZ_SUEG01000032.1:32431-45904 GCF_005063415.1 Mesorhizobium sp.
GCACCGGCGCTGGTGCCGGCGGAAGGCGTCTATGGCGAGTTTGCAGCGCGTTTCCCCTATGAGGAAACCGACGACCAGCAAACGGCGATTGAATCGGTCATGGATGATCTGGGCGCTGGAAAGCCGATGGACCGGCTGATCTGCGGCGATGTCGGCTTCGGCAAGACCGAAGTCGCGCTTCGTGCCGCCTTCATCGCGGCGATGGAAGGCTTTCAGGTCGCGGTGGTGGTGCCGACGACATTGTTGTCGCGCCAGCATTTCAAGACCTTCTCGCAGCGCTTCTCCGGCCTGCCGATCCGCGTCGCCCAGGCCTCGCGGCTGGTCGGCGCCAAGGAACTGGCCGAGACCAAGAAGGGGGTCGCTGAAGGCCAGGTCGACATCGTCATCGGCACGCACGCACTGCTCGGCTCCTCGATCTCGTTCAAGAATCTCGGCCTGCTGATCATCGACGAGGAGCAGCATTTCGGCGTCAAGCACAAGGAGCGGCTGAAGGATCTCAAGACCGACGTCCACGTTCTGACGCTGTCGGCGACACCGATCCCGCGAACGCTGCAGCTTGCCTTGACCGGTGTGCGTGAGCTGTCGCTGATCGCCACGCCGCCGGTCGATCGCATGGCCGTGCGTACCTTCATCTCCCCCTTCGATCCGCTGGTCATCCGCGAGACGCTGCTGCGCGAGCGCTACCGTGGCGGCCATTCCTTCTATGTCGTACCGCGCATCAGCGATCTCGCGGAAATCCATGATTTCCTGCGCGAATCCGTGCCTGAGCTGAAAGTGGCCGTGGCCCACGGCCAGATGCCGCCCGGCGAACTCGACGACATCATGAACGCCTTCTATGACGGCCAGTACGATGTGCTTTTGTCGACCACAATCGTCGAATCCGGCCTCGATATACCGACCGCCAATACGCTGATCGTGCACCGCGCCGATATGTTCGGACTGTCGCAGCTTTACCAGCTGCGCGGGCGCGTCGGCCGTTCGAAGGTGCGCGCCTATGCGCTGTTCACGCTGCCGGCCAACCGCAAGCTCACCGATACGGCCGAGCGTCGACTGAAAGTGCTGCAATCGCTCGACACGCTCGGCGCCGGTTTCCAGCTGGCCAGCCACGACCTCGATATCCGCGGCGCCGGCAATCTGCTTGGCGAAGAGCAGTCGGGCCATATCAAGGAGGTCGGCTTCGAACTCTACCAGCAGATGCTGGAGGAGGCGGTGGCCGAAGTGAAGGATTCCGGCGAGGTGCAGGATGGCGGCTGGTCGCCGCAGATCGCCGTCGGCACAGCGGTGATGATCCCGGAAAGCTACGTCCCGGATCTGCAGCTCAGGCTGGCGCTCTATCGCCGTCTTGGCGATCTCGAAAATACGGAAGAGATCGATGCTTTCGGCGCTGAGCTGATCGACCGGTTCGGGCCGCTGCCGGAAGAGGTAAAACATCTGTTGAAGATCGTCTTCATCAAGGCGCTTTGCCGCAAGGCCAACGTGGAGAAGCTCGACGCCGGGCCTAAAGGCGTCGTCATCCATTTCCGCAAGCGGGAATTCCCCAATCCGGTCGGGCTGGTCAAGCTCATCGGCGAACAGGGCTCGCTGGCCAAAATCCGACCCGACCAGAGCGTCGTCTTCAGCCGTGACTGGGCGACGCCCGAAAAGCGGCTGGCAGGCTCAGCGGTTGTCATGACGCAGCTGGCGCGGCTGGTGGAGAAGGCGGCGTAGCCGGGTCTCGCTGGTGCTCTGGACAACAACCGCGCCGGCACTTTCGCCGCCGGCCGTCATTCGCCAGCGCTGAGATTCCGGTCTAGAATAGGAAATCGGCTTCGTGTATGGAGCCGCGACCCCATATGGGGCGGATTGGCGGGCGATGGCGTCCGCCTGAAAGAGCGTTGGGTGCTTCGATGACGAAATGGTCGCCGAATTCGTGGAGAGCTAAGCCGATCCAGCAGGTTCCTGCCTATCCGGACCTTGTCGCGCTGAGGAACACGGAAACCCAGCTCGCTACCTTTCCGCCGTTGGTTTTTGCAGGTGAGGCACGCAAGCTGAAGAAGCAGCTTGCAGCCGTCGCTGCCGGTGACGCATTTCTTCTGCAGGGCGGCGATTGCGCCGAGAGCTTCGCCGAGCATGGCGCGGACAACATCCGCGACTTCTTCCGCGTCTTCTTGCAGATGTCGGTGGTACTGACCTTTGCCGGCGCGCAACCGGTGGTGAAGGTCGGCCGTGTCGCCGGCCAGTTCGCCAAGCCGCGCTCGTCCGACAATGAGACCAAGGGCGGTGTGACGCTGCCCAGCTATCGCGGCGACATCATCAACGGCATCGAATTCGATGCCAAGTCGCGCATTCCCGATCCTGCAAGGCAGGAGATGGCGTACCGCCAGTCGGCGGCGACGCTCAACCTTTTGCGTGCCTTCGCCCAAGGTGGCTACGCCAGCCTGGAGAACGTGCATCAATGGATGCTCGGCTTCGTCTCCGACAGCCCGCAGGGGGAGAAATACGAATCGCTCGCCAACCGCATTACCGAGACGATGGACTTCATGAAGGCCGTCGGCATCACCTCGGAGACCAATTACGCGCTGCGCGAGACCGATTTCTACACCAGCCATGAGGCGCTGCTGCTCGGTTATGAAGAGGCGCTGACCCGCGTCGATTCGACTTCGGGCGACTGGTACGCCACCTCCGGCCACATGATCTGGATCGGCGATCGCACGCGCCAAGCCGATCATGCGCATGTCGAATATTGCCGCGGCATCAAGAACCCGCTCGGTCTGAAATGCGGGCCGTCGCTGACGCCGGACGGCCTGCTGCAACTCATCGACCTGCTCAATCCGGAGAACGAGCCCGGCCGGCTGACGCTGATCGCGCGTTTCGGCTCCGACAAGGTTGCTGACCACCTGCCGAAGCTGGTGCGCGCGGTGCAGAAGGAAGGCCGCAGCGTTGTGTGGTCGTCGGACCCTATGCATGGCAACACCATCGAAGCCGCTGGATACAAGACACGGCCGTTCGATCGCATCCTGAAGGAGGTGCAGACCTTCTTCGAGGTGCATCGCGCCGAAGGCACGCATCCCGGCGGCATCCACATCGAGATGACCGGCAAGAACGTCACCGAATGCACCGGGGGTGCCCGCGCCATCACCGCCGAAGAATTGCAGGATCGCTACCACACCCATTGCGATCCGCGCCTCAACGCCGACCAGGCGATCGAGTTGGCGTTCCTGGTGTCCGATCTGCTCAAGAAGAGCCATCCGGTTCAGCACAAGCAGGTCGTCAACGGCTGATGCGATCTGTACTGTGATGTCATTGAAGAGGCGCCGGGCGAAAACCGGCGCTTTTTGTATTCAATCCCGCCGGTGTCGCATTTGCTCGTGCCTAACGCGCGCAAAACTGGAATCCTGCGAAGCGATGGCAATTGCATCGGGAGGCCGACATGGCTGATAGTCACACCGGATCATGCTTGTGCGGGGCAGTGCGGTTCCAGACACGAGGACCGCTACGCGGTGTCATCTACTGCCATTGCTCGCAGTGCCGAAAGCAGAGCGGGCATTTTTATGCGGCGACCAACGTTGCCGATCGCGACATCACAATCACCGGCGCGGAGAGCATCACCTGGTACGAGGCTTCTTCGTTCGCCAGGCGCGGCTTCTGCAAGACATGCGGCTCTCTGCTGTTCTGGAAGCCGAGCGACGATGGCTATGTTTCGGTCATGGCAGGCCTGTTCCACGCGCCAACCGGGCTTCAAGGAGAATGTCATATCTTTGTCGGCGACAAGGGCGACTATTACGCCATCGACGACGGGCTGCCGCAGTTCGAGAAGTCGACGCCATCGATCAAGGTGGCAGGCGACTGATTTTTGAAGAGGTCGCCTTATTCCCTTGGTCCAGCCATTGCGCTAATCCCCTGCCGGTGATTCCGAAGGGTTTTGGCATGCAGCGGCTGATCGACGCTTTTTACAATTCGGTGCGGGCGTTTCGCAAACTGGCCGCCAGCGAGGAGGCCTTCCAGCTGGAGCTGGTTCTGCTCGTGCTTGCCTTGCCGCTCGGCTGGTTCCTTTCGGAATCATGGCGCGGCTATGCGCTGCTGATCGGCGCGGTGCTGCTCATGATCATGATCGAGGTGTTGAACACCGGCATCGAGGCGGCGTGCGACGCGTTCAGCCGCGAATTCAACATCGATATCCAGCTAGCCAAGGATTGCGGTTCGCTGGCGGTGCTGATTTCGGTGGTGATCGCTGCCGGCGTCTGGGGCGTCGCCGTCATCGAGCGGATCGTCGGGGTACCGATCTGAGGTTTCAGACACTACATGCCGTCACTGCATTTCTCGTTTTGACCATGATCTTTTCCGAAAACCGGTACCACTTTTCGGGATCATGGTCTGAGGAAACCGATATGGCCGATGCCGCCGGATTGCTGCTGCTTGAACGTGAGGGCCTGCCGGACGATCTTCGCTGGCTGGCTGAAAAATATCCGCGCGAGGACTGGCAGGCGCATGCCAACATCCACGGCATGGCCAATATGTGGCTGCAGCGGCACGACATGTTCCGCGAGCTTGGCGGCATGCTCACCAATGGTATTGGCGATTATCGAGAAGGTAGGCTGAATGCGCCGGAATTCGCGCGCTGGTTCGCGCCGCGCCTCAACCATTTCCTCGGCAATCTCGACGGCCACCACAATGTCGAGGACCATCACTATTTTCCGGTCTTCGCCAGGGCCGAGACCCGTCTGAAGCGCGGCTTCGAAATCCTGGATGCCGATCACCATACAATCCATGAGGGACTGCAGCGCAATGCCCAGGCGGCAAATGCCTTCATCCGCACGCTTCAGGAGAGCGAAGACAAACAGCGGTTCGCCGCCGATGCCTATGCCGACGAGAACAGCCGGCTGATCGCCATGTTGACCCGGCATCTTGCCGACGAGGAAGACCTGATCATTCCGCTGATCCTCGAGAAGGGCGACCGCGCGCTCGGCATTGATTGACGATCAGCTTCCCTTGCGAAGCTCCCTCTTGGCGAGGAAGTGCGACGCCAACCAGCCGAGGATGGCCACAACGAGGCCGATTGCCAGAGCGATCAGCAACCGCTCGTGGCGGGCCAGCGCCTGGCCAACGATGCGCTCCGCTCCCAGCCCGAACACATAACCGACAGTGCAGAACAGCGCCGCCCAGACTACCGATGAGATAGCGTTGAGGATGACGAAACGCGCCGCGGCGATGCCCGACAGCCCGGCGGCGATACCACCGACCAGGCGCAGGCCATAGATGTAGCGGTTCGACAGCACGAAGATGTTAGGATGAGAGGTGACGAGGCGATAGGCGTGACTGAAGCCCGGCCGGGCTCGGAGCCTGATTACGAATTTATGGTCGGCGAAGCTCCGTCCCAGGATGAAAAAGAACGTGTCGCCACCGAAGGCGCCGAGCGCCGCCGCGAGCAAGGCCTGCCACGGGACGAAGACATGCTGATGCGCAAAGAAACCGCCAAGGATGGCGGCGCTTTCGCCCTCGGCGACGCAGCCCAGAAAAACCGCGACCAAACCATATTGCTCAATGAGGCGATGGATGGCTTCCGTCATGAAGACGTCCGCTGCTTCGACAGAATGTCGTCGATGCGCTTCACCTGCTCGGCCACCCGAGCGATCTCGTCGCGCATGCCGATGATTTGGCTGTGGCGCAGTTCGTCGAGTTTTTCGTGCAATGCCATGATCTCGATCTCGGCCTTGAGATTAACCTCATAGTCGTGGGCGGCGTCGATACGATCGCGCTCGGTCTGGCGGTTCTGCGCCATCATGATCACTGGCGCCTGCAGGGCAGCGACCATGGAAAGCACGAGATTGAGGAAGATGAAGGGATAGGGATCGAAGGCAGCGCGCGACAAGAGCCAGACATTGCCTGCCGTCCACAGGATCAGGAAGCCAATGAATGTCAGGATGAAGGACCACGAGCCGCCGATCCGGGCGATGGTATCGGCCAGGCGATCGCCAAACGTCTGGTGAAAGGCGACGGCCTTGTTGGTGTCCTTGGAGATCATGGTGCGTTCGAGCGTTGATTGCAGCACCCGGCTTTCGAGCGCGCTGAGGCCGTCCGGCTTTCGCTTCAGCCAGCGGTTTGCCATGTCCTCGATCGTTTTATTCATCGTCGCCTCCGTCGTCAGCGATAGAGGTAGAAGCTGCCGGTTCAAACGGGAAGTGGTAGATTGACGCGATAGGTCAGGAAACAATGGTGGATTTTCGGAAAATTCGCGCCCGTGCAGCGAAACGCAAAGGCGGAGAGGCAGCGCCTACGTCGCTGCTGGGCCCTATGCCCGACAATGCCGCGGTGGCAAAGATTGCGGATGACCGGATCCTGTCGACCATGGCCGAGCGGGTCTTTGCCGCCGGCTTCGTCTGGCGTGTTATCGAGCAGAAATGGCCGGGTTTCGAGGAAGCATTTCTTGGCTTCGAGCCGAAGCGGCTGCTGTTCCAGCCTGACGATTTCTGGCACGATCTCACCGCTGACAAGCGCATCGTCCGCAATCCGCAGAAGATCAAGTCCGTACGCGACAACGCGGGCTTCGTCGAGCGCGTGTCAAAGGAGCATGGCAGCTTCGGCAAGTTCCTGGCCAATTGGCCCGCGGATGACCAGGTCGGGTTGATGGCCTATCTCGGCAAGCACGGCAGCCGGCTCGGCGGCAATACCGGCCAGTATTTTCTGCGCTGGCTGGAGTGGGACGCCTTCATCGTCTCGGCCGACATGGCGGCAGCGCTGCGCGACGCTGGGCTCGACGTTGCGGAGAGCCCGACATCGAAGACGGATTTGGGCAGGATCCAGGCGCAGATCAACGCCTGGGCGGCGGAAACCGGGCTGCCGCGCCGACACATTTCGCGCATTCTGGCAATGTCGATCGGCGAGAACCATCCACCGGAAGCCTTGCGCAAATATATGGGCGAATAGGACCGATTGGTTGGTCCAAACGAACGCCATTGCCCGACGAATTTTGCCGCGCTAAACCCACGGGCATGACAGACAAGACCGCTCCAGACATATTGCGCATCGCCGTTGCCCAGCTCAACCCGACGGTCGGCGACGTCGCCGGCAATCTTGCCAAGGCACGCGAGGCGAGGGCGGATGCCGCCCGCCAGGGCGCCGACCTCGTGCTGTTCACCGAGCTTTTCCTTGCCGGCTATCCGCCCGAGGATCTGGTGCTGAAGCCCGCCTTCCTGAAAGCCTGCGAACGGGCGGCGGAGGATTTCGCCCGCGATACGGCCGACGGTGGCCCGGGTTTCATCATCGGCACGCCGCTGAAGCGCAAGACCGGCACGCACAATTCGATCATCTTTGCTGATGGCGGCAAGATCCTAGCCGAACGCTACAAGCTCGATCTGCCGAATTACGGTGAGTTCGACGAGAAGCGCGTCTTCCAGGCCGGCCCCGAGATCCAGGGGCCGGTCAATTTCCGCGGCGTGCGCGTGGGAGTGCCGATCTGCGAAGACATCTGGGGCGAGGTTGCCGTCTGCGAGACGCTGGCCGAAAGCGGCGCGGAAATCCTGCTGGTGCCGAACGGCTCGCCCTATTATCGCGGC
Organism: Mesorhizobium sp.; assembly: GCF_005063415.1. Lineage (GTDB taxonomy): Bacteria > Pseudomonadota > Alphaproteobacteria > Rhizobiales > Rhizobiaceae > Mesorhizobium. Next base: position 39,964 of record NZ_SUEG01000032.1, read on the forward strand.
AAGGTCGACGTCCGCCACCAGATCGTCATCCGCCAGGTCATCGAATGCGGCCTGCCGATCATCTATGCCAACCAGCTTGGCGGCCAGGACGAGCTGGTCTTCGACGGCGCGTCGTTTGCAATTGGTTCTGACAAGACGCTGGCCTTCCAGATGAGCCAGTTCGAGGAGGCGGTCAACGTCACCACCTGGAAGAGAAGCCGCGCCGCCGCAGGGGCGCAAAATGGAAATAATTCCGATGGTTGGGTATGCACTGACGGACCGATGTCGAAAATCCCGGAGAAGGAGGAGGCCGACTATCGCGCCTGCATGTTGGGCCTGCGCGACTACGTCAACAAGAACGGCTTCAAGAATGTCGTGCTCGGCCTTTCCGGCGGCATCGATTCGGCGATCTGCGCGGCACTTGCCGTCGATGCGCTCGGCGAGGAACGGCTGCGCGCCGTGATGATGCCTTACCGCTACACTTCGAAGGACTCGCTCAAGGACGCCGAGGACTGCGCCCGCGCGCTCGGCTGCCGCTACGATATCGTGCCGATCTTCGAGCCGGTCGAAGGTTTCCTGCACGCGCTGACGCAGCTTTTCGAGGGCACCAAGGAAGGCATCACCGAGGAAAACCTGCAGAGCCGGGCCCGTGGCACCATCCTGATGGCGATTTCCAACAAGTTCGGCTCGATGGTGGTCACTACCGGCAACAAGAGCGAGATGTCGGTAGGCTACGCCACGCTCTATGGCGACATGAATGGCGGCTTCAACCCGATAAAGGACCTCTACAAGATGCAGGTCTATGCGTTGTCGCGCTGGCGCAACGCGCATGTGCCGCCGGGCGCGCTCGGCCCGTCCGGCGAGGTGATACCGAACAACATCATCGACAAGGCGCCCTCGGCGGAGCTCCGTGAGAACCAGACCGACCAGGATTCGCTGCCGCCCTATCCAGTGCTCGACGACATATTGGAGTGTCTGGTCGAAAACGAGATGGGCGTCGACGAGATCCTTGCGCGCGGCCATGACCGGGCGACGGTGACGCGCGTCGAGCACCTGCTTTACGTCGCCGAATACAAGCGCCGGCAGGCGGCGCCCGGCGTGAAGATCACCAGGAAGAATTTTGGCCGAGACCGCCGCTATCCCATTACCAACCGGTTCAGGGATGGCGCGTAGGCGATTGGCTGCATAACGGTTTAGCCATGGCCAACTTTGAGATCAGCTTCGACCTGTCGCAGATCGACTTCCGGGCGACGTCCGACATTTTGAAGGAGAGCTATTGGGGCAGCGGCCGCAGCGATGAACTGCACCGCCGCGCCTTTGCCAACTCACTGTGCGTCGGCGCCTATGTCGGCGGCAATCAGGTCGGCTTCGGCCGGGCGATCACCGACCGTACGGTATTTGCCTATCTCGCCGACATCATTGTCTGGCCTGGGTATCGCGGGCAAGGCATCGGAACCCGGCTTGTCCAGGCGCTTATCGGTCATCCGGATTGCAAGACTGTCACGCATTGGAGCCTGTCGACCAACGACGCCCACGCGGTTTACGAGAAGCTCGGCTTCAGGCCTTCCACCGACGGCCGCTATATGCGCTTCGACCGTATCCCGGCAACCTGAACAGAGGCAGCGCACAACCCGCGATTGTTGCAAAATCGTCTCACTGCTTGGACCAGATGCGCTTTGGGCTATCTACTGACTTGGCGCGGCGTTGAGGCGTCTCTATAAACGCCTTTCCGCGATCCCCTTGGGGAGGACCGAAATGCCAGGATTTGACATCGTTATGCGAGGCCGCGAAGCCTAGGTCTCAATCGGCAAGCCAGAAGGTTCTTACCTTTGCGGCGAAGCCGAGCTGAGAACAGGCGTTCGTCGATGCCGGTCGCCGCCCGTATTCGGGCGAGCCGCCAAATGTGCCGAACCTCCGCATTCCTTGGGTGTTAATTCGCCCGACGCGGTTTTTTCAATTTTCGACCTTTTCCGGGATCGGGCTCGTTTGCGCCCGAATGACATCATGGCTCGTTTTCGAATAGATTTGCGCGCGGGCGCATTTCGCAGCGTTCTTGGCTTCACGCTCAGCCATTGGCGGCGCCAGCCGTGGCGGCTTGCCGGCATTATGGGCACGTTCCTGCTGTCGACCTTGGCCGACGTGCTGACGCCGCTCTATTCCGGCCGGCTGGTCGACGCCGTTGCCAGCAGTGCCGCGGCCGACGATGTCGCATGGAATGCGGCGATGGCTGCCTTTTCGATGCTGGTTGCCCTGGCGCTCACCGGTGTCGTGCTGCGCAATCTCGCGTTCATGGCCATTGTCGAGCTGACGTTGAAGATGATGGCGGATATCGCCGCCGACGCCTTCCACCGCGTCCAGCGCTTCTCCACCGACTGGCACGCCAACAGCTTCGCCGGATCGACGGTGCGCAAGATAACGCGCGGCATGTGGGCGCTCGACCTGCTCAACGACACGATCCTGATCGCGCTGCTGCCGTCGGTCGTCATGCTCGTCGGCTCGACGCTGCTGCTTGGCTGGTTCTGGCCGCTGATGGGCGCGATCGTCGCCACCGGTTCGGTTCTGTTCATCGCGGTGACGACGATGCTGTCGCTTGGCTATGTCGCGCCTGCGGCAAGGCTTGCCAACGCGTGGGATACACGGCTTGGCGGCTCGCTGGCCGATGCGGTGAGCTGCAACGCGGTGGTCAAGGGTTTTGGCGCCGAGGAACGCGAGGAGACACGGCTTGCCGAGGTCGTCGCCAAATGGCGCGGCCGCACGCGGCGCACCTGGGTGCGCGGCACCGTCAACGGCACCACGCAAGGCACGATGCTGCTGCTTTTGCGGGCAGCAGTCATCGGGTTCTCCCTGCTTTTGTGGTCGTGGGGGCAGGCAAGTGCCGGCGACGTCGCCTTCGTGCTGACCTCATTCTTCGTGCTGCAAGGCTATCTGCGCGACATCGGCACGCATATCCGCAATCTGCAGCGCTCGATCAACGACATGGAGGAACTGGTCGACTTCCAGTCCGAACCACTCGGCATCGAGGATCGGCTCGGCGCCAAACCGATCCGGATCACCGATGGCCGTATCACCTTCGACAACGTCACGTTCCACTACGGTAGCCACCGCCTGCCGCTGTATCGTGACTTTTCGGTGGATATCGCGCCGGGCGAGCGGGTCGGGCTGGTTGGCCATTCGGGCTCCGGCAAGACGACGTTCGTCAAGCTGATCCAGCGCCTCTATGACGTGACTGCGGGAAATATCCTGATCGACGGCCAGGACATTGCCGATGTCGCGCAGGCGTCGCTGCGCGCGCAAATCGCAATCGTCCAGCAGGAGCCGATCCTGTTCCACCGGTCGCTGGCCGAAAACATCGCCTATGCCCGGCCGAGCGCCACGCAGGCCGAGATCGAACACGCGGCGCGGTTGGCCAGCGCGGATGACTTCATCGCCAATTTGCCGAAAGGCTATGGCACGCTGGTCGGCGAGCGCGGCGTAAAGCTGTCGGGCGGCGAGCGTCAGCGTGTTGCAATCGCACGCGCCTTCCTCGCCGATGCGCGCATCCTCATCCTGGACGAGGCAACGTCGAGCCTCGATTCGGAATCGGAGGTGCTGATCCAGCAGGCGATGGAGCGCTTGATGGTCGGCCGCACGACGCTGGTCATCGCCCACCGGCTGTCAACGGTGCGGGCGCTGGACAGGCTTTTGGTGTTCGATCGCGGCCGCATTGTCGAAGAGGGCTCGCATGACCAGCTGATCCGGTTGCAAGGCGGCATCTATCGTAGGCTGTTCGAACGCCAGGCGCTTGAGCTGACCAAAGGCCTGGTGATCTGACGGTTACGGCGCCGCGCGCCTTAATAGACGCGCGGCGCTGCCGTCTTTTCTTCGTCTTCGTCATGTTCTATGTCTGCCGCAGAGCGCGGGGGCGCGTCTTGTCAACAGCAAAACCATCCGGTACGCCCCGCTCATGACAGTTACCGTCCGTTTCGCCCCGTCACCGACCGGCCGCATTCACATCGGCAATGCGCGCACGGCTTTGTTCAACTGGCTGTTCGCCATCAAAAACAAGGGTCGCTTCATCCAGCGCTTCGACGACACCGACGTTGCCCGTTCGACGCAGGAATTTTCCGACGCCATCCTTTATGACCTGCATTGGCTGGGCATCTTCCCCGATGTCACGGAGTATCAGTCGCGGCGGGTCGAAATCTATGATGCCGCACTGGAAAGGCTGAAGGAGGCCCGTCTCGTCTATGCGTGCTACGAGACGCCTGAAGAGCTCGACCTGAGGCGCAAGGTGCGCCGCACGCGTGGCCTGCCGCCAGTCTATGGCCGCGAGGCGCTGACGCTGGCACCCGAGCAGGTCGCGGAATATGAGGCCGATGGCCGGCGGCCGCACTGGCGCTTTCTGCTACCCAACTTCAGCAGCGATCCGCTGCAGCCGGAGCGCACCGAAATCCACTGGAACGACCTGGTGCGCGGCGAGGAGACCGTCGACCTCGCCTCGCTTTCAGATCCGGTTCTGCGGCGCGAGGATGGCACCTACCTCTACACGCTGCCTTCGGTGATCGACGACATCGAGATGGGCGTCAGCCATGTCATTCGTGGCGACGACCACGTCACCAATACCGGCGTCCAGATAGCCCTGTTCCGGGCGCTCAGCGCCGAGCCGCCGGTGTTCGGCCACCACAATCTTCTGACAACAGCATCAGGCGAGGGGCTTTCCAAGCGCACCGGCGCGCTGTCCATCCAGAGCCTGCGTGAGAGCGGCATAGAGCCAATGGCAGTCGCTTCGCTGGCGGTGCTCGTCGGTACCTCGGAAAACGTCGTGGCGGTGCCGACGATGGCTGAACTTGCCGAGCGCTTCGATCCGGCGGCAACATCGAAATCCGCCGCCAAATTCGATCCGGACGAGCTCTTCGTGCTCAACCGCACGCTGCTGCACCACATGCCCTTTTCCGAGGCGCGCGACCGGCTGATCGTGCTCGGCATCTCTGGCGAACAGGCCGAGCCTTTCTGGCTGGCGGTGCGCGGCAATCTCGACAGGCTGGCCGATGCAGCAATCTGGTGGCGCACACTTCGCGACGGTCCAGAGGAGCCGGCGGAGTTTTCCGACGATGACCGCGACTTTCTTCGCCAAGCGTTCGAACTGCTGCCGGAGGAGCCTTGGAACGGCACCGTCTGGAAAGACTGGACCGGCAAAATCCGAGCGGCGAGCGGCCGTAAGGGCAAGGCACTGTTCATGCCGCTGAGGCTGGCGCTTACGGGACAGCCTTCGGGTCCGGAGCTTGCAGAGCTGTTGCCGCTGCTGGGTCGGGAAGGAACGTTGGCCCGACGACCCTGACCTTGCGCTGTTCCGGCGGCGGCAGGGACGTCGGCGAGGGCACGGGTTTGACGGCAAGGCGTCTGATCGCCTCACGGTCGAGGCCGCCTTGCGCATTGGCCAGGGTCTCCGGGTCGGCGCCCGGATCAGGCCTGGCAACCGGCAGCGGAATGAACGGAGTTGTCTCCACGTTCGCTTCGGATTGTTCCGGGCTGGGCGGGTTGCCAGCGATGATTTCGAAATTCTGCGCGGCGTTGCAGCCGCAGGCCGGCGGCCGCGGCATGTCGGACTGCTTGTAGAGATAGGCCGTCGGCAGTTCGATATAAGGCCTGCCGGTCACTGAAGACGTCATCGACGCCGAATCGTCGTTCAAGCCGCGCGTGTAGAAAACCTGCATCTCGGTGCCGGGGCAGCTCGATTCGCAATTCTTCTGGTCGCGCTCGAAATCGCCCGGCGAGGCAGCATTCGACATCGGGAAGAAATAACCGTCGCAGGTCCGCACGCACATGGTGCGGAATTCGCCGCGGGGCTGGCCCAACTCGTCGGCGTTGTTGAGCATGGTGCGGATGTTGCGCGGCTGATTTAGTTCTTCAGCCTGGTCGGGCTCGTCAGGCTGGTCGGGCGCACCGGGTTCACTGCCCAAAAGCTGGTCGAGCAGGTTTCCGT
>NZ_SUEG01000330.1 GCF_005063415.1 Mesorhizobium sp.
ATATCGGCGTCGTCGACCGGCTGTTTTCGCGGGTCGGCGCCTCCGACGACCTGGCGCGCGGCCGCTCGACCTTCATGGTCGAGATGGTCGAGACGGCGGCGATCCTCAACCAGGCCGGCGAGCGCGCACTGGTCATCCTCGACGAGATCGGCCGCGGCACCGCCACTTTCGACGGGCTGTCGATCGCCTGGGCAGCGGTCGAATATATGCACGAGAAGAACCGCTGCCGGGCGATCTTCGCCACGCATTTCCACGAGATGACGGCGCTCGCCGGAAAACTGCCGCGGCTCTCCAACGTCACCATGCGGGTCAAGGAATGGGAGGGCGACGTGGTCTTCCTGCACGAGGTCGGCAAGGGTGCGGCCGACCGTTCCTACGGCGTCCAGGTAGCGCGGCTGGCCGGCCTGCCGGAGGCCGTCGTCGGCCGGGCCAAGGAAGTGCTGCACCAGCTCGAAGCCGGCGAGGTCTCGGGCAAGGCCAGCCGCCTGGTCGACGACCTGCCGCTGTTTTCCGTGGCGGCGAAGCGGGAAGCGTCGAAGCCGGCGAAGAGTGATGGGCTGGGCGCGGCGCTAGTGGAGATCAATCCCGACGAGATGACGCCAAGGGAGGCGCTGGAAACGCTGTACCGGCTGAAGGGGATGCTGGGGAAGTAGTCTCGGCTATTGTTCGTCTGATGGCGTTCCTTCACACCCCCCTCTGTCCTGCCGGACATCTCCCCCGCAAGGGGGGAGATCGGATGTCATCTCGGCTTTCGCCAATCACCAAGGTCGAAAAGGAGATGCCGTCGATGGAACTGCCGATCTCCCCCCTTGCGGGGGAGATGTCCGGCAGGACAGAGGGGGGTGTGACGGAATGCGACGATTGCATTGGGGGCCACTCGATGCTGCCCTCAATGCTTGATGTCCAAGGCAGCAGCCCGGCGATGGCCAGCGCCAGCGTGCTCTTGCCCGAACCGCTTTCACCGATGATGGCAAAGCGCTCGCCGGCGGTGATGTCGAAGCCGACATTCTTCAGCGCCGCCACCTCGGTGCCGTCGCGGCGATAGGTCACCGTCAGATTGCGGATCGAAGCAAGCGCCGTCACGACAGGCTCCTCCTCATCGCCGTGGTTTCGACGACGCCTTCGCCGGTGAGATACACACCGAGCACGGTCAGCACGAGTGCTGCACCTGGAATGATCGACAGGAACGGCGCCGTGCGCAGCACGGCGCGGCCTTCGGCGATCATGCCGCCCCAGGTAACCCGGTTGGGATCGCCGAGGCCGAGAAAGGACAATGCCGCTTCGGTGAGAATCGCTGCCGCGACGATCACCGACGATAAAGCCATTACTGGCGGCAATGCGTTGGGCAGCACCTCGC
>NZ_SUEG01000331.1 GCF_005063415.1 Mesorhizobium sp.
GGCCGAACCGACGCCCGACATCGTCGAGCGCACCTGGGCCACGCTTGCCGACGGCACGCCGCTGGTGACCGGGATGAAGAAAGACAAGGGCACCCTCGTGCTGTTCCACGTCACCCCCGAGGCGACATGGTCCAATTTGCCGATCTCCGGCAGCTTCGTCGAGATGCTGCGGCGCATCGTGCAATTGTCGCGCAACCAGGGCGCGGCTGTCGCCAATGCCGAGGCAGCCGCCACGTCACTCGCACCCTATCGCATGATCGCCGCCGACGGCACGCTGGTGCCGCCGACGCCGGATGCCAGGCCGCTGGTGCCCGGCGCCGGCCCGCTGCCGGTGACGCTGGAAAACCCGCCCGGCCTCTACGGCTCGGAGACGGGAGTGTTTGCTCACAATCTGCTCGGTGGCGACAGCGCATTCACGCCGCTGGCCCGGCCTGAAATCACGGTGCCGGTCACCACCATCCAGTATGCCTTCGACGAGCAGCGCAACCTCAAAGGTCCGCTGGTCACGGCGGCCCTGGTGCTGATGGTGCTCGACACGCTTGCCGTATTCTGGATGGGCGGCCTGTTGTCGCGCCGGCCGCGCCGTGCCGGCGCTGCGGCGACGGCAGCCGTCCTGCTGGTTGCGCTCGGCGCCCTGATTGGCCACGCGGACGTCGCGCGTGCCGACGACGCCAAACCGGGAGATACGGAGGCGATCGGGGATATTTCTAAGACCCGGATCGCCTACGTGCTGACCGGCGAGCCGGGTGTCGATTCGATCAGCCGCGCCGGGCTCGAAGGCCTGACCCGCTTCCTTATCGAAAAAACCGCGCTCGAACCCGGAGCACCGGCCGGCGTCGACATCTCGAAGGACGAACTGTCCTTCTATCCGCTAATCTACTGGCCGATCGATCCCTCCGCCCCGATGCCGAGCGAGGCCGCCATCGCCCGCATCGACGCCTACATGCAGCAGGGCGGAACGGTCTTGTTCGACACCCGCGACCAGTTCGCCAATGGCATTGGTGCGGATTCGACCAGCCCGGCGACGGAGCGGCTGCGCGACATCCTCGGCAACCTCAACGTGCCACCGCTGGAACCGGTGCCGTCGGACCACGTGCTGACCAAATCCTTCTACATCCTTCCAGAGTTTCCCGGCCGTTTTGCTGGCAGCCCGCTTTGGGTCGAGGCATCGCTTGAAGCCAGCAACACCGAGAACCGCCCGGTGCGCACCGGCGACGGCGTTTCGCCGATCATGATCACCGCCAATGATTTCGCCGGCGCCTGGGCGGTCGACGAGAATGGCGACCCGCTATTGCCGACCGTGCCGTCGGATCCGATGCAGCGCATCTATGCGCTGCAT
>NZ_SUEG01000332.1:0-279 GCF_005063415.1 Mesorhizobium sp.
GGCCCTGGACGCTCTTGCGCAGCAACCCTGAAAGCATCGCGCACCACGGTCGGAATGCTGTGCGGGCTGACAATTTGCCGCGTCATCTTGGTCAGCGGCCGCATCGATCCGATCACGTCGACAATCTGAAAACGGGCCTGCTTGGCTGTAAGTATTGGCTTCTGCCCGGTGATCATGATCATCGGCATCGCGCCAAGATGGGCGTAGGCGGCAGCAGTCGAAAAGTTGAGCGCGCCGGGCCCGAGCGTCGAAATGCACACGCCTGGCCGCCCTGTCAGG
>NZ_SUEG01000332.1:289-1307 GCF_005063415.1 Mesorhizobium sp.
GTCAGGCGTCCATGCGTGGCCGCCATGAAACCGGCAGCCTGCTCATGCCGCGTTGTGATCAATTCGATCCGCGAGGTGCGCAACGACTCCAGGACGTCGAGATTTTCCTCGCCGGGGACACCGAAGATCCGATCCACGCCCTCATTCTCGAGGGCGGCGATGAGGAGGTCAGAGCCCTTTTTCAAATTTCGGCATCCTTGTGGTTGAAGCGGGACCCAAATGAACGGATCGATCCCAAGCGAAACTGACAATGCTTTGGACCTACTCTATCTCAACGGGGCGGGTATTGTGACCGGAGCGAAGGGGCATTCGCGGATTGTTGTTCAACTTTGTCGAAGGTAGGTTAGCCCGATGAACGACCGCATCCATGATCGGTGGCCGGACGTACCGTATGGTCCTTGGCGTGGTAGCTGCTCCGCGCTGCATCTTTATTCCCAGATCATAGGGAAATATCGGCTTGCACGCACGCCCTGGGTGAACCATTCGTGGCACGCGACCCTCTATCCTAATGCTCGCGGCTTCACGACCGGGCTCGTGCCTGATGGAGCTGGCGGGATCGAGCTCAGCCTCGACCTGGTCGACCATCAGGTGGTCGGAGCGGCCACCGACGGACGCACTGCCCGATTTCCGCTCGAGCCGATGTCGGTCGCTTCCTTCCATGCTCACGCATTAGACCTCGTTCGCAGCCTCGGCGGGACGGCGGAGCTGAACGGCATGCCGAATGAAATCCCGAACGCGATTCCGTTCGCAGAGGACCGGGCCGAGCGGCCCTACGATGCCGATGCCGTCGCGCGCTTTTTCAAGGCAAGCATAGCGGTGACAGCCGTACTCCAGACCTTCCGCACCGCTTATCTCGGCAAGGTCAGCCCGGTGCACCTGTTCTGGGGGAGCTTCGATCTCGCAGTGACGCGCTTTTCCGGGCGGCGAGCGCCCCTACACCTGGGTGGCATTCCCGCCCTGCCCGACGAGATCACCCGCGAAGCCTACAGTCATGAGGTTTCGTCGGCTGGCTTTTGGC
>NZ_SUEG01000333.1 GCF_005063415.1 Mesorhizobium sp.
TCGATCCGGGAGATCAGCCCGAAAGGCGACCGCGCCGCCACCTCTTTAACGGGCAACCCCAACACGTCGGCGACATTTCCGAACGCTAGCATTACAATCTCCATCCATGTGAGACAAAATATAGCCTCACATGATGCGCCATACAAGCCCCATCATCAGCCCGCACCGATCCGCCAACAGTTACCCTGTCATCTTTGCCGTCGCGCCGTTCGCTCGCACTGCCGCCATCAGCATCGGCCCGACCGAAAACTGCCCTGCCCTCGCCTTCTCGGTGAGAACGCGCAGATAGCCGCCGGCTGACTCGATGTGCTGTGCCCGCTGCAGGATGCAGGCAATCACCACCGCGGCGGTCTCCTGACCCATGACATGGCAGGCATGCTCATACGCCGACGGCGAAACGCCCAGATATCCCCGCACCTGGGCGGCGGTTATCATGAAATCGCGCCAGTTGCCGATTCCGTCGACGGCGTAGTCCGCGATTTCGGGGCAGGCCTTCAGCACCATCCCCAGCGGATAGGTTTTCGGGGGCTCTGCGGTCCTCGTTAGTGGCTCGGCCGCCGCCCCGCTTTTTTCTAAAGCAGGTTCAAATTCAAAAATAGAGTCGGTGTTTGAATCAGATTGCTGCCGCTCGCTTTGGGACTCATTGCCGCTTGGAGTCGTAGATTCCATATGGATTTCCAGCAGCTTATCCACGTCATCACGCAACGCGGCCAGATCTGCCACGATAGGTTCAAGCTCGGCAATGCGGGCTCGGCGCGGAATTGCCTCCACAACGGCGCGGAAACGCTTCCACAGGCCTCCCCAGTCGCCCGGCACGTCTTCCTCAACGGCCGCTTCGACCAGCTTCTGGATATCCCGGCGGTGCAGCGTAATGCGTTCCCTCATAAGCCTGAGTGCCCTGTTGTCAGCGCGAACACGCTCGGCCGCCGCCTCGAACTCTTGAGCACGGGCTAGCAGCGGCGCCAGCGAGAAGCCAAATGCTTCCTCGATCTCCCCACCCCTGCCCTTGCGTGCATAACGCTTGCCGTTCGGGCTGTCCCGACGGATGACTAGACCGCAATCCACCAGTTCCGCCAGGTTCCTCCGCAAGGTGGAATCGGGCATGCCGTGCGCCCTGAGAGACAGCTGTGCGTTCGAGGGAAACACGATGAGGCCGTTTTCCTCACTCAGCTCGCTGTCTGGATAGAATGATAGTAATGCATTCAGGACGGCCAGGGCGCGGTCGCCGATGCCGACGATGCTCTTGCCCTCGCACAGCCAGCGATAGACCTGCCATTTCTCGACGGCGGCC
>NZ_SUEG01000334.1 GCF_005063415.1 Mesorhizobium sp.
CAAAGTGGACAGGCGTGACCGCTCTCGAAATGCCCTGATGCTGTTGCCGAACTGCCGCGCATGTCGGCGCGTGGCTCACCAAGTACATCTTTGCTCTCCTGATTGGCTGCCCCCAACCCGCCTTATCGCCGATTGTTCCTGGAAGAAGGCTCTGCTGGTTTCCGCTCGCCGGAACTTTGCAATGGGACGTAGGTTAGGGCGCTTGACGCCGATGCTTTGAAGGGTCTCGATGATGACCGGCGCAGCACCGTTTGGGCGAAGCCCGCCACGGGCAAAGGGAGATATCGAGGCCGGGCGCGAAGGGGGTCAAGAGCCCGGGAATTAGCGAGGCCATAAGCGGAGTTGCGCCCGCCCCAGATCGAGACGGCTCGAGGACGAACTTGGGCAGGCCAACAAAAAAGAGGGTGCCATTGACGAGCACCCGAAATGCGGCCCCAATCGGATCACATCGTTCGTACGGGGATTCGCATGAACCGATTTCTCTTCGTGATCGCCGACTTTCTATCCCGACCGCCCGGCTTCTATGTGCTAATCGCCGCGATGATAGCCTGCACTGCGATGGTTCCGTTCGGGCTCACAAACGTAATCACCTATGCGCTCTCAGTGGCTGCGATAGTGATTACCGGCGTCGTGCTGATCCAGGGCTATCGCGACACTGCTGCCATCCATGCGAAGCTCGATGAGATCATTGTTGCATTGAAGGAAGCGAGGAACAATGTCGTCGGGCTGGAGCACGCCGAGCCTGAGGAGATCAGGGCCCATTTGGCGCGGCTTGAATTGGAAGCCGCGGCGGCTGATCAAGAAGCTGAGCACGAGGGAGTCGCTGGCAGCGATACACTGGACGGAATTCAACGTGGTTTGTCCAAGGCCTCGCCGGCGGCTGCCAAGCGCAACGAGGTGCGCCGGCAGCGGCGAGCGCAGAAGCGCTGAGATCAGAGCGAAAGGTTAGCCCGGCCCCGATCAGGATGCTTGCAGCACTTCCTCGACTTGTGGCGTCACGGGTGCAGAATTAATGACGAAGGTGTTCGAGGTCAGGTCGCTAGTAGATCGGATGATGATGCCCTGCTCTCTTAGTCGGGTAAACGTCGCCCTCGCGATGCGCACTCCGGTTTGCTCGGCCAGATCGTCCAACATTTGCGGGTCGATTGCTTTTTCAACCTGCTCGGGCCGAACGGGCCGGTTTGATCCCCTACTTACCCACGAATTAACCTGGTCGCCCGCACCTGCATTCCTGAGGCGGTCCAGGATGTCGCCGAGGCCGCCGGGGGAGCCAGCGCT
>NZ_SUEG01000335.1:0-1045 GCF_005063415.1 Mesorhizobium sp.
CGATGATCGCGTCGACATGCTGCGCGATCAGATCCTCGATATCGGCCACCTGTTTCTTCTGATCGAAACCCGCATCGAGCAGGATGAACTTCGAGATACGTTTGTCCTTTGACGCGGCATTTTCCGCCTCATGCGCCACCTGGACCGTCCAGGTGTTGGCGTTGACGCCGAAATCGCTCATTCCGATGACCCAAGGGGGATCCTTCTTGAATGCACCGGCTGCAGTCATGCGCGTGTCGTCAGGGCGCGGCGCGACGCCGTCCATCAGCTTGACATCCTCGGCCTGCGCCAAGGAGGTCACGACAAGCGCGGACGCAACGAGTACTCCCAGGCCGACGGTCTTCAGCAATCCTAACATTGAACTCCTCCTTGCAGTTGCTTCTGGCCGTACACGGACGTGCACGAGCCGCGAGACGCTCTCCCGATGCATGCTCGTCATCGAAGATGGTCCGATCGATGCACGCAAATCTCCCGCCCCCGAACACGTGCGTGTCGAGGTCCAACTGAGGCTGGACGATGATGACGGCTAAGAACTCCTCCGGGCACTTTAGAAGCACACACAATTTGGCCTGTCAATAGTTAGTCATGTTGAATGACTATTCCCGTGCTTGCCTTTCGCCGCTCCTCTATCCATCATGAATGACGCTCGCCTGCATCCGCGCGCGATCAGTCCCGGCGGGAAAATATGCGATCAGTCTTGTGTTACGGCGACTCCAACACGCACGGCCAGATCCCGGGAAGGGGGCCGCTCGAGCGCTACGGCCCCGATGAGCGCTGGCCGGGGGTTCTGCGCGCTGAGCTCGGCCCCGATTGGTATGTCATTGAGGAAGGATTGAGCGGTCGAACCACCGTCCACGACGATCCGATCGAGGGGGCACACAAGAACGGCCGAACCTACCTTCGCCCTTGTCTGCAGAGCCATGCGACGCTCGACCTCGTCATCATCATGCTCGGCACCAACGATCTGAAGATCCGCTTCAACAAGCCGCCCTCGGAAGTGGCGATGGGCATCGGCTGTCTTGTCTACGACATCAAGGAACTGGCG
>NZ_SUEG01000335.1:1055-1267 GCF_005063415.1 Mesorhizobium sp.
AGGAATGGAAATCCATCTTTGCCGGAGCGCCGGCGAAATCGCGCCTGCTGGCGCTCGAGTTCGAGGTTCTGGCGGACTCGCTCGAACTGCACTTTTTCGATGCCGGCTCGGTGGTGTCCTGCAGCGAAGCGGATGGGTTTCATATCGATGCCGAAGCGCACAGGCTGCTTGGCACCGCACTCGCCCGCGCGGTCGATGCCATCGGCTGGAGC
>NZ_SUEG01000336.1:0-275 GCF_005063415.1 Mesorhizobium sp.
GTTGGATTGAGACTGGGACCTATTCCCCAGATCACGTCATCTTTCCAACACGCATTGAGCTGGAAGTGGCTCCACGGTCATCGCCCCGTCCGGCGCCCGGCTTCCCGCATCGTATTTGAGCCTGAGATCGACAAAGGCATCCTCGCCGCTCGACTCGTCCTTGTCGGCGAATAGTCCGATCCTCAGTCCCGCGACGACATCGACGGCCCCTGGCGCCGGGGCGAGCTTCTGCAGGCACGCCTCGCGCGCGATGAGGAAAGCGTCCTTGTCGTCCA
>NZ_SUEG01000336.1:285-1213 GCF_005063415.1 Mesorhizobium sp.
TTTTCTCGATGCACGCTTCCAGATCGGCGAGAATCGGCAGCTTGACGTGAATCTTGGCGGCACCGTCCAGCGCCGTCGCCATCAAGATCCAGCTTCCGGCCCCACGAGGCTCGCACCAATAGCTTTGCGCGACCAGCTTGTCAGCCGCTCGGCATCCATCGAAGTACCACCCATGGTGGGACTCCATATCATTTCTGCGTCGCAGAAACCCACCATTTCCATTGCCGGTGGTCAGAAATCGATCTGCGAAACAGGTAGCAATTGTTCAAGGCTGTCGGACAATTACCTCCCCCATGGCTGGTGGTCAGCCGCGATGCATGCGCCGTTTCCCGATCGTTGTCTGTGGGTCGGATGATAAGCATGTACTCAACCACTTTGCGCGTCGGCGAAGCCATCGAGATCGGCAATGTGGGCGCGGTGCGCGTCGAGGCCAAGGCGGGCTGCATGGTGAAGCTGGCGTTCTTCACCGAACTGCCATTGTGCATGGTGACATCATCCCGCCACGCTACATCTAACGCGGAAACGGGCGCCGCCTTCCTGCTCGGCGCCCTATTCATGCTCATCACCGTCAGCCGGGAGGAGTGTAGAGCGGCTCTTTGCATCGATGGACCAAGCACTGGCCATCGCGCGTCGGCACAAACGCTACCGCTGGGATTTCCGACGAGTCGCACGCATTGCTGTACTGGCGGATGTAGAGGCCATAGGTGTTCGGGCCGGTGGTCAGCACCACCGAGCCATGGCTCTGGATTAGCGCCTGCGTCTGTTGGCAGGTCATCGCGCGGGTGTCCGGCCGGGCCTGGGCGAGGGTTGTGAAGGCAAGCGTGACCGCTGCCGAGGTCAACGCAATCCGGCGAATGGACATGACGAGACTCCCGACGATGAGCCATTTGGTTGACAAACTCGCATGTGCAGGGCGGCTGTGCAATGG
>NZ_SUEG01000337.1 GCF_005063415.1 Mesorhizobium sp.
CTTCGGTAACGCCGCATCACCGCCCGCAGCTCTTCGGGGTCGAGCTGATGGCTTAGCTCGGTCGACCCGACGAGGTCGACGAACATTACCGTGAGCTGCCGCCGCTCTGCCTCTGTCGGGGCGGATAAAGGCAGCGCCGTCTTCAGCGATGCGGATGCGCCAATGGGCGCCGACCTCGAAACCAGGGCCAGTGAGGCAATCGCATCGAGCAGCTTGCGCCGGTGACCGACGGAGGTCACGCCGATTCCCGTCAAATCCTCGGCCGTCAGGTGGGCAAGAACCTCTTCACTAATATCGTTGTCGCGGAAGGCCTTCTCGTATTGTCCCAGGCCGATACCACGAAGCCAGGTGGCGACGTCCATGTCCCCCTCCTGTATGAAAGTACAATCATACACCAAAAGCCCATCATGGACGCGTGAAAACGGGTCCGAGAAGAGTCGATTCGGCCTCAGCTTGAAGGTCCACTTTAATAGGACCAGAAATGTCGGGAAATGGCGGCGCAAGAATGTCCTTCCGGAACCGGAACTGATGACCCTTTGCGGCCGTTGCCGACCGTTCTCCCAAAGACCGGACTGGGTGGGAAGTTCACGTTGCCGCCATCGATCCGAACGGCCAAGGAGCACCCCCAGGGCATTCAAATTCCAATGGTAGCCTTCGGCGTTGTCCTAACCTAATGTTGGACCGTCAATCAAAACGGACACGCCCGAGTGGTAGAGGAACTGACATACAAGGATGAAGCGGCGGCCGGTTACGACCGTGCATTCGCCCACGTTACAACGCACTTCGTTCCCACCTTACTTCGAGCGGCTCACATCGCGCCGGGCATGCGCGTCCTCGACATCGCCACGGGCACAGGTCTCGCAGCCGAAGCTGCCCTGAATATCGTTGGCCTGACTGGCCACGTCACTGCCGCCGACTTGTCGCCCGCAATGGTCGAGAAGTCGCGCGAACGCCTCCGCCACTCGAAAAACGCGTCGGTGGCGGTTGAGGACGGCCAGGCACTTTCATTTGCCGACGAAAGCTTCGATGCGGTCGTGTGCAGTCTCGGACTGATGTTCTTCCCCGATGCCCTAAGCGGACTTGCCGAGTTTCGTCGCGTACTTCGTCCCGGTGGGCGCGCCGTAGTCTCGGTCAACACCGTGCCAGAACGGTCCTACAACAATCGCATCAACCTCGCCATTGCACGGCATGTGCCGTCGTTAGCGGTGG
>NZ_SUEG01000338.1 GCF_005063415.1 Mesorhizobium sp.
CTGGCTTTCGTGACCACCGTGTCGTCCGGCCCATTTTTGCCGTCGGTACCTCTCGAAATCCTTGTCGCGATATCCGCTCGGATCACTGGATCCTCGGGCAGTTCGCTCGGAAGCCATTCAGGAAGATTGTCGCCACGGTTCTTGTGCATGGCGCCAACAATGCTTTCTGCCCTACTTATGTTCCAGATTTCTAATGTACGAATTTGACCAGGGGTTTCGCTCACCGCGTCAATGTCGAATAAGCCCGCCGGGAGAAGACGGGGGGCCGATTGATGTGGCAGCTATTCCTATGGGGAGGGACTTGCTGCGCTAATATGAACCGTCGCGCCGGTCGGGTGTGACGGCAGTAAAAAGTCCCGCCGCACATGCCAGGACGGCGGGACCCGATCAGGCAACTTGCCCCAGGCAGGGGGGATGCGGGGGCTGTGCTTGCCCGGTTGCGCGCGGACCGTCAGTGACCGTAGGCGCATCAGCTGCAACGCGTCCACCAACCGACGGTGGAAGAAGGCTACTGCAGAGCCGGGGGACTCGCTACCAAGAAAAGCAATACAAGCGCCCCCAGAAGCCAGGGTCCGCCAACGCCGCCATTTCACTGCGAAGCTGTTCCATCTCGTGTTTCCAAGGAGTTTTCAGCCTTCAGCCGCTGCTCCCGGAGCCGAGCCGTCTTTGCGTCTCGGGCCGCGCGCTCAACATCGATTAATGACCGTGCAGCATCTGACGTGCGCTGCTGTCTCTCATCTCTTTGTGTCCAAGTGGCCAAGCGGCGCTCTCCTATGCGAGGCCCGATCTGGGCGAATAGTGCTACTGATCGAACCACCGTCGCAGGCGGGTGTTCCACCCAAGGCAACAAAAAGCCCGCCGACCGAAGCCGACGGGCCAAGTGTGAACAGCGACCGCAATTTGCTGTCTGGCCGAAGTACAAAGCACCAAAACGCGAAAAGGCCGAAAGTTCCGCAGATGCTAATATACAACAGGTGCGAGGCTAGCCCGGAATTCCGGTGTGAGACCCGACCCATGGAACCTTTCAAAGCCGCATGCCTTGTCCCTTTTCGATAGAAGGAGATGAGAAATGAGCCTTGACATAGGAAAGGTCGCCATAGCGTTGCTCGGCCTGCTTGCCTACAAGAACAGGGACAAGATCGGCGAGCTAATCGCTGGCAGGAAATCGACAGATCCCAACGCTAGCGCTGGCTCCCCCGGCGGCC
>NZ_SUEG01000339.1 GCF_005063415.1 Mesorhizobium sp.
TCGACACGAGCTTGCCGTGGCGCGAGCCGGTGTAGGTCCACTGCGTGCAGCCGGCACTACGTGAAGGCGTTGCCGCCGCGATGCTCGCCGTCGAGCGCGCCGCCTTCACCAGCGCCAGCTTTGCCGAGGCGCTGGCGCTCGTGCCCGAGGCGCGGGACCTGGTGTGAAATGCGGCCCGGAATTGCCGAAGCATGGCGCAGCCTATTTGCCGGCGCGCCGTCCTGCCTCGTAGGCCCGGCGCGCCCAGATCGCCATCTCGTCGGGATCGTCGAAAGCGCTGTCGGGAACGCTCCAATAGGGCATCGACACGAGCTTGCCGTGGCGCGAGCCGGTGTAGGTCCACTGCGTGCAGCCGGCCGCTTCGAAATCCGGGGCGCTTTCGGCGTCGGCCTTCAGCATCAATTCGCCACGGATGACGATGGCGACAATGACGCCGTCGAAATAGATGCCCTTGCCGCCGAACATCCTGCGGATGCTGACCGGGCCGAGGCCTTCGAAAAGCTCTTCTATGCGCTCGTTGTCCATGCGGCGATCATGTCACCCGGATTTCCCCTTGTCATCGACCCAACCGGCACCATCCTGACAAGTTCAGAATCAATTTCGTCGGAGTTTCTCATGCCGCTTCTGCTCAAGGGGTCCTGCCGGTGTAATGCCGTGCGTTTCGAGGTGGAAAGCCACACGCCGGTGCCGTTCATGCTGTGCTACTGCTCGATCTGCCGCAAGCAGCAGGGCGGCGGCGGTTTTGCCATCAATCTCGGCGCCGATTACGAGACGCTGAAAATCCATGGCAAGCGCCATCTCGGTGTCTATCGCGCCGAGATCGAGGACGACGAGCACCCGCAACGCGAAACCTCGACGGGCGAGCGGAACTTCTGCACGAAATGCGGGACGGCACTCTGGCTCTACGACCCAACCTGGCCGGAGCTGGTGCATCCCTTCGCCTCGGCGATCGACACCGACCTGCCGAAGCCGCCGGAGAAGGTGCATCTGATGCTGAAATACAAGGCGAATTGGGTCGAGCCGGATATCGGCAAGGGCGACAAGGTTTTCGATGTCTACCCGGAGGAGTCGATCGCGGACTGGCACAAGCGAACGGGGATGTGGGTGGATTAGCGTTCTTCTCCCCGTTTACAGCAGGGCTATCGCATATGAGTGATGGCATTGATGAGATAGTCGTCGTTCCAGGCG
>NZ_SUEG01000033.1:0-4303 GCF_005063415.1 Mesorhizobium sp.
GGGTTCGGGTGGGGGTCCATCTTCGTAAGAGTCCAAATGCGATTGCCCTGCGCTTGGGGGAGATGTCCGGCAGGAGAGAGGCCCGCGCTGTCCCGCCAACTCCACGTCGGCATCGGAACCCTTCAAAGCCTGAAACAAAAAACCCGCCTCGTTGGGCGGGTCGTCGGTGCAATCAGCACCATACCAAAATTAGTAGCATAGCTGCCGGCACAAAGCAAGAACAAAATACGCCGTGGCTTGAAGCCCGGTCGTCACCCCCGGCCGTTCACCAAATCCCCGACGATGTCGTACTTGCCGGAGATACGCATCTTGTAGACCTCGTAATTCTCCATCACGCGCTGGACGTAACTTCTTGTTTCCGTATAGGGAATCCGCTCGATCCAGTCGACGACGGCGTCGACGTCCTTGCCGCGCGGATCGCCGTATTTCGCCACCCACTGGGCGGCGCGGGTGGGGCCGGCATTGTAGCCAACAAAGGTCAGCACGTAGGAGCCGTCGAAACGGCCGAGCTGCTCGCCGAGAAAGGCGGCGCCCAGCGTAGCATTGTAGCCGGCATCGGTGGTCAGCCGCGCCTGCGAGAAACTCATGCCGGCCTTCTTCGCCAATTGCTTGGCGGTGCCCGGCATTAGTTGCAGCAGCCCGCGCGCGCCGGCGCTGGAGATTGCGCCGATGTTGAACTCGCTTTCCTGGCGGGCAATCGCATAGGCCAGCGCCTTGCCCGAGCCGGAGATGTTGGCGGTGTCGGGAATGACGCCGAGCGGATGCGACAGCGCGCCGACATCGATGCCGCGGGCGCCGGCGATCTTGCCGATCTTCAGCGCCATGAAATGGTTGCCTTGTCTTTCCGCCAACACCGCAAGCAGCGCCAGTTCGCCGGGGCTGTTCAGCTGCCCGGCAAGATCGCGGTAGAGCGTTTCGGCATAGCGGTCATAGCCAGCCTCCTGCAGCCGCTTGATGGCGCTGACCGCCTCGCGGGTTGCGAAATTCTGGCGGTCGGCGGCACTTGGCTGGGGGTAGACGATGTTGAGGGTCTGCCGGCCGACGCGCTCGCCGGCGAGCTGGCCGTAAAAGGTCGTGCCGTAGCTTGCAGCGCGGCTGAAATAATCCTTGGCATTGCCGGGGCCGCCGACTTCGGCGGCGCGGCCGAGCCAGTAATATGCGCGCGACAGCGACATCGGCCCTTGGGCGAGCTCCGCGATTCGCGCAAAATGCTTGGCGGCGGTGCTCGGGTCGTTGAGGCCGCGCAGCGCGTACCAGCCTGCATGGAATTCCGCCTCGGCGGCATTGGCGGGACTTTCGGCGGCATGCGCGGCGACTATTCTGTAGGCGGTCTTCATGGCGCCCTGGTCGACCAGCTCTCGCGACAGCACCCGGCGTTGGACCCACCAGGCGTCCGGATCGACCAGAGCGTCACGGTCGCCCGGCGCCTTCAGCACCAGCGCGGCGGCGTCAGAAAATTTCTGTTGCTTGCGCAGATATTCGGCTTCGGCAAAGAGATAGCCGGCCGCCCGCTGCGCTGCCGTCACCGGCTTCAGCAGCTTGGCCGCGTTCTTGTCGCCTTTGGTGACTGCCGACCAGGCATCGGCCAATTGCTGGGCGCCGGCGAGACCGGCGACGCGCAGCGCCGAAGCGACCCGGTCGGCATAAAACATTCGCTCCATGCGGAAGCGATGGTCGGCGGCCGGGATCAGCGCGCCGAACTCGCGGATGACCGCCGCCTCGTCCCTGGCTTCGAGCTTTTCGGTGCGCCAGAATGGCGACAGCACCGAGCGCGCCGCCTTAGTATCGCCCAGCGCTACATAGGAGCGGGCAAGAATCACCACGCCCTCGAAGGTCAGCGGTTGGCTGCCGTCGAACGCCCGCACTACGACCTGTGGCGTGGGGTTCTCGCGATAGAGCGCGCGTTCGCTGTTCTTGCGCAAGGCGATCGTGCCCGGCCAGTTCGGCAGCATCTTCGCGGCGTCGGCGATGTCGCCGCTCGGCACATGGTCGCCGCCATAGAGCGCTATCGCCCAGGCAAGGATGTGCCGGTCGAGCGACTTGGCCGGCAGCGCCTCGCGCACCTGGCGCGCGCGCTGAATGTCGTTTGCCGCCAGCGCATCGAGACCGCTCTTCAGCGCCGCGGCGCTGGCGGACGGAGACTGCTGCACCGCATCGTTGTGCGGCTCCGTCATCGGAATCGCCGACGTGACCTGCACATCGACGCTGCTGCCGATCGCGGCGCCGGGAATCAGCGCGACGATCGCGCCGATAAGCGCGAAAAGATGAGGCCGCCTGGTCGGCATGGATTTGGTCATCCCCGTTCTTCGACGCTACAACAGGCACAGATGAATTGAAGCCTATTCGTCTGTGATGAAGGGCCCGTAAAGAAAACCCTATCGAGGTCGTTCGAATTGCAATTGCCGGCGCAATGCTTGCCGCGCAACAATGTCGAGACTATGGTGCGCCGCTTCGCTTTCGGCTAGAAGGCGCGCACGACAAACACCTACAGCGCCGCGCGTCTTCTCAGACGCGCAAAGGACGCTGTAGCAATTTAAATTTGGCGCATGATCCTTTCCGAAAATCGACTGCGATTTTCGGGGTCATGCGCTAGTCCCAAGGAGTTGGACGACATGCTGAGAGGCTCGCTGACCGCGCTCGTTACACCGTTCGAAAAGAGCGGACGTTTCGACGAGAAAGCCTTTCGCGCGTTTATCGCCTGGCAGATCGCCGAAGGCACGACGGGCGTGGTCCCGGTCGGCACCACCGGCGAGTCGCCGACGCTGTCGCATGACGAGCACCGCCAGGTCGTCAAGGTCTGCATCGAGGTCGCCAAGGGCCGGGTTCCTGTCGTCGCCGGCGCCGGCTCCAACAACACCGAAGAGGCGGTCGGCCTGGTCCAGTATGCCGAGAAGGCGGGCGCCGACGCGGCGCTTGTCGTCACGCCCTATTACAACAAGCCGACGCAGCGCGGCCTCTATGCGCATTTCGCCGCCGTCGCCAAGGCGACCAGCCTGCCGATCATCATCTACAACATTCCGCCGCGCTCGGTGATCGACATGAGCCCGGAGACGATGGGGCAATTGGTGCACGACTTCAAGAACATCGTCGGCGTCAAGGATGCCACGGGCAAGGTCGAGCGGGTTTCGGAGCAGCGCGCCACCTGCGGCAAGGATTTCATCCAGCTCTCCGGCGAAGACGCCTCGGCGCTCGGCTTCAACGCGCATGGCGGCGTCGGCTGTATTTCGGTGACGGCAAATGTCGCGCCCAGGCTCTGCGCTGAATTCCAGGAGGCAACGCTTTCCGGCGACAGCGCCAAGGCGCTCGACCTACAGGACCGTCTGTTGCCGCTGCACAAGGCGATTTTCCTGGAGCCCGGCGTATCCGGCGCGAAATATGCGCTGTCAAAGCTGGGCAAAGTCGAGAACGTGCTGCGCTCGCCGCTAGTGACGGTCGAGCCGTCGACCGCCGAGAAGATCGACGCGGCGATGAAGCACGCCGGCTTGATAAATTAGGGATGAGGCGCCACCTCTCGGCATCATGAATCAAGTCAGAAAAGCCGATCCCAACAACAAGACCGTTGCGGAAAACCGCAAGGCGCGGTTTTCCTATGAGGTGCTCGACACGATCGAGGCCGGCCTGGTGCTGACCGGTACCGAAGTGAAATCGCTGCGCCAGGGCCAGGCCAACATCCAGGACAGCTATGCCTCGGTCGAGGGTGGCGAGATCTGGTTGATCAACTCCTATTTGCCGGAGTATCTGCAGGCCAACCGCTTCAACCACGAGCCACGCCGCCGCCGCAAACTGCTGCTCAACAAGCGCGAGATGGCCAAGCTGGCGCAAAGCGTCGACCGCGAAGGCATGACGCTGGTGCCGCTGAAGATCTACTTCAACGACCAGGGCCGTGCCAAGCTGCTGCTCGCCGTTGGCCGCGGCAAGAAGCTGCACGATAAGCGCGAGACCGAAAAGCAGCGCGACTGGTCGCGCGAGAAGGGCCGGCTGCTGAAGGAGCGAGGGTGAGGGGCAGTCCGCGAAGCGGACGAAAAGCCAATGATTTGGCTTTTCGAGCGACGCACGCCCGGAGCCATAGCGGCGGGCAGGGCGGACCAATAGCGATAGGTCTCTGTTGAAAAACCGGATCGTCTTGTGGGGCGCGGCCGGTCTGCTCACGGCGGGCCTCGTTCTGGCCGGCGGCTATACCTACTTCCAGACGTTTTCTCCGGACCGCGGCAAATATCCGGTCAGGGGCATCGACGTTTCCCATCATCAGCGGCAGATCGACTGGCGGCGTGTTGCCGCCGACGATGTCGCCTTCGCCGTGATC
>NZ_SUEG01000033.1:4313-45803 GCF_005063415.1 Mesorhizobium sp.
GATCAAGGCAACTGAAGGCGGCGACCATGTCGACGATGCCTTCGCCGCCAATTTGCGTGCGGCCCGCGCCGCCGGCCTTGCCGTCGGTGCCTATCATTTCTTCACCTTCTGCAGGCCTGGTGCGGATCAGGCACGCAACTTTATCTCGGTGGTGCCGCGCGATCAGCCTTTGCTGCCGCCGGTGGTAGACATCGAGTTCGGCGGCAATTGCCCGCAGCGGCCAACCCCCGAACAGCTGAGCGCCGAACTCTCCGCCTTCCTCGGCCCGGTCGAAGCAGCGTTCGGCAAGACGGCGATCCTCTATGTGACCGACGAGGCGGCGAAAGCCTATGCCGGGCAGGTAGCCGGCCGGCCGCGCTGGCTGCGTTCGCTGGCGCTGCGGCCGGGCCATGACGACTGGATTTACTGGCAGTACCACAACCGGGGCAGCGTCGACGGCATCAGCGGTGATGTCGACCTGAATGTTCTCCAAGGCGGACCGGCGACGCTGGCCGCGTTGTTTGCGCCAGCGCCTGAAGCGATGTCGTCGGATTGACGCTATTCCTGTCCACCAAATCCTGTCCACCAAAAACAGCCTCAATGGCACGAAGACAGAACGACGAAGCCTTCGCAAATGTAGCTATTCATATCGCAGGCGGCGCCGTGCTAAGGGCATTTGATGCCGGAGCGCCCTTCATCAACCAATGACAGCAACGCCCCGCCTGCTGCGACGGACGGCGGCGACCCCCGCCTTGCATTTGTCTATGCGGAGGCGGTGCGTGGCCTCCAGCACCAGCAGGGCGTGATTGAAAGTCTCAATACGCGCGCCGGCAATCTGATCTTCGCAACCGCGTTCGCGAGTTCTCTCCTCGGAGGCAGGGCGCTCCTGGATGGCGTAGGGCCTTGGGACTGGCTGGCGCTGACATTGCTTTTTCTTATCGGGCTGCTGGTCGCGATTATGGTGTGGCCGTATTATAACTATACGTTCCGTTTCGATCCAGGGACGCTGATCCAGGACTTCGTCGATCAGCACCCTCCCGCAACCATGGACGGGATGCACCGAGCGCTTGCGCTGCGCATCAAATCCGACATGGCCAGCAATTGGCGGATCATCCAACGCCTGCGCGTCGCGCTGCAGCTCGCACTGTTTCTGTGGTTGCTGGATCTCCTGGCCTGGTTGTTCGCGATTGCCCGAATCTAGGGCTTGCCGGCGAGCCTCGTCCGACTCTATGTCTTCAGAAAAGCTTCTATCTGACTGAAGATATTAACGAACATCGCTTCCGTCAGCACGCCGGTATTGGTGTTGTAGCGCGAGCAATGATAGCTGGAAAACAGCGTGATGCCATTGGGTTGCTGCTGCCCACCATGCCGGAACGGATAGGCGGCGACGCGCTGGCCGAGCGCCCGCACGGTCGACTGGTGCGCGATCGAGCCCAGCGCCAGCACGGCGCGCAGGTTTGAAAACCGGGCGATCGTCGGCACCAGAAACGTCCGGCAGGTCGCTATCTCGGCGCCAACCGGCTTGTTCTCCGGCGGCACGCAGCGCACCGCATTGGTAATCGCCGTACCGACAAGCTCCAGCCCGTCATCTGGTCGCGCTTTGAATTCGCCGCGCGCAAAGCCGTGCGCGATCAGCGTGTTGTAGAGCAGGTCGCCGGCAAAATCGCCGGTGAAGGGGCGCCCCGTCCGGTTCGCGCCGCGCAGGCCAGGCGCCAGCCCGACGATCAGCAAGCGTACCGCATTCTCGCCTTCCGGCGGCAAAAAAGTCGGCACCGGCGCGTTGAACCAGGACGGCTCACGCCGCCGCCACTCGGCGATGAAGTCGTGCAGCCGCGGGCAGAGCGGGCAATCGCGATCGGGTTCGGGCGAGACGACCAGGGGCGCGGTCAAGGCAACGACCGTCAATAGTCTTCCTCGTCGACTTCGGCCGGCTCGGGCCGACGCACCGGCCGCTCCGACGGATCGCGGCCGACTTCATTCTTGAGCGTCATCAAGTCGATGAAATGGTCGGCCTGGCGGCGCAGATCGTCGGAGATCATCGGCGGCTGCGAAGCCATGGTCGAGACGATCGACACCTTGCGTCCGCGCCGCTGCAGCGCCTCGACCAGCGTGCGGAAATCGCCGTCGCCCGAAAAGATGACATAATGGTCGACGACGTCGGCAAGCTCGAGCGCATCGACGGTCAGCTCGATATCCATATTGCCCTTGATCTTGCGCCGGCCGGTCGAGTCGGTGAATTCCTTGGCAGGCTTGGTCACCACCTTGAAGCCGTTATAATCGAGCCAGTCGATCAGCGGCCGTATCGAGGAGTATTCCTGATCCTCGACCAGCGCGGTGTAGTAATAGGCGCGCAGTAGATAGCCGCGTTTCTGGAAGCTCGACAGAAGTTTGCGGTAGTCGATGTCAAAGCCCAGCGCGCGCGAGGTGGCGTAGAGATTGGCACCGTCGATAAAGAGAGCGATTTTTTCACGAGGATCGAACATGGAAAAATGTCCTTTTTCGAAATAAGCGGTCGTCTAAATGCGTGGCGACTATCGGCCGGTCTGATAATAGACCTGTTGGCCTTCATCGTTCGAGATAACGCCAGTTTTACGGCAATCCAAGCCACCATGCGGCACCGCAAGCAATTGTGATCGGCGCTGCGTCGTCGCAGGCGGCCCGCGTCAGAGCTGCGCGCCGCCATAAAAGCTTGTATTTTGGCGGCGTTCGGGTTATGGACCGCGCCTGTTTTCCATCAAATCCAGGCATGAAAGGGGCAACTCATGGCCCGCGTAACCGTTGAAGATTGCATCGACAAGGTCGACAACCGCTTCGAGCTGGTGCTCCTGGCCGGCCACCGCGCCCGTCAGATCAGCCAAGGCGCGCAGATCACCGTACCGCGCGACAACGACAAGAATCCGGTCGTTGCGCTCCGCGAAATCGCCGACGAGACGCTGTCGCCGGACGACCTCAAGGAAGATCTCATCCATTCGCTGCAGAAGCATGTCGAGGTCGACGAGCCGGAAGCCGACGGCGAGGCGATTGCCGACCAGACCGGCAGTGCCGTTGCGGCCACCGATGCCGACGACGTCGAGGACAACGTCACCTTCGATCGCATGACCGAAGAAGACCTGTTGGCCGGCATCGAAGGCCTGGTACCGCCGGAAAAAAGCGACGATTATTGATCTTAGCAATAACTGCCGACACTTTCGCGTCGGCAGTTTCGTGGCTATCTATGACATGCGCCGTACGCCAGTGCGGCGCATGATTCATTTCAGCATTGCGAGATCCCGCCCATGATGCGTCAGTATGAGCTTGTCGAGCGCGTGCAGCGCTACAAGCCTGACGTCAACGAGGCGCTGCTCAACAAGGCCTATGTCTACGCCATGCAGAAGCATGGCCACCAGAAGCGCGCCTCCGGCGACCCCTATTTTTCGCATCCGCTCGAAGTCGCCGCCATCCTCACCGAAATGCACATGGACGAGGCGACGATCGCCGTTGCGCTGTTGCACGACACGATCGAGGACACCACGGCGACCCGGGCCGAGATCGACGAATTGTTCGGCCCGGAAATGGGCAAGCTGGTCGAAGGCTTGACCAAGCTGAAGAAGCTCGACCTCGTCTCCAAAAAGGCCGAGCAGGCGGAGAACTTGCGCAAGCTGTTGCTGGCGATCTCGGAAGACGTGCGCGTGCTTCTGGTCAAGCTCGCCGACCGCCTGCACAATATGCGCACCCTCGACCATGTGCCGGAAGCCAAGCGCCTGCGCATTGCCGAAGAGACGATGGACATCTACGCGCCACTGGCCGGCCGCATGGGCATGCAGGGCATGCGCGAGGAGCTGGAGGAGATCGCCTTCCGCTTCATCAATCCCGAAGCCTATCGCGCCGTCACCGCACGGCTCGCCGAAATCTTCGAGCGCAACAAGGGCGTGCTGTCCGAGATCGAGAAGGCGCTGTCCACGCTGTTCGACAAATATTCGATCAAGGCCGAGGTCAAGAGCCGGCAGAAGAAGCCGTGGTCGGTATTCCGCAAGATGGAAGCCAAGGCGCTGTCGTTCGAGCAGCTGTCCGACATTTTCGGCTTCCGCGTCGTTGTCGAGACGGTCGAAGATTGCTATCGCGCGCTCGGCGCTATCCACACCACCTGGTCGATGGTGCCCGGCCGCTTCAAGGACTACATCTCCACGCCGAAGCAGAACGACTACCGCTCGATCCACACCACTATCGTCGGCCCGTCGCGCCAGCGCGTCGAATTGCAGATCCGTACCTACCAGATGAACAAGATCGCCGAATACGGCGTCGCCGCTCATTCGATCTATAAGGATACCGGCGGCAAGATGAATGGTGCCGCCCATGCGATCTCGAAGGAAACCAATGCCTATGCGTGGCTGCGGCGGACCATCGAGCAGCTTGCCGAAGGCGACAATCCCGAGGACTTCCTCGAAAACACCAAGCTGGAGCTGTTTCAGGACCAGGTATTCTGCTTTACGCCGAAGGGCATGCTGATCGCGCTGCCGCGCGGCGCCACGCCGATCGACTTTGCCTATGCCGTCCACACCGACGTCGGCGATACTTGCGTCGGCGCCAAGGTCAATGGCCGCATCATGCCGCTGATGACGGAGCTGAAGAACGGCGACGAGGTCGAGATTATCCGCTCGAAGGCGCAGGTGCCGCCGGCGGCGTGGGAATCGGTGGTCGTTACCGGCAAGGCGCGCTCGGCCATCCGCCGCGCCACCAAGAACGCTATCCGCAAGCAATATTCGGGTCTCGGTATCCGAATTCTGGAGCGCGCCTTCGAACGGTCAGGCAAGACCTTCACCAAGGAAAGCCTGAAGTCGGTGCTGCATCGGCTGGCGCGCAAGGACATCGAGGATGTGCTGGCCTCGGTCGGCCGTGGCGAACTCGCCTCCACCGATGTCATGAAGGCGGTGTTTCCCGACTACAAGGACGAGCGCGTCACGCTGGTCGCGCCCAAGCAGCGCGAGGAGGGCTGGTCGAAGATCCGCAACGCCGCCGGCATGCTGTTCCAGATTCCGGGCCGCGCCGCGCGCAAGGACAAGAACCAGCCGCGCGACGATGCGGTGCCGATCCGCGGCGTGCGCGGCGATCTGCCGGTGCGCTTCGCACCGGAGGGGGCAGTGCCTGGCGACCGCATCGTCGGCATCGTGCAGCCCGGAACCGGTATTACCATCTATCCGATCCAGTCGCCGGCGCTGCAGGCCTTTGACGACCAGCCCGAGCGCTGGATCGACGTACGCTGGGATATTGACGAGCGCACCAAGGAGCGGTTCCCGGCGCGCGTCTCGGTTACCGCCATCAACGCACCGGGTTCGCTGGCCGACATAGCGCAGGTCGTCGCATCCAACGACGCCAACATCCACACTTTGTCGATGGTGCGCACCGCGCCCGATTTCACCGAAATGCTGATCGATCTCGAAGTGTGGGATCTGAAGCACTTGAACCGGCTGCTGTCGCAGCTAAAGGACAATTCGAGCGTCAGCGACGCGCGACGCGTGAATGGGTGAATAGTGAAAGAGGGCGCTCTCACTACTCGCTACTCACCACCATTCACCGTGGACATGGAGCGAACAATGAATACCGATGAAGTGCTGGGCATTTTCCGCGAGGCCGGCGCCGTTCTCGAAGGGCATTTCATCCTGACGTCCGGCCTGCGCAGCCCGGTCTTCCTGCAGAAGGCGCGAGTTTTCATGCATGCCGACAAGACCGAGCGCTTGTGCAAGGCGCTGGCCGAAAAGATCCGCGCTGGCGTGCCCGGCAGGATCGACTACGTCGTCGGTCCCGCGATCGGCGGGCTGATCCCGGCCTATGAGACCTCGCGCCATCTTGGCGCGCCAGCGATCTGGGTCGAGCGGGAAGGGGGCGAATTCAAGCTGCGCCGTTTCGAGATCGCCAAGGGATCGCGCGTTGTCATTGTCGAGGACATCGTCACCACCGGCCTGTCGATCCGCGAGACTATCGACTGCCTGCGCGGACTTGGCGCTGAAGTCGTCGCCGCTGCGTGCATCATCGACCGCTCGGCCGGCAAGACCGATGTCGGCGTGCCGCTGATCGCGCTTGCGGAATATGAAGTTCCGGCCTATCCGGCCGACAGGCTGCCGCCCGAGCTCGCCGCCATACCGGCGATCAAGCCGGGCAGCCGCAATATCTAATGCATGTCGCCCAAAAGTGCGCAGCGGTTTTGGGACAACGACATGCATAAAAACAAGTCAAGAGGCGCTGCCGTGATCGCCGGCATAGATCATTTCGTGCTGACAGTTCGTTCGGTGGACGATACCTGCGCCTTCTATCAGCGCGTGCTTGGCTTCGAGCGCCTCGACGAGCCGGACCGACCAACGGCGCTGCTGTTTGGAACGCAAAAGATCAATGTGCATGAGGTCGGGCACACTTTCGAGCCGAAGGCCAAGGCGGCGACGCCTGGCGCCGGAGATTTCTGCTTGATTGCCACCCGGCCGCTCGTCGAGATATGTGCCAGCCTCGCCGCCAATGGCGTGGTGATAGAGGTCGGCCCGGTCGAGCGTGTCGGCGCTCGTGGCGCGATGATGTCGGTCTATTTCCGTGACCCGGATGGCAACCTCGTCGAGGTCAGCGAATATCGATCCTAAGCGGCGCTCCTTAAATTCGCCGCGATCATACCCTGTTCAGAACGGCGACACCCAGGGCTGGCGCGACCGGCCACCCAGCGGATGCCCTCGGCCTCGTTGTTCTTCGGCCAGCGCATCGCTATATCAAAGTCGTAGTTGCTTTTCGGCGACCGCAGAGCGCAGCATAGGGCTGTCGCGCCCCGGCTGGGAAAAGCCGGCGCGAAGTCATTAATGGAACTAGGAACAGGAACAGAGTGCTTTTTCGACGGCGCAAGCCTGATGGTTTTTTCGAGCGGGTGCGTACTTATTTGTGGCCGCGCCGCTCGTTCTCGCGCTCGCTGCGGTATTTCTCCAAGCGCATCCTGCGGCTTAGGGCCACGCCGCACGCCGTGGCCGCCGGTGTTGCGGCGGGCGTATTCGCGTCGTTTTTCCCGCTTGGCTTCCACTTCATCATTGCCGCCATCCTGTGCTGGCTGATCGCCGGCAATCTGGTCGCGGCAGCACTTGGCACGGTGTTCGGCAACCCCCTGACCTTTCCGCTGCTATGGGCCGCCTCCTGGGAGGTCGGCAAGCTGATCCTGCATGAACACCTGCCGGCGCATGGCCCGCCCGCCCATCTTGGCGACATGCTGCATAATCTCTCCTTTGCGCAGTTGTGGGGACCGGTGCTGAAGCCGATGACAATCGGCGCGATACCGCTCGGCCTGGTTTTCGGCCTGCTGTTTTACGGCATCACCCGCTGGGGCATGGTCACTTTCCACGAGCAGCGCCGCAAGCGTCTGGCCGAAAGAGCCGCAAAGGCTGGAAAAACCGGGCCGGAAGTTCCTGCCGAATGATTATCGGTATCGGCAGCGACCTCATCGACATCAGACGCATCGAGAAGTCGCTGGAACGTCATGGCCAGCGCTTCATCCAACGCATCTACACCGAGATCGAACAGGCGCGCTCCGAAAACCGCGCGGCGCGTGCGGCCTCCTACGCCAAGCGTTTCGCCGCCAAGGAAGCCTGTGCCAAGGCATTGGGCACCGGTATGGCGCAGGGTGTGTTCTGGCGCGACATGGGGGTCGTCAACCTGGCCAGCGGCAAGCCGGCCATGGCGCTGACCAACGGGGCGGCAGCGCGGCTGGACGAAATCCTGCCTGAAGGGCACCGCGCCGTGATCCACCTCACAATAACCGATGATTTTCCGCTCGCTCAAGCCTTTGTGATCATTGAAGCGTTGCCGGTCGAAGAAGCGCCACATTGATTGCATCTGACCACCGGCATGACGTTGCCCAGCGCGCGCCGAGACTCTATACCATCCAACGCACAATCGAGGACGACATGAGCGTGGCTGAAAAAACCCAGAAGAAATCCGGCGGACTTGGCGAAACCGTCAGCGTCATCGTCCAGGCCCTGCTGCTTGCGCTGGTGATCCGCACGCTCCTGTTCCAGCCGTTCTCGATCCCGTCAGGCTCGATGCGGCCGACTTTGCTCGAAGGCGACTATCTCTTCGTCACCAAGTGGTCCTACGGCTTCTCCCGCTATTCACTGCCGTTCGGGCCGAACATCTTTTCGGGCCGCATCTGGGGCTCAGAGCCGAAGCGCGGCGACGTGGTGGTGTTCAAGTTTCCGCCGGATCCTTCGGTCGATTATATCAAGCGCGTCGTCGGCCTGCCGGGCGACAAGATCCAGGTCAAGGATGGCCAGCTCTTCATCAACGACGTGAGCGTGCCGCGCGTCAAGGTCGGGCAGATCGACAACCGCGACATCACCGAGGAGAACGGGCCGGTCGATGTCTATCGCGAGACGCTGCCGAACGGCGTCACCTACGACACGCTCGACCTGACGCAGGCCTCGATCGGCGATAATACCAAAGAGTTCACGGTGCCGCCCGGTCACTATTTCATGATGGGCGACAATCGCGACAACTCGTCGGACAGCCGCTTCACGGTCGGCTTCGTGCCGGAGGAGAACTTGGTCGGCCGCGCCAACCTCATCTTCTTCTCGATCGCCGGCAGCGCCAGCCCGCTCGAAATCTGGAAATGGCCGTCGCAGATGCGCGCCTCGCGCCTGTTCCATTTCGTCAATTAGGGCCATGGCGGCGACGAAACGGCTGACCGCCGATGCGCTCGCCGAGGCGCTCAGGGAGCGCACCGGCCACAGTTTTGGCGACCACCAGCGCCTGCAGCGGGCGCTAACCCATGCCAGCGCTCGCGGTAGTCACGCCGGCATCGACTACGAACGTTTCGAATTCCTGGGCGACCGCGTTCTCGGCCTTGTCGTTGCCGATATGCTGCTGGCGGCATTTCCCGACGCCGCCGAGGGTGAGCTGTCGCTGAGATTGAACGCGCTGGTCAACGCCGAGGCCCTGGCGGAGATCGCCGAGGAGATCGGCCTGGCGGAACTTATTCGCGCCGGTTCGGACGTACGTGGCCTCGATGGCCGCAAGCGCGTCAATCTGCGCGCCGATGCATTGGAATCGCTGATCGCCGTGCTCTATCTCGACGGCGGGTTGGAAGCGGCCCGCGCCTTCATCCACAGATACTGGCAGCCGCGCTCGCAAGCCATCGACGCCGCCCGCCGCGATGCGAAGACCGAACTTCAGGAATGGGCGCATCAGGCGGCGGGCGCAGTGCCGGTTTATATAATCGACAGCCGCGAGGGACCGGACCACGATCCGCTGTTCACCGTCAGCGTCAAGGTCGGCGCCTATCCGCCAGCGACCGGCAGCGGGCGCTCCAAGCGCGAGGCGGAGCAGGCTGCAGCTGCGGCACTTCTGCAGCGGGAAGGCGTCTGGCTCGATCAGGGGAGTGCCGCATGACCGCCACCGAAACTCCGGCGACAGAACCTCCCGCTACCCGCTCCGGCTTCGTCGCGCTGATCGGCGCGCCCAATGCGGGGAAATCGACGCTGGTCAACCAGCTGGTCGGCGCCAAGGTGTCGATCGTGACGCACAAGGTGCAGACCACGCGCGCCATCGTGCGCGGCATTGCCACCCACAACAACGCGCAGATCGTCTTCGTCGACACGCCGGGCATATTCAAGCCGAAGCGCCGGCTGGACACCGCCATGGTGACCACAGCCTGGGGCGGTGCCAAGGACGCCGATGTCGTGCTGCTCTTGATCGATGCCGAGCGCGGCATTCGGGGCGATGCCGACGCCATCCTCGAGCGGCTGAAGGATGTCCGGCAGCCTATGGTGTTGATCCTCAACAAGGTCGATCGGGTCAAGCACGAGACGTTGCTCGCATTGTCGGCGGCAGCCAACGAAAGGGTGCCGTTCAAGCGCACCTTCATGGTTTCGGCGCTGACCGGGTCCGGCTGCAAGGACCTGCTCGACTATCTCGCCGAGACCTTGCCGGCCGGACCCTGGTACTACCCGGAAGACCAGATCTCCGATCTGCCGATGCGCCAGCTCGCGGCCGAGATCACCCGCGAAAAGCTCTATCTCAGGCTGCATCAGGAACTGCCCTATTCCTCCCACATCGAGACCGAGAAATGGGAAGAGAAGAAGGACGGCTCGGTGCGCATCGACCAGACCATCTATGTCGAGCGCGACAGCCAGAAGAAAATCGTGCTCGGCCATAAGGGCGAGACGATCCGCGCCATCGGCCAGGCGGCGCGCATGGAAATAGCAGGCATACTCGAGCAGAAGGTGCACCTCTTCCTGTTCGTCAAGGTGCGCGAGAACTGGGGCGACGATCCCGAGCGCTACCGTGAAATGGGGCTCGAATTTCCGCACTGAGCCTGTTTGGGCGATCCACCGAGCGGCCTGTTGGCCGCCTCAGGATTTTGAGCGATACCCAAGTGCCAGCGACACGCCGTCGGCAAGATGTTCTGCGTCGGAGGCGTTTTCGAACGGGATGCCCGTTCTTGCATAGTCGAGCGGCGAGAAATCGGAGCCGTCGGCGTTGATCAGCGCAGCCTGGCGCTTTGCCGCCTGCATGTCGCCCAACTGAGCGTAACAGGCGGCAAGCCGGGTGCGGATCCATGGCGTCGGTCGCGTCGCCAGCTCCAGCGCCTCGGCGGCAGTGCGGTATTCGCCCAGCATGTACAGCGCGAGCGCGCGATCGTACTGATACCAGTGAGGATGCAGCGGGTTGATGCGGATGGCGCGCGCCAGCCAGGCGAGCGCGTCGAGCGGCCGGCCGCGCATCGTCAACAGATGCCCCATCTGCTCGATACAGTCTGCGTCGCCCGGATTGAGCTCGAGCGCGATGCGTAAATGATGCTCGGCCGCCTCGTGGTCGCGCATATTGAGCCGCACCAGCGACTGGATGCGGTGTGCCGTTGCCTGGTCCGGCGACAATGCGATGCCCCGCTCGGCCAGGTCGCGGGCCTTCGTCAGAACGGCGTCGCTGATGGGTCCGAATTCGCTGTTAAGCACATGCGACAGCGCCAGATAGGTGTAAGCAAGGCCATAGGCCGGGTCTCTGACGATCGCCGCCTCGAAAAACGCTGCCGCTTCTTTCAGTTCGCTTTGCGCCGGATCGCGCAGTAAAGCGACGCCGCGCAGCACCAGTTCATGGGCGGCGAGGCTGGCTACCGGCTGCCGCGAGGCACGTTGCAGGCCGGCATTGTTCAACCGAACCACCAGCCGGCCGACGATCTTTTGGACGATCTCCTGCTGGATGGCGGACAGGCCGGCGTAGTCGGCCTGGTAGCGATCCCCCCAGAGCTGGGAAGCGCTGGCTGCGTCAACGAGATTGACCGCACAGACGATGCTGTCTGCCTGGCGCCGCACCGAACCCTCGACGAGATAATCGGCGCCGATGCGCGAACGCACGACAGGCCATTCACCAGGCGAATATGAGGCAAACGAGAAGCTCGAATTGCGCGCCAGGACCGTCAGCGTGCCGAAGCGGGCGAGGCCGTTGATAATGTCTTCGGCAATACCGTCGACGATCGCTTCGTCGGCCGGATCGGCGCCGTCATTGCGGAACCTGAGCACCGCCAGGATCGGCTGTGCGCCGGCTTCGGGCACCGGTTCGATTTCAGAGATCACCATGTAGCCGCGCTTCGATACGGTCCGTATCGTTTCTTCGCCGAGCACCTTGCGGATCTCGCGAATCGACTGCGTCAGCGAATCCTCGATGACGAAAACACCTGGCCAGACCGCATCCATCAATTCCGACTTCGGCACCACACGACCGATGTGGCGGGCGAGATGCGTCAGCAATGCGTAGGCCTTCGGCCGCAGGAAGGCCGGCTGTTCGGCCCGTCTGAGCGTACCTTTGCCCAGATCGAGCGTGAAACCGCCAAACTGAAAAACCTGGTCAGTGGCCGAAACCGCCATCGAAACGGCCCGCTCCCTGAAGCCGTGCCTGTATTGGCCTACGGCTGGAGGGCTGGGTCAAGGTCTGCCGCCGCCGAAAAGCGGCGACTAAACGGCGCCAGCGAGAGCGGGCTGCGTTGCCGACCTGCGGACGAAGCTCTCGGTGCCGTAGACGGCAACGATGGCGACCGCAGCCACCGCCCAGATCGCAACACCGATCCATTGCTGCTGCATATGGTCGGCGTCGATGAACACCTTGCCCAGGAAGCGTACGCTGTTCTGATGGGTGACGTGCATCAGAATGGCGAGAAGCACGCTACCGGTGTTCTGATAGAGCCAGGTAAATACCACTGCCGCCAGCACGACGTTGACTGTGCCGTAGACGCTGAGATCGCCGACCAGGCCGAGCGGAAAATGCCAGATCGCCCAGATCGCGCCGAGAATCAGGCTTCCGGCAAGCGCCGAATGTTTGGCCAGCAGACGCGATGTTGCAAAGCCGCGCCATCCCGGCTCTTCGCCAAGCGGGCCGCTGAAGACCGCGTACAGCGCGATGATCGGCAGTATCTCAATGACAGCTGGAATATTGCCCCAGGCCGGCGTCGCCGAGCCGAACAGCGGATTTACCAGGATCGAGGCAAGCTGCGTGCCGAATGGCAGGCCGAATGCCACCAGATACCAAAACGGAGATACCCGCCACTTCACCATGGAAGCGAGAATGGCCTTGACCGAAGTCCAGCCTCCGGAGAGGGCTGCGACGACGAATCCGGACAGCATCGGGCCGAAGGTAAACCAGGGAATGCTATCGCCATTCGACAAGTAGAACGGGATAAAGGCAAACCAGGTCAGGGCAAGCGCCAACGAAAAGAAGGCAGCCAACTGATGCTGCCGCACCAGGAGCAGGAAAGAAGTCATATCGGGCCTCTCACGGGCAGACGACAATGAGAGGTCGCCGGGCTGCCCAATCGGTCGACTTGCATCTTGAACAGCCGGCTGAATCAATCCGGGAGGCCATGCGCCGACCACGTCGGTCGACCCGTTTCTTATTGGCACCGGCGCGACCCGAAATCCTGAGCGGGTTCTGAGAAATTTCCGATATTTCATGCAGAACCGGCCAGTTAGACCGGCTGGAGCACCTGCCGACACTGCGATCGTGCATGGTTCCCGTTCGTCGTCTCTCCGTCACACATCCTGCCTATAGCCTGTGCGAAAGGCCGGCTTCCGAGCAAACCGGAACCGGCAGGCAAACAGCCAGATCAGGACATGACCGGGACTTGGAATCGCATCGACCCCATCCGTCAGACCGAGTTTGCAAACGCCGTCGCTGTTGAGATCGAGCGCGTGCTGGCGCGGCAAGGCAAGGTGACGAACAGCGATGCGGTCGTTGCAGCGGGCAGGGTCGCCGGCGCCGTTGCCGCCGCCGTCGCTTTGCTTGCGCCGACCGACATCAGCGCGATCGATACCATGCAGGAAAGATTGCCCGGCATGGCGTCGCGTTTCGTGCGGATATTGGCGGCCGAAGCGACGGAACGCAGTGCCCGGACGCCTCTGGCGACGGCGCACGGAGGCCGAGGGGCAGACATCCGACCCCTGGCCGGAACGGGCGATCGCGATGCGATGCGGGTCGAGGACTGGGCCGGTCGGGTTGCCGGGTCGACATTCCTGCAGGAAAATCTCGGCATATCGCGCTCGACCCTGCATCGCTGGCAGCGGAGCGGCACGGTCGTTGCGTTGCGCACCGGTGGCCGCAAGCATGTATTTCCCCTGGCCCAGTTCATCGACGGCAGGCCGGCGCCGGGTATCAAGGAGGTGTCGTCCGCGATGCCCGATCCGCGGCGTGCCTGGTCGTGGCTGATCGGCCCCGCGCCCGGCCTTGCCGGACGTATTCCCATTGAAATGCTCAAACAGGATCTGGTCGCGGAAGTCGTTCTTGCCGCACAGAACGCAGCGATGGCGAAGTTGGCTCGATTTTCGCCGCCAACGTTAGAAGTATATTCCAAAAAAGAACACGTAAAAGGAATGCGTTCGGATTCTGACCAATTTTCCGGCTAATGGCATGAGTATATTTTCGTACAATTGTGACAAATGTCTCGTTTGTGCCAGGAGAAAACGTGAAGAAAATATGAAGTGATATTTGCGCAACATGGATTTCTTCTGTTATTCAAACATTGATTATCTTTGGAATCGTCATTGAGACTGGAATACGGATGAGTATGTTCGCCGCCTGAAGAGGGGGTGCGGTGCGCGCCTTTTTCGACGTGGGTGAGGCGTTCAGCCGTTCAACCCATGAATCCAAAGCCATTTTTAACTTTGACTGGAGAGGTCAGAAAATGAATATCAAGAGCCTTCTTCTCGGCTCAGCCGCGGCATTCGTCGCGGTCTCCGGTGCGCGCGCCGCCGACGCCGTCGTCGTCGCCGAGCCGGAACCCGCTGAATACGTCAAGATTTGCGACGTCTACGGTGCTGGCTACTACTACATCCCCGGCACCGAGACCTGCCTGCGCATCGGCGGCTATGTCCGCTATGACGCCAGCTTCGGCGACGGTGGCCGCGTTTTCGACGGCGCGACGACACACGACCTTATGGACGGTGACGAGCAGCAGACCTGGAACAAGAATGCCCGCTTCAATCTGAAGACGTGGACCGGCCAGGAAACCGAACTCGGCACGTTGAAGACGTACACCGAGACCCGTTTCAACTTCGGCAATACCAAACGCACCGTGAGCGGTGTTGATTTCAGCGTGCAGGACAACAAGGCGGTTACCCTGAACTTCGCCTGGATCCAGCTTGGAGGTTTCCGCGTCGGTAAGGATGAAACTGTCTATGATTCGTTCATCGGCTACGCCGGCAGCGTCGTCCAGGACACTATCATTCCTTACGGTACCAAGGACACCAACCTGATCAGTTACTATT
This sequence comes from Mesorhizobium sp., assembly GCF_005063415.1. Classification (GTDB taxonomy): domain Bacteria; phylum Pseudomonadota; class Alphaproteobacteria; order Rhizobiales; family Rhizobiaceae; genus Mesorhizobium. The sequence continues at coordinate 19,040 of NZ_SUEG01000033.1, forward strand.
TCGACGGCGGTAATGGCTTTACGGCAGTCGCCTCGGTCGAAACGGGCTCCGGCGCTGACCAGTCGATCGACAGCTACGTTCCGTTTGTCGTCGGCGGCGTGAAATACAAGGGTGACTGGGGTGCGATCACCGCGGTCGGCGCCTATAACAGCACGTCGGAAGAATGGGCCGGCAAAGCTCGCCTCGACGTCAAGCCGATTACTGACCTGACCCTGTTCGTGATGGCGGGCTACGGCAGCGACGACAACGTCGCAAAGAACTTTTACAAACCGTGGACTGGCAACTTTGCCGTCTGGGGCGGCGGCAGCTATGCCGTCAACAAGAAGACCGCTTTGAACGCCCAGGTCTCCTATACCGACGACAAAGACTTCGCCGTTGCGGCCAACGTCGCCTACACCATCGTTCCTGGTTACACGATCACCGCCGAAGTCGATTATTACGACAATTTCGATGCCGACGATGCCGACGCAATCGGCGGCATCTTCCGCTTCCAGCGCTCGTTCTGATCAAACGACGATCTCGCAAAAAACGGCCCGTAGCGATACGCTACGGGCCGTTTTGGTTTGGCGGCGGATAAGTCGTCATCTTGATTTCGCCATCCAACCGGTGACAAGCTCTCATCATGGAATGGCGCGACGAGGGAATCATTCTCGGCACCCGCAAGCATGGCGAAACCAGCGCCATTCTCGAGGTGATGACACGTGCGCATGGCCGCCATCTCGGTCTCGTGCGCGGCGGCCGTTCGCGCAAACAGCAGCCTGTTTTGCAGCCCGGCAATCGCGTCGACCTGTTGTGGCGGGCGCGGCTCGACGAGCATCTCGGCACCTTCCAGGTCGAGGCCATCGAGATGAACGCCGCCCGGCTGATGGACAGCGCCGTTGCCGTCTACGGCCTGCAGACGATGGCCGCGCATTTGCGTCTTCTGCCTGAGCGCGACGCCCATGGCGGTCTCTATGAGACGCTTGCGGTGATGATCGCTCATCTCGACGATGCCGATGCCGCCGGCGAGTTGGTGGCCCGCTTCGAACTGCTGGTACTCGACGAACTCGGTTTCGGCCTCGATCTCAGCCAGTGTGCATCGACCGGCACCAGGCAGGACCTTGCCTATGTCTCGCCGAAATCCGGCCGCGCCGTGTCGCGGGCGGCGGGCGCGCCGTGGCGCGACAAGATGCTGGCGCTGCCTGCCTTCCTGCAGCGCGGCTCCGGGCTGCGCGCCGATCCGGCGGCGATCGAGGACGCTTTCCGGCTGACCGGCTTCTTTTTGACCCGCCATGTCTACGAGCCGCGCGGCATCGAGCCTCCCGGCGCCCGCGCCGGCTTTCTCGCCGCCTTGCGCAGGCATCATGCACCCGGCCATGAATCCGGCAAGGCAAGCGCCGGGGAAACTGCCACCGGGGAAACCACCAGATGAGCGAAGTTGAACCTGATCCCGACAATTTTCGCCGCACCATTCCGCAGGTGGGCGAGGCCTGTGCGACGGCCGAGTTCAAAGTGAATTTGACGCGGCCGATCACGCCAAGGACGGGCGAGGTGGAATGTGGTGCACAAGGCCGCACGCTGGCGGTTTCGGAAGCGGCGCTGAAGGACGCCAATGGCAAGCTGCTGGCTTTCGGCACCGAAACATGCTCGATCTTTGCGGCGGCCAATCTGGCGGCACGTTGAATGGACCGGCCGTTTGGCCGCCGCATTTGAATGTCACTGAAGATTGAATGTCAGTGACAACTGGCTTGGTTTGGGGGAACCGCCATGTTTGAAAGCCTGATTGGCCTCGTCGCCATCATCGCCCTGTTCGTCATCATTTCACGCCAGCAGAGCCGCATCGGCCTGATCGAGCGCGAGCTTGGCGCCTTGCGCAGCCTTGTGCTTTCAGGCACGCCTGTGCTGCCGCCGCAAGCCAAGGAACCGGCTGCAAACGACAGCAAATCGGCGGATGCCGCAATGCCGCCGGCGGCCGCAGCCAACATGGCCGCATCGCCAGGGACCGCAGCGGTAGCATCAGCCACAGAGGCCGATGCCGATACAACGGCGCCGTCCGCACCGGAGTCGGCGCAACCGGCGGCAGCGGCGAAGGCCGCCCGCCAGTCCGACGTCGAAACGGCTCTCGGTACCCGCTGGGCGGTCTGGGTCGGCGGCATCGCGCTGGCGCTGGGCGGCCTGTTCCTGATCCGCTACACCATCGAGGCCGGCATTTTCGGGCCACGCGTGCGGCTTGCCATGGCGGCGGCACTCGGGCTGGTGCTGGTCGCCGGCGGCGAGTTCATCCGGCGCACCGGCTTCAGGGTGCCGGTGCAAGGTGCCGCCGGTGCCTATATCCCGGCGATCCTGACGGCGGCCGGCGCCTTCATCCTGTTCGGTACCGTCTACGCGGCGTACAGCATTTATGGCTTCATCGGCCCGACGCTCGCTTTCACGCTGCTCGGCGCCATCGGCGTGGCGACGATCGCGGCTAGCCTGGTCCACGGTCAGGCGCTGGCCGGCGTCGGCCTGCTCGGCGCCATGGTGACGCCGCTACTGGTCGCCTCGCAGGCGCCCAATCCGTGGGCGCTGTTCGGCTACCTGGCGATCGTGCTCGCCGCCACCGGCGTCATCGCCCGCATCCGCGACTGGAGGCTTTTGATGGCGGCGGCTTTCGTCGCTAGCGGCATCTGGACCATCCTCTACATGACCGACGCGCCGGCGGCCGACCTTTCAGCGATCCTCTTCATCAACGCGGCGACCCTGGCCGTGCTTGCCTTTGTCTGGCTTGGCCGTCGCGGCGAAGCGGTCGCCGGCAGCGGCTTCGATTGGCCGTCGATCGCGCCGGGCTTCTTCGTCGGCCTCTCGGCGCTGGCCCTGTTCGTCGATCCGGTCTTTGCCGCCGCCGGCGATGCCTTGCAGGGCGCAGCCCTTGTCGCAGCCCTGGTGGCGGTGGCGCTCTATCGGCCGCGGGCGCTGGCACTGCTGCACGCCGCCGGGCTGGCGACGGTGCTGGTCTATCTCGGCATCATTCCGCCGACCACGGTCGCCGTCGATTTTTCGGGCGGCGCTCTCGGTGTCGATGGCGTGCCGGTTGTGGCGTCCGATGCCTTGATGCTCAGGATCGGCATCGCGCTGGGCCTGGTCTTCATCGGCGCCGGCTTTTGGGCGGCGCGCCGTTTTGCGGCCCCTGCCTGGCTGCGTGCCGCCGCATGGGCGGCCTGGAGCGCTGTCGCGCCACTGGTCATCCTGCTGGCGCTCTGGTCTACCTTCGGCAATCTCGACCGTGACCTTGCTTATGCGGCGGTCGCAGCCGTTTTGGTCGGAGTCTTCGTCGCCGGCGGCGAGTGGATAGCGCGCGGCGAAGCGCCGCCGCTAACCGGCGGCGCTGCTGTCTCCCTCGCGCTCGGCGGGGCGGCGATTGCCGGCCTGCTGATGCTGCACATGGCCTTTGGTTCGGGCTGGACAACCACCCTGCTCGGAGCAGCCGCCGTCGTGCCGGCGCTGGCAACGCGCTGGCGTAGCTATCCGGTGCTTGGCTGGATTTCGGTTGGTGCGGTGATTGCCGTGCTCGGCCGCGTTGCCTTCGACCCGACCATCGTCGGTGCCGAGTTCCTGTCGAAGACGCCGGTGTTCAACTGGCTGCTGCTTGGATATGGCGTGCCGGCGCTCGCCTTCGGCTTTGCCGCCTGGCAACTCGCCCGCACCACCAATGGCCGGCCGCGCCTCGCCGTGGAGGCCGGCGCCGCGCTGTTTGCCCTGCTCACCGTCGCCATGCTGGTGCGCCATGCCATGCATGGCGGCGTCATCGATACGGCTGCTGCGACGCTTGCCGAACAGGCGATCTACACGCTGATCGCAATCGGTGCGGGTGCCATCATGGTCGCCATAGACATGCGCTCGCCAAGTTCGGTGCTGCGCTACGGCTCGATTGCAGCGGGCGTGGTCTCGGTCGCTTTCATCGTCCTCCAGCATTTTCTGGCGCTGAACCCGTTGCTGACGGATGAATCGACCGGCAGCATTCCGGTGTTCAACCTTCTGCTCCTCGCCTACCTCTTGCCGGCGGTTGCGGCAGGCGCATTGGCACTCTATGCCCGTGACAAGCGGCCGCAATGGTATGCGGCGATGCTGGCGGTGGTGGCGGCGGTGCTCGCGTTTGCCTATGCCACGCTGTCGGTCAGGCGCCTGTTCAAGGGCGAGTTCATCGGGCTGTGGAGCGGTCTCGGCCAACTCGAGACCTATACTTATTCGGCACTGTGGCTGGTCATCGGCGTGGTGCTGCTCACCGCCGGTGTCTGGCTGAAGTCCCAGGTGCTGCGCATAGCATCGGCGGCGCTGATCTCGGTCGCCGTGCTCAAAGTCTTCGTCTTCGACATGTCGGAGCTGGAAGGCGTGCTGCGGGCGCTGTCCTTCATCGGCCTCGGCGCGGTGCTCATCGGCATCGGCTTGTTCTATCAGCGTCTGCTGACAAGAGCAGCGAAAGGGACGTAAGGGTCAAGTTGCATGAATATTCAAGATGGAATATGTGAATATTCCAAAGGAGATATTCAGTTGCCTCTCTATATTCGCGACGACGAGGTGGATGCGCTGGCCGCAAAACTGCAGCGTGAGACCAACGCCCCGAGCAAGACGGAAGCAGTGCGGACCGCGCTTTTGCACGAGCTCGAGCGCAACCGCGCCCGCAAGCCCCTGCGCGACAGAATTGCGGCGCTACAGGCCAGGTATGCTGCGTTGGGGCCGCCCGATCCCAACTTCGACATGAAGGCGTTCACCGACGAGATGTGGGAAGATTGATGTTCGTCGATGCGTCGGTCATCGTCGCCATTCTCGCCAAGGAACCGGGTTGGGCGGAATTGCTCAAGCGAATCTCTGGTGCCGGCAGTCCGCTGCATATTTCTGCGCTTGTTCGGCTCGAGGCGACACTTGCCCTTGGACGCATAAACGCCGTTTCCAAAAAGCCGACGCCCGAATTGCTGGCCGTGGCGCGCGATCTGGTCGATTCGTTCATTGTCGAAATCAGTGCCCGCAATGTACCTATCGACGAGGACATCGGCGCGCGCGCTACCGACGCGAGCATCCGCTACGGCAAGGCGGTCGGTCATCCGGCCGATCTCAATTTTGGCGATTGCTTCGCCTACGCCTGCGCAAAGGCCCTAAATCTTCCGTTGCTCTACAAGGGCGACGATTTTCTTCAGACGGATCTGGCGTAACCGGCGTTTTGACAATCGGATGCAAGCCGGGAATAAACCTGCCACTGGCAGCGTTATTCAGTTGCTTGGGTGACCGGGGCGGCGGACCGCTTCGCGCTGGCCGCTTGCGCCGCGCTGCAAAGGCGCGTTCAATCACCACGGACAGGGGCCCCAGAACCAGCGGTCATGGACGAAAAGAAGGCAGCAATCCTTGGAGAAATACCGCGTCTGCGCCGCTATGCACGCTCGCTGTTGCGCGACCGCGATTCCGCCGACGATCTCGTCCAGGATTGTCTCGAGCGGGCGCTTGTGCGGCTCGACAATTGGCAGACAGGAGAAAGCCCCAGGAGGTGGCTGTTTACGATCATGCACCATTTGTTCATCGACCAGATGCGCAAGGTGAACCGGCGCGGCGAGGCGGCGATGCTGCCGCTCGAGGCAAGCGAGGCGCAGGCAGCACCCGCCGAGCAGGTCGAGAGCATCGCCTCACGCGAGATCGTCGACGCGCTGCAGGCGATCAGCCCGGACCGGCGCGCGGCGCTTGTGATGGTCGCCATCGAAGGGTTTTCCTATGCCGAAGCCGCCAACATCCTTGGAGTTCCCGCCGGCACCTTAATGTCGCGCATCGCGCGCGGGCGTGAGGAACTGCGCGCGCTGCTGGATGATACCGCGCGCCGCCGCTCGATAAGGATCGTCTAGAAATGAGCCGGCGCGATTTCTCCGAACGCGACATCCACATGGCTCTCGATGGCGAGTTGCCGGGCGACGAGCGGACGGCCTATGAGGCATGGCTCGAGGCCAATGCCGAGATGAAGGCCAAGAGCGCACGCTACGCCGCCGACCGGGCAGCGTTGCGCGCAGCCTTTAACGGCGTGCTGGACGAACCCGTCCCGGTGCGGCTGAGCAAGGTGGTGCAAGGCGAGGCGCCGGTGGTGAGAGCGGCGCCGTCGCGCTCGCGTTGGTGGCTTGCGGCCGCCGCTGCCGCTATCCTGGTGATTGGCGGCGCTGGCGGCTATCTTGCCGGCATCGGCCGCCTTGGCCTGGAAAACACGGCCGAGGACCAGCTTGCCGAAGAGGCGATCGCCGCCCACGTCATCTATGCCGCCGAAAAGCGGCATGCGGTGGAAGTGCCGGCAAGCGACAAGGATCATTTGCAGAGCTGGTTGTCGAACCAGGTGGGTTTGAAGCTCGTTGCACCGGATCTGGCGGCGCAAGGATTCCAACTGGTCGGTGGCCGGCTGCTGCCTGCCGGCCAGGGCAAGGCCGCGATGCTGCTTTATGAGGACGACAAGGGCGAGCGCATATCACTCTTCGTCACCGCCGAATCGGCAGCCAAGGCCAAGGGCACTTATGGGTCGGAGGAAGATGGTCCTGCGGCTGTCTACTGGCTGGACAAGGGTTATGGCTGCGCCGTCGTCGGCTCGCTGCCGCGCGAGCGGCTGGCCGCGGTGGCCAAGAGCGCCTATGGCCAGCTTCTGGCGGGCTTGCAAAGCTAATCAGGCTCTCGTTTTTCCGGAGCCGCGCCCATACTTAAACACGGAGGTCCTTCAAAGCCTTTCCGCGACCTGCCTGCCGTCAAAACTGTCACAATTCGGCCCTAATCGAGGTGCGATAGCGCTTGCTGAATGCTGGCACTTCGGCTGGTGTGACCGATGTTTAGACTAGGGCCGTTTCCACAACCCAATCGAGGTTTTCTCAGCCCGCATGCCTGCCGAGATTCGCAAGGCCCGCGCGTCCGACGTCGATGACCTCGCCGCCATCGAAAAAGCCGTTTTCTCGAGCGATCGCATTTCTCGCCGCTCCTTTCGCCAACTGATCGAACGCGACACCGCCGAACTGCTGGTTGGCGAAAGCGATGGCCGCGTCGCCGGCTATGCAGTCGTGCTGTTTCGCAAGGGCAGCGGCGTCGCGCGGCTTTATTCGATCGCCGTCGGTCCATTTTTCGGCGGCCGTGGCGTTGGCCGGCTGCTGCTGGAAGAGGCCGAGGCCGCCGCTTTCGAGCACGGCCGCATGATGCTTCGTTTGGAAGTCCGCCAGGACAATCCGCGCGCGATCCAGATCTACGAGCAGAGCGGCTACCGCAAGATCGGCCGCGAACTGGACTATTACGAGGATGGCGCCACGGCGCTGCGCTATGAAAAGACCTTGCGCGGCGACATTCCGGTCGCCACCGAAGTGCCGTTTTATCAGCAGACTTGCGAATTCACCTGCGGACCATGCTGCCTGATGATGGCGATGGCTTACTTCGGCCCCGGATTCGTGCCGGACCCGGTGATGGAAATCCGGCTGTGGCGTGAGGCGACGACCGTTTTCATGATGTCCGGCCCCGGCGGCTGCGAGCCGTTCGGGCTTGCCGTCGCCGGCTATGAGAGCGGGCTTGCTGCTGAGATCTATGTCTCCTTCTACGGCGCGCTGTTCCTGCAGTCGGTGCGCAGTGAAGACAAGCGCCGGGTGATGGAACTGGCGCAGGTCGACTTTCGACGCCGCGCGGAACTTTACGGCATCCCGGTGAATTACCGTTCATTCGGGCTTGACGACATTCGCACCGCGATCGCAGAGGGAAAACTGGTACTGGTCCTGATCAGCGGCTTCCTGATGTTCGGCAAGAAGGTTCCGCACTGGGTATTGGCCATCGGTGACGATGGCGATCATATCCTGATCCACGACCCCTGGGTCGAGGACGAGCGGCAGGAGACGATCCTCGATGCTGCCAACATTCCCGTGCCTTACGGCATCTTCATGAACATGGCGCAATTCGGCCGCGACGGATTGCGCGCCGCCATCACTCTCGGAAAGCGCGACAGCCAATGACCTGGGTCATCCTTACCGGCCGGCAGAACGATCTCGATCAGGTGGCGACGCCGCACAAGATCATCACCAATCGCGACTACCTTGCCCATCCGGCACTGTTTCGCGGTCAGCGGCCGAAGGTTATCAACCTGTCGAACAATTACGGCTACCAGAGCCGCGGCTATTACGCTTCGCTGCTCGCCGGTTCGCGTGGCCACAAGGTCATCCCGACTGTCGAGACGATGATCGATCTGTCGGAGCGCAAGCTCTACGAGCACGCGTTGCCGGAACTCGAACTCGCACTCAACAAGTGCCGCAAGGATTTGGGCGGCGCTTTCCCGCAGAAGGTCTGCATCTTCTTCGGCATAGGACCGTCCAGGATCTGGGACCGCTTCGCCAAGCTGCTGTTCGACTGGTTTCGTGCCCCGGCGCTCGAGGTCCACATCAGGGACAGCGCCGAATGGGCCTCGATCCGCAAGATCGGCTTCCATCCTCTGGCCAGGATGACCGAGGACGAGGAAACGCACTTTCTCCAGTGCCTGGAGACCTACACCAACCGCGAGTGGCGCGACACCAAGGGCCGCACGCCGGCGCGCTACACTTTCGCCACGCTGGTCGATCCGCATGAGGAACTGCCGCCGTCGGAGATTTCGTCGCTGCGCCACTGGGCCAAGATCGCTGAAAAGATGGGCGTCGAAATCGAGCCGATCACCAAGCGGGATCTGGCCAAGCTCGCCAACTACGACGCGCTGTTCATCCGCGAGACCACCTCGATCTCCAACCACACCTACCGCTTTGCCCGCCGCGCCCAGCAGGAAGGTATGCCGGTCATCGACGATCCGCTGTCGATGATCCGCTGCACCAACAAGGTCTATCTCAACGAGCTGATGACCTACAACAAGGTACCGGTGCCGCCGACGGTGATGATTGCCGGCACCTCGGACCTGGAAGTTGCGGCACAGACGCTGGGCTTCCCCCTGGTGCTGAAGATCCCGGACTCCTCGTTTTCGCGCGGCGTCAAGAAATGCGGCACCTTCGAAGAGTTGAAAACGCTCGCAACCGAATGGCTGGAGGATTCCGACCTCCTGATCGCACAAAAATTCATTCCGACGGAATATGACTGGCGCGTCGGCGTCCTCGGCGGCCAACCTTTGTTTGCCGTCCATTATCTGATGGCCAAGAAACATTGGCAGATCGTCAATCATAAGGCCAACGGCAAGCCCGACCAGGGCGGCATCAAGACCTTCACCCTGAAGGAAGCGCCGGCCCATGTCGTCGAGACGGCGGTGAGCGCGGCGCGCTGCATCGGCGACGGCCTCTACGGCGTCGACCTCAAGGAAACCAAGGACGGCGTCTTCGTCATCGAGGTCAACGACAACCCCAACCTCGACCACGGCTGGGAAGACTCCGGCGAGAAAGACGACGTCTGGGTGCGGCTGACGCAGTGGTTCCTGGAGCGGCTGGACCGGCCGGGCCGATGACATCCGAATTGAGGGGAAAAAGATGCTGTTCTTCGTAACCGAGGATTTTCGCGGCTGCGACCGTGAGGAGATCTACCGCCGTTTCCGCGACCAGGGCCGCCTGAAGCCGGACGCGCTCCTCGTGCACCACAGCTGGATCGCAGCGGACATGAGCCGCTGTTTCCTGCTGGTGGAAGCCGATGACATCACGCTCCTGCAGCGGTGGGTCATCGAATGGGCGGATCTGGTCGAATTCGAGATCGTTCCCGTGGCGACGAACAAGGATATGGTGGAGGCATTGAGCGGACACCTCTGACCCGCGCTTCGACGAGCAATATCCAGAAATTGTATTGATGGCAGATGTCCAGGCTGAGCCGCCGGCTCGCCAGGCTGCCGCACTCAGCCGGATTGCCGGATCGTCGCGCTCGACCTCAGCAGCCGATTGATGTCCGACGCATTTGACGGCACGCCGATCAAATAGCCTTGAGCCTCGACGCAGCCCTCCTTTTTCAGGAATTCAAACTGCGCTTCGGTCTCGACACCTTCGGCGGTGACGGTGATGCCCAGCTGTGCGCCAAGCCCGATGATGGTGCGCACGATCGCCGCGGTATCGCGGCTGTCGATATCGCTGATGAAGGAACGATCGATCTTGATCTTGTCGACGGGAAAGCGCCTGAGGTAGCCCAGCGAGGAATAGCCGGTGCCGAAATCGTCCAGTGCGATGCGGACGCCCAGATCGCGTAGCTGCCTGAGTGTCTTGAGCACCAGATCGCTCTCGTCCATCAGCACCGTTTCGGTGATTTCCAGTTCAAGCCGGTTGGCCGGCACGCCCGAGAACGCCAGTGCCGAAATGACGCTGCGGGCAAAGGTACCGCTTTTGATCTGCACGGCGGAGACATTGACTGCGATGCGCCAAGGCGCCCAGCCTGCCGCGGTCGTGCAGGCTTTTCGCAGCGCCCATTCTCCAAGCGGCACGATCAGCCCAGTCTCCTCGGCGGCCGGAATAAAGTCGTCCGGCCGCACCAGGCCGCGCACCGGCGAACGCCAGCGCATCAAGGCTTCGGCACCGGCGATTTCGCCGGAGGCGATATTCATGATCGGCTGGAAATCCAGCTCGAATTCGCGGCGCGACAGCGCTGCCCTGAGATCGATTTCGAGCGCCCGGCGTGCCCGCACCATCGCGTCCATGGCTGGTTCGAAGAAGCGGTAGAGGTTGCGCCCTTCGCTCTTTGCCCGATAGAGCGCCATATCGGCGTTTTTCAGCAACGTGTCGGCGTCCTTGCCGTCATTCGGAAACAGCGCGATGCCAAGACTGATGCCGACGCGCATGTCGTGTCTCTTGTCGCGAAACGGCTTTCCGATGATCTCGACGATGCGTTTGGCCAGCTTTTCCGCGTCGCCCGGGCTTTTGAGATTGAACTGGATGATGACGAATTCGTCGCCGCCGAAGCGGGAGACAACGTCCGTTTCATTGCGCAGGCACCGTTGCAGCCGTTCGGCCACGCATTTCAGCAGCCAGTCGCCGGCGGGGTGTCCCCAACTATCATTGACTGCCTTGAAGTGGTCGAGGTCGAGCGAGAATATCGCCAGCGATCCGTTTGTCGTCTCGCTGAGGGCTTGGTCCAGCCGTTCGCGAAGCATAGAGCGATTGGGCAGGTTGGTCAGTGTGTCGTGGTGCGCGAGATGGGTCATGCGCTCTTCCACACGCCTGCGCTCGGTGACGTCGTCGAACGTCGCGACCCAGCCGCCGCCGCTCATCGGCCGGCGCGCAACCAGCAGCGTTCTGCCGTCAGCGAGATGGCGATGCGTTACGTGTGTTTTGCCCGCCCGCAGGCAGGCTTCGATTTGCGAGATTTCGCTGTCGGGGTCGAGTTTTGTATAAATGCCGAGTTCCAGCAGCCGCTTGAACGCATCATGGTGACTCATGCCAAGCGGGAAGTCGGCCGGCCTGACATGATAAAGTTCCAGGAAACGTTCGTTGCGCACGATCAGCTTGCCGTCCGCATCGTACATCAAAAGGCCTTGCGACATGTTGGCAAGAGCCGCGTCGAAACGGCGGTGCTGCTCCTTCAACTCCTGCTCGGCGCGCCGTTGCTCGGTGATGTCCTCGTAGATCGATACCCAACCGCCTGACGCCAGCGGCCGGTGCGAAATGTTGACGATACGCCCGTCTGCAAGCGTTTCCTCATAGGTGGAAGGTTTTGCCTGGTCGATATAGGGCTTGCGGATGGCATAGAGTTGCTCAGCGCTTTGCGAGGCGATGCCGATATCCATGCTGTGCTGGAGGATGTCGAAAAACCGGATGCCGGGCCGCACCACTTCGGCGTCGAGGCGAAAGATGCTGATATAGTTCCTGTTGCAGATGATCATCCGTTCATCGGCATCGAACATGCACAGGCCATGCGACATGTTCTCGACCGCTGCCGAAAAACGCTCGTTCTGTTCGCGCAGCTCGTCTTCAATAGGTTGCGGCTGACCAACGCCTTTGGCCCTCCGTCGGCGGACGGACGAACCAGCCTTGATACCGGCAACGGGCATGAGGCAAGCCTATGGACCATGGTTAACCACGGCACTGTTGTCCCTGCCGGTTAATTTACCGTTTTCAGCCGGCTGGAACGGCAGTCTGGCGTCGCGACTTTTCGATCGTCGCAAAGCGTTTGAGAAAGGCATTCTGCGCCCAAGTCACCGAGCGCGGCGTGACGTCGAAGCGCTCGGCGTTGAAGCCGCGCGGCCTGCCGAAGAACTCCGTCGCCTCTGCCGTCGAAAAACCCGCAAGCAGCGTTGCTTCGAAATAGGCGGCGATCTGATCCGCTCGCTTGATCTCCTTGCGCAGTCCCGCGTCGAGTTCGGCCGGCAGTGAAAAGCGCAGATGGATGGCGCGCTGCAGCCTGATCTCGCAATCCCTGTAGCTGCCGCCCATCACGGACTTGAACGGCGAGATCATGTCGCCGATGACATATTCCGGCGCGTCGTGCAGCAGCGCCGCCAACCGCATATCGGCGTCGGCATCCGGCATCAGCTCACCGACAAGCGTTTCGACCAGCAGTGAATGTTGGGCGACCGAAAAGGCGTGGTCGCCTCTGGTCTGGCCGTTCCAGCGTGCGACGCGGGCAAGGCCATGGGCAATATCGGAGATCTCGATGTCGAGCGGCGAGGGGTCGAGCAGATCGAGCCGTCGCCCGGACAGCATACGTTGCCAGGCGCGCGGCGGCGCCCCGGCGCGATCGGCCGCCATCAGGCGTCCTCCGCGCCGACGGCTTCCTGCGGAAAGCTGAATTTCGCCCAGGACGGGATGGCGAGCGACACGGCGACATCGTCAGCCAGGATCGGCAGGCCGGCGTCGAGCGCTGCCTTGACCCGGTCGATGCGGGCAATGGCAAGGCCTGTCCTGCCGGCGGTCGAGCCAAGCGTGCCGACTGGTCGCCCCTCCACCGTCAACTCTGCGCCCGAAGTGGGCAGGGGGCGTTCGGCCGAGACAATCAACACTCGGCGCCTGGCAGTGCCGCGATGCTGCATGCGCGAGACGACCTCCTGGCCGACGTAGCAGCCTTTCTTGAAGCCGACACCGCCGATCTCGTCGAGCAGTACATCATGCGGAAACGCGTCGCCGAGCTGGTAGTCCGCGCCGCTTTCGGCAATGCCATGGGCGATGCGAAAGGCTTGCCATGCGGCAAGGTCCCCTCCTTCTGCGGTGCCATCATAGAAGCGCTTGACGATAGCATCGACAAACCGCGCATCGGCAAACGGTGCTGATTCAAATTGCGAGGCAGTTGAATCGCTTTCCCATAGGACGGTCACAACCGGCTGATCCAGCTTGCCAATTTGGACTTTGGCGCGCAACTTGTAGAGCGTCAGCCGGCGCATGAAGTCATCGGCGGTCTCAGCACGGCATTCGAGCCGGAAAGCATTTTCGCCGGCGCGCGAGATCAGGAAGTCGAAAAGGATCTTGCCTTGCGGCGTCAGCAGCGCGCCGGGCTTTGCTTCGCTGCTGCCGAGCGCGTCGAGGTCGGTGGTCAGGATGTTCTGCAAAAAGTGCTCGGCATCCGGCCCAGACACGGAAACGAGTGCGCGATCTCTAAGCGAGGCAAAGGGCATGGTGGGAAAACGAGCCTGATCTTGCAAAACTATCGGCCATTACGTAAGCCGCTGGCACTTCCCCCGCAAGAGACCGGATCCGCATGGCCCCCATCTACGATCTCATCCTGACAGGCGGCATCGTGGTCAACCATGACGGCGAGGGTTTTCGCGACGTTGGCATCAATGGTGGGCGCATCGCTGCCATCGGCGACCTCCGCCAGGCGTCGGCGGGCGAGACGATCGACTGCCGCGGGCTGCACATCCTGCCGGGCGTCGTCGACAGTCAGGTGCATTTCCGCGAGCCGGGACTGGAGCACAAGGAAGATTTGGAGACGGGCTCGCGGGCAGCGGTGCTTGGCGGCGTCACCGCCGTCTTCGAGATGCCGAACACCAATCCGCTGACCACCAGTGAGGCAACCCTTGCCGACAAGGTGCGGCGTGCCACCGGCCGCATGCATTGCGACTTTGCCTTCTGGGTCGGCGGGACCCGCGACAATGCAAAAGACGCTGGCGATCTCGAGCGGCTGCCGGGTGCGGCCGGCATAAAAGTGTTCATGGGCTCGTCCACCGGCGACCTGCTGGTCGAGGACGACGAAGGCGTTGCCTCGATCCTGAGGAACACACGCCGCCGCGCCGCCTTTCACTCCGAAGACGAGTTCCGGCTGCGCGAGCGGCTTGGCGAGCGCATCGCGGGCGATCCGTCCTCACATCCGGTGTGGCGCGACGAGATCGCAGCATTGCGCTGCACGGAGCGCCTGGTGCGCATCGCGCGCCAGGTCCGCGCCCGGATCCATGTGCTGCACATCTCGACCGCCGAGGAGATAGGCTTCCTCGAACAGCACAAGGATGTCGCGACCTGCGAGGCGACGCCGCATCATTTGACGCTGAGCGCCGATGATTATGCGCAGCTCGGTACGTTGATCCAGATGAACCCGCCGGTGCGCGCCACGCGCCATCGCGACGGGGTTTGGCAGGGCATTGCGCAGGGCGTTGTCGACGTGCTCGGCTCCGACCATGCGCCGCACACGCTGGCCGAGAAGGCAAAACCTTATCCGGCGTCGCCGTCCGGCATGACCGGCGTGCAGACCCTGGTGCCGATCATGCTGGACCATGTCAACGCCGGCCGACTCACCTTGCAGCGCTTTGTCGACCTGACCAGCCATGGCCCGCAACGCATCTTCGGCATCGCCAGGAAAGGCCGAATTGCCGCCGGCTACGACGCCGATCTGACCATCGTCGATCTGAAGCGCCGCGAGACCATCGCCAACGCCCAGCAAGGCTCCAAGGCCGGCTGGACCCCTTATGACGGCAGGCAGGTGACCGGCTGGCCGGTCGGCACCATCGTTCGTGGCCGACGCGTGATGTGGGAAGGCGAGATTGCCACGCCAGGCCAAGGCAGGGCGGTGGAGTTTTCCGAGGCGTTGGCGCGCTAGGCTCCCTGCGTCGATAAGGGCCAGGCTAGACCACTCAGTCCCCAGCGACGAAGAACGTCCATTGCCCGGTCGGCGTGATGCCGACTCGGTAGAAGATGTAGGCACCGAACTGCTTCATGTTGTCATAGTCGCTTGCGGTGACGATCTTGAACAACTCGACCCGCTGCCTGGCATCGAGCTTGTCCAGCGGCAGGGCGAAAAAATACGGCCAGACGTAGAGATCCTGCGGAGTGCCTGCATCGACGTGGACATAGCCGGCATTGAGCACCTCTTCCAGGATGGCGAGGATTTCCTGGCCTTCCGTGTCGCCCGAAAGGCCTTTCAGGAAGGCGATCGGGTCGCCCTCCATGTCGCCCAGCGACAATTGGGTCATGATGTCGCCCGTGCCGATCAGCGGCCGCAGTCTTTCGATGTCGCCGCTCTTGCAGGCCTCGACGATCAGATCGTGCATGCGCCTGACCGGTTCCGGCAACTTGGCAAGGTCGTAGACGACTTCGGGCACAGGCGCGTCCGGATCGACATGCGGATTGGCCATCCCACCATCGTCCGCTGGCCCTTTCGGTTCGGTTTGCTCTGGCTCGTCGGACGGAGTCGGCTGGCTGGCTGCAGGTGGTGTCGTGCCGAGCGGGCCGGGCATCGGCACGGTACTTCCAGGCGGCGACATGTCGCCGTCCGGCGGCGGCGTGACCGGCGAAGGCAGGTCTTCGCGCTTGATCTCGCTGAGGGCGTGAGCGGGACTGCTCGCAAGAAACAGTGCAAGGGGAATCGTGGCGCAGGAAGCAGTAAGCCAAATGCTGAGGACCAGGCCGCGCGGCTTGCCTGATATCGAAAAATTCACCGCCTGCTACTCCCTGGTTCCAGCCCATCCATGTGCCCGGACATGATGTCCGGCGGCGCGCCGTCGTCAAAGAACCGGGGTCAGTGCCGCAGCCTTTCGGGCTCGAAGGCCCCGGCAATCACCTTTTCACGCATGCGATCGAGCAGGGCAAGCGCCGAGGTCTCGCCATTGGTGCGCAGCATTTCGCCGAATGCCGTTTCGAGGGCTGCCTCGGCGATGATTTCCGGCTCGATCCCGGCCGACAATCCTTCTGCCCAGGCTTCGCTGTGGCTTTCCACGGCGGTCAGGCGCTTTTCTTCCCTGACCAGCGCGTCGATGTCGTTGACGCCATGTTCCATTGCGATGTCCACCCTTTCAAGCGGTGATCCGTTGGATAGGGATCAAGCTTGAGTTGTCCCTTTTACACGCAGGCGCAGTAAGTATTTGTAAATGCGACATTTTTTTGGTCGTTTTCTACAAATTCCGTCGCGTCCAGCAAACCTGCGTCCGATCCGTTTCAAACTTAGCCGATTAGGCCGGCCAAGGGGACGGAAACCTTCAGTTTGAGTTAATTTCACATTCGCGCGCTAACGTTTCGTTAACATAGTTGCAAAAGTGCAACATCAGGTTTGCACCAAGGCCTCACTCGAGGCAAGCGGAGAAGTGTCGAACGCGTCCGCCACCCACAGCGCCGGCGCTTGATGCCGGTTTGCCGGAACGGCAGCTGCCGCCGTCAGTTTCCGTAGCGAGAGGCTATGTCGCGAGACAGTGTCTCGCCTTCCTTCATGTAGCGGCTGATGGCTTCCGTCGCCGAGGCGGTGCATTGGGTATAAGTGCCGCCGAAAGACCGGTAGCCGCGGTTGAAGCTGGCGATGAAGCGGGCGCGCCGCTCCGGGTTCGGATTTTCCGATGCGATCAGTTTTTCCATCTCGGCTCGCCACCGGTCGCCTTTCTCGCCACACAGATTACGCAGGAAATGCAGAGAACCGAGCACTTCCGCCAGCCGCATCAGCCCAGGCTCGAATGGCGCTTCGGCGGCGATTGCCGGACGCACGCCGAAACTCACACTGATGGCGAGGCAGGCGGCGAGAAACGAGGACGTGCGGCTCATGAGGCTTTGTGCTGAAACAATTTGTCGCCTGCAAGGCGATTCTCTGGCTCAGGTCTCGCCATCCTTGTTGGGGCCGAGTAGATCGTCGGCAATTTCAAACACTGCATCGGCGAGCGGCATCGCTGTCATTTCGGCCAGCGTATAGAAAGCCGCGGTTTCGGCGTCGTCGCTGGCCACCGCCTCGCCGCCGGCATAATCGGCGCCAAACACCGTCAGCCAGTAGTCGACCGGATGCCCGTCGCCGCTGCCGTCGATGCGGATTTCCCGCAGCGGCCGGTAGCTGCGCGCCTGCAATCCGGTCTCTTCCAGCAATTCGCGCCGTGCTGCCTGTTCCAGCGTCTCGCCGGCTTCGACCTTGCCGCCGGGAAAGGCATGGAGGCCTTGCGAGGGCGGCCTGGCCCGCTTGACCAGCAGCACCGTGTTCTCGCGCACGACGCAGACCGAGACTGCCGGAATGATCTTGCGTGCTTCCATGGGCTCCGGATCGCTCGATTGGCATAGCCCGTTGTGGACCGGCCGTCGGCGAACAGCTTTAGCGGTTGCGAAAGGCGGGTTCCATGGCCACTTTCACATGCCACCAATTCGAGAGCTGAATTCATGTGCGGACGCTTTGCCTTGACAGCCACTCCGGACCAGACCGCCGCCTTTCTCGGCCTGGCGGAACTTGAGGAGTTTCCGGCCCGCTACAACATCGCGCCGACGCAGCCGGTGCTGATGGCGCTCGCCGGATTCCCACAGGCGCCGGGCTCGAACCTGCCCGACCGCCGCCCGATGCTGGTGCGCTGGGGCCTGATCCCGGCCTGGGTCAAGGATACGCGTAACTTCCCGCTGCTGTTCAACGCGCGTTCTGAGGGGGCTTCGGAAAAGGCGTCGTTTCGCGCTGCCATGCGCCATCGCCGCGCCCTGGTACCGGCTTCGGGATTCTACGAATGGCACCAAACCGGTGGCAGAAGAGGGCAGCCCTATTGGGTGCGGCCAAGGCATGGCCGGCTTGTCGCCTTCGCCGGGCTGATTGAGACCTATGCCGAGCCGGGCGGCTCGGAAATGGACACCGGCGCCATTCTGACCGCCCATGCCAATGCCGATACTGCCCATATCCACGACCGCATGCCGGTGGTGATCCATCCCGAGGATTTCGCGCGCTGGCTGGATTGCCGCACGCTCGAGCCGCGCGATGTGGCCGACCTGCTGAGACCCGCCCAGCCCGATTTCTTCGAAGCGATCCCGGTTTCCGACCTCGTCAACAACGTCGCCAATACCGGGCCGGAGATTCAGGAGAAGGGCGTCGTCAAGCCTGAGCCCGAGAAGGTCAAGCGCCAGAAGTCCGGCGCGAACGACAGTCAGATGAATTTATTTTAGCAAAAGCTACTATTACTGCCGTGAGCGCCTCAATCTTTCCCGACGACATTCTCAGGCAGCGCGCGGCGAAACGATCTTCTGCGCCGGCTTCTTCTTCTTCGCGGTGTGCAGAAGAGCTGCGACGATTGCTGCCGGGCCGATCGCCCGGTAGTGGCTGGCGAGCGCCGGTTGCTTGGCGCGATTGGATTCTTGCTTAGGCATTGTTCTCTTCCCTGGTAACGTCTTCGTGTCTGCGTTTGCTGGCCGAATCTGACCAAATCGTGACGCTTGCTGATCTAGCCGGCGAATGTTTCATGACAGTGCCGACCTGTTTAATAAAATGTTTCAATGGCTCAATTCCTGTGAGCCAACGATATTTTTGGCGAAGGTAGCGACTTGACGGCAACACTGGGCAAGGCGATAAAGCCGGCCATGAGAACGTCTTTCGCCATTTGTGGCATTTGCATTATCGGCTAGCCTCGCGCTGGTCCTGGACGTTTTCGCCTCATCTCCTCCCAGATTGGACAAACGCCCCGGCCAGCAGGCTGGAGCCCGATTTGCGCCTCGGCGTAACCGACTCCATCCAGAGCAGGATCCCAAAAGATCATGCTCAAACAAAGTAACGCACCGGAAACGCACGTATGTCTGACTCATCGAAGAGCCTGCGCCTCTACAACACGCTAACGCGGAGCAAGGAGGATTTCTTCCCGATCGATCCGCGCAACGTGCGCATGTATGTCTGCGGCCCGACGGTCTATGACTTCGCCCATATCGGCAATGCGCGGCCGGTGATCGTCTTCGACGTGCTGTTCCGTTTGCTGCGCCATCTCTACGGGCAAGCGCACGTCACTTACGTCCGCAACATTACGGACGTCGACGACAAGATCAACGCCCGCGCCCTGCGCGATTTCGGCGGCGAGATTGCCTCTGGCAAGCTGTCGCTGAACGAAGCGATCAGGCGGGTCACCGAAAAGACCGCCGACCAGTTCCACAAGGACGTGGCGGCGCTCGGTTGCCTGGAACCGACGGTCGAGCCGCGCGCCACCGAGTTCGTCGAGCCCAGGCCCGACGGCAAGATCGACATGATCTTCTTGATTCAGCGCTTGATCGAACGCGGCCATGCCTATGTCGCGGCTGGAGAAGTCCTGTTCGACACCGCTTCCATGCCGGATTATGGGCAGTTGTCGAAGCGCAATCTCGATGAGCAGCAGGCCGGCGCCCGCGTCGCCGTCGATGCGCACAAGAAGAACCCGCAGGATTTCGTGCTGTGGAAATTGTCTTCGCCCGAGGAACCGGGCTGGGACAGCCCGTGGGGCAGGGGTCGGCCCGGCTGGCACATCGAGTGCTCGGCGATGTCGGCCGCCTATCTCGGCGAGGTGTTCGACATCCATGGCGGTGGTCTCGACCTGATCTTTCCGCACCACGAGAACGAGATCGCGCAGTCGCGTTGCGCCCACGGCACCGAAACGATGGCCAAGGTGTGGATGCACAATGGGTTCCTGCAGGTCGAAGGGCAGAAGATGTCCAAGAGCCTGGGCAATTTCTATTCGATCACCGAATTGCTGGAGACGGAGACCTTTGGCGGCCGCAAATGGCCGGGCGAGGTGCTCAGGCTGGCGATGCTGATGACGCACTATCGCGAGCCGATCGACTTTTCTGTGCGCAAGCTGGAAGAGGCGGAGAATACGCTGCGCAAATGGAAGCGGGCGGCCGATCTCGCGCCGCCGACGGCAAAGCCGGTGCCGGCGGATGTGATCGAAGCGCTGTCGGATGACCTGGCCACCTATGCCGCATTCCAGTTGCTGACGCAGTTGGCTGGCGATGCTGTTGATTTCAACGCTGGTAGCGGCAACGCAGCCGCTGAAGACAACGATGCTGCCGCTTCACTGAAGGCATCGCTGTTGTTCCTCGGCTTCGACGTCGCAACGGCCAAGGTAGATGAAGACGCCATTGCCAAGGCGATCGCCAAACGCCTCGCGTTGATCGCCGCCAAGAACTGGGCCGAGGCCGACCGCATCCGCGACGAGTTGCTGGCGCAAGGCATCCAGTTGAAGGACGGCAAGGACCCTGTCACCGGCGAACGCATCACCACCTGGGAGGTAAAAAGATGATCGATCATCTCGGCATCACCGTTTCGGATTTCGATGCGTCGAAGGCTTTTTACGACAGGGCGATGGCGCCGCTCGGCGCCTCGCTGCTTTACATGGTGCCGCAGGAATATACCGGCGGCGCCAAGGTCGGCGGCTACGGCCGCGACCGGCCGGTGTTTTGGCTGCACGCCGGCAGGGACAAGCCGAAGGATGATCAGCATGTCGCTTTCACCGCGCGCAGCCGCGCCGAGGTCGATGCCTTTCACGCCGCGGCGATCGCCGCCGGCGGCACGGACAATGGTGGGCCGGGCCTGCGCCCGCACTACCATCCGAACTATTACGCTGCCTTCGTCTTCGATCCCGACGGCAACAATGTCGAGGCGGTCTGCCATGCTCCGGAGTAGTGCGCGATGAGCCTCGACAACAGACCGGTGTATACAGGCGGCTGCCAGTGCGGCGCGGTGCGCTTCCGCGTCGAAGGCACGCTCGGCGATGCTTCCGTCTGCCATTGCCGCATGTGCCAGAAGGCGAGCGGCAATTTCTACCTGCCGCTGGTCTCGGTGCGCGGCGCAAGGCTTGACTGGACGCGCGGTGAGCCCAAACGCTTCCGCTCGTCCAACGCGGCTTTGCGCGGTTTCTGCGCCGAATGCGGCACGCCGCTGACCTTCGAAGCGCCCGACGGCGTGGCGCTCGCCATCGCCGCATTCGACCACCCCGAGGAGATCGCGCCGACGATCCAATGGGGTGTCGAAGCCAAGCTCCCCTATGTGGATCAAGTTCACGAATTGCCCGGTGAGGAAACGATGGCCGACGTCTCGTCTGCCTCCTATCTCGCCGACCTCGTCTCTTACCAGCATCCCGACCACGACACCGAACAATGGCCGAGGGAGGAAAGATCATGACCGAAACCGTTCGTACCGGCGGCTGCCAGTGCGGCGCCGTGCGCTTCCGCATCCACGGCGCGCTCGGCCGCCCCTCGATTTGCCATTGCCGCATGTGCCAGAAACAGTTCGGCTCGTTTTTCGGCGCGCTGGTGACAGTGCCGAGCGACGGTGTCGAATGGCTGCGCGAGGAGCCGAGTTACTTTCAGTCGTCGGTCAACATCGATCGCGGCTTCTGCGCCCGCTGCGGCACACCGCTGACCTACCGCCAGCCCGGCGCGCTGGAGATCGCCATCGGCGCCTTCGACGACCGTTCCGATCTGGCGCCGCAGATCCAGGTCAACTACGCCGCCAGGCTGCCCTGGGTCGAGACGATCTTCGACGCGCCGATCCATGACGACCCGGATTTCTACGCGCGACAGGAATCCATCATATCCTTCCAGCATCCCGATCACGAGACGGCCAACTGGCCGCAGCAGGGCTTGAAATTATGAGCAGCGAATTCCGTACCCTCTATCCCGAGATCGAGGCTTTCGAGTCCGGCATGCTCGACGTTGGCGATGGCCATCAGGTTTATTGGGAGCGCTCCGGCACCCGCGGTGCCAAGCCGGCTGTGTTCCTGCATGGCGGGCCGGGCGGCACCATCTCGCCAAAGCACCGGCGGCTGTTCGATCCGAAGCTGTACGATGTCGTCCTGTTCGACCAGCGTGGCTGCGGAAAATCGACGCCCAATGCCTCGCTTGAAGCCAATACCACCTGGCACCTTGTCGCCGACATCGAGCGCCTGCGAAGAATGTGCGGCTTCGACAAATGGCTGGTGTTCGGCGGCTCGTGGGGTTCGACGTTGGCGCTGGCCTATGCCGAGACCCACCCCGAGCGGGTCAGCGAACTGGTCGTGCGCGGCATCTACACGCTGACCCGCGCCGAACTCGAATGGTATTACCAGTTCGGCGTCTCGGAGATGTTCCCCGACAAGTGGGAGCGGTTTCTGGCGCCGATCCCGGAGGCTGAGCGTGGCGACATGATGGCCGCCTATCGCAAACGGCTGGTCGGCAGCGATCCTGTGGCGCGGGTCGAGGCCGCTCGCGCCTGGAGCCTGTGGGAGGGCGAGACGATCACGCTGCTGCCGGAACCGGAAACCAGTGGTCCCTTCGGCCAGGATGATTATGCCCTAGCTTTCGCCCGCATCGAGAACCACTATTTCGTCCATGCCGGCTGGCTTGAAGAGGGACAGCTGCTGCGCGATGCATGGAAGCTTAAGGATATCCCGGGTACCATCGTTCACGGCCGCTACGACATGCCTTGCTCGGCGCGCTATGCCTGGGCGCTGCACAAGGCGTGGCCGAAAGCGGATTTCCATCTGATCGAAGGCGCCGGCCACGCCTATTCGGAGCCGGGCATCCTCGACAGGCTGATCCGCGCAACGGACATGTTTGCCGGGAAATGACCATGGCTCGCGAGCGCCTATATCTGTTCGACACCACGCTGCGCGATGGTCAGCAGACGCCGGGTATCGACTTTTCCGTCGAGGACAAGATCGCCATCGCCAAGCTGCTCGACGAGTTCGGCGTCGACTACGTCGAGGGCGGCTACCCCGGCGCTAATCCAACCGACACCGCCTTCTTTGCCGAGCGTCGCACGGCCGATGCCAAGTTCGTTGCCTTTGGCATGACCAAACGGGCAGGAGTGTCGATCTCGAACGATCCCGGCCTTGCCGCGCTGGTCCAGTCGAAGTCGGACGCCATCTGCTTCGTCGCCAAGAGTTGGGACTACCATGTCCGCGTCGCGCTCGGCTGCACCAATGAGGAGAACCTCGAGGCGATCAAGGCCTCGGTCGAGGCGGCGCTCACTGCCGGCAAGGAGGCGATGGTCGACTGCGAGCATTTCTTCGACGGCTTCAAGGCCAACCCCGATTATGCGCTGGCCTGCGCCAGGACGGCTTATAAAGCCGGCGCGCGCTGGGTGGTGCTGTGCGACACCAATGGCGGCACGCAGCCCTCCGAGGTGCGCGCCATCGTCGAAAAGGTGATCGCCGCTGGCATACCGGGCGACCATCTCGGCATCCACGCCCATGACGACACAGGCCAGGCGGTGGCAAATTCGCTTGCTGCCGTGGAGGCCGGCGTGCGCCAGATCCAGGGCACGCTGAACGGTATCGGCGAGCGCTGCGGCAACGCCAACCTGATCTCGATCGTGCCGACACTGGCGTTGAAGCCAGCCTTTTCCCGCCGCTTTGCCACAGGGATTTCGGCAGAGGCGTTGACCGGTGTATCGCGCCTGTCCCGCGCCTTCGACGAGTTGCTGAACCGCGCGCCGGATGCGCAGGCGCCCTATGTCGGTGCCTCCGCTTTCGCCACCAAGGCCGGCATCCATGCCTCGGCACTGGCCAAGGAGCCGGCGACCTATGAGCATGTGCCGCCAGAAACGGTCGGCAACCGCCGCCGCGTCATGGTTTCGGACCAGGGTGGCAAGGCCAATTTCCTGGCCGAGCTGAAACGGCGCGGCATCGACATGCCCCGGGATGACCATCGCCTCGACGCGCTGATCGCCGTGGTCAAGGAGCGCGAGGCCGAGGGCTACGCCTACGAGGGAGCCGACGCCAGCTTCGAGCTTCTGGCGCGCAAGATGCTGCACGGCCTGCCGGAATTCTTCCGCGTCACCTCGTTCCGCTGCATGGTCGAGCGCCGCTTCGACGCCAACGGCCAGCTGAAGACGGTCTCGGAGGCGATCGTGAAAGTGCTGGTCGAGGGCGAGGAGAAGATGTCGGTCGCCGAAGGCCATGGCCCGGTCAACGCGCTCGACATTGCGCTGCGCAAGGATCTCGGCAAATTCCAGAGCGAGATCGCCGATCTCGAACTGGCCGACTTCAAGGTGCGTATCCTCAATGGCGGCACCGAGGCGATCACCCGCGTGCTGATCGAATCGCATGATGGCACCGGCGCGCGCTGGTGGACGGTCGGCGTCTCCGAAAACATCATCGATGCTTCGTTCCAGGCGCTGATGGATTCGATCGTCTACAAGCTGATGAAGAACCGCGACATGGCGGGATTGGCGGCGGCGGAGTAGCGTTGAACCATCAGCGAGACTCCATTGATCCATCAGCAATTTGCGATGGTTTTGGGCAAGCTGCTGGCGCATAGCCTTGGGCCATGACTACCCAAGCACTTCAAATCGAGACCGACACCAAAGCTCGTCGCGGCTTCCTGCTGGCCCTCGGCGCCTACCTGCTTTGGGGGCTGCTGCCCTTCTACATGAAGGCTGTCGCACATCTGCCGCTGGCCGAAGTCATCGCCCACCGCATCGTCTGGTCGGTGCCAATCGCGGCCGCTGTCCTGGTCTGGGCCGGTCGCACCGCCGATTTCAAAGCGGCAGTTCGTTCGCCGCGCATCATTTCGATGGCGGTGCTGACGGCGGCGCTGATCTCGGTCAACTGGGGCATCTATGTCTGGGCGATCGCGGTCGACCGCACCATCGAGACGGCGCTCGGCTATTACATCAACCCGCTGGTCAGCGTCGTTGTCGGCGCGCTGCTGCTCGGCGAGCGGCTCGACCGCCTGCAGATCGCGGCGGTGGTGCTGGCAGCAATCGCGGTCGCGGTGCTGACCATCGACGCGGGCAAGCTGCCTTGGGTGTCGCTGGTGCTGGCCTTTTCCTTTGCCGCCTATGGCTTCTTCCGCAAGACGCTGCCAATCGGCCCGAGCCAGGGCTTCCTGCTTGAAGTGCTGCTGCTGTCGGTGCCGGCGTTCGGCTACATCGTCTTCCTGATCGCCACAGGACAGGATCATTTCGTCTCCAGCTCGCTGAACGACACCGCCTTGCTGATTGGCTGCGGTCCGGTCACCGCCGTGCCGCTGCTGTTGTTTGCGTTCGGCGCCCGGCTGCTGCGCCTCTCCACCATCGGCATCATGCAATATATCGCGCCGACGATCGTCTTTTTGATCGCGGTTCTGATTTTCGGCGAACCTTTCGGCACCGTTCAGGCCATAGCCTTCGGGCTGATCTGGGCGGCGCTGGCGATGTACTCCTGGTCGATGTTTTCTTCGGCGCGCAAGACCGTTGCCGCATCCGCTCGAGCCGCCTAACGAAGAAGTCAGGACAAGCGTGCGGTCATTGCGGACTTAAGGAGGGCGGTAGGGCAGGGGTGAATAGTGAATAGTGAATGGTGAATAGTCAGTAGAGGATAGACAGGCGCCGGTTCGGAAAGTCTTGTACTTCACCATTCACCATTCACTCTACATCTTATCAATCACCGACTGCACGCCCTCCGTCGGTGCATCTACGGAGGAGCCCGCCACCATGATAGCGGCGACGATTGCTTCCGGATCCTCGACCACCAGCGGCTTGACCCGTTGCGCCGTGTGGATGAAGCCCTCCGTCGCCATGTGGTCGAGCAACGCCAGCATCGGATCCCAGAACCCTCCGACGTTGCCGAAAACGATCGGCTTGCGATGATGGCCGAGCTGCGCCCAAGTCATGATCTCGACGATCTCCTCGACCGTGCCGATGCCGCCGGGCAACGCCACAAAGGCGTCGGATTTCTCGAACATCCTGTGTTTGCGCTCGTGCATGTTGTCGGTGATGACGAGCTCGTCAAGCCGGTTAAGCGCGGTTTCGGTCGCCTCCCGGTTGATCAGAAAACGTGGAATGATGCCCGTTACCTTGCCGCCAGCCTTTAATGCCCCTTCAGCGACGGCACCCATGATACCTTTAGTGCCGCCGCCATAAATCAGACGCAGGCCGGACTTGGCGATCGAGCGGCCAAGCAGGTGTCCGGCCTTGATATAGGTTTCATCTCGGCCCGGGGACGAGCCGCAATAGACGCAGACAGATCGAATCGTGTTCATGTTATGATTGGTGATAGGGACTATTGGCATGGTCAAGCCCCGGGGCGGGCTTTTTCTTGTCGGCTTTGGCAAAACAGGCTAGACCGAAATTAGGTGGCTAAGGGGCAGGGAAACATGGCTATTAATCCATTGAAGGCGTTTTTGTTCGCGGCTGGCGGCTCTGTCGCCGCGGCCGGAACCGCCTATGTATCGGGCGCACTCGACCCGTATCTCAATTCCACACCGCCTGCGGAGGTTGCTGCGCTGACGCCGCCGGCTTCGAAACCGGCCGCTCCGGCGACCGAGGGCCGGCTGCCGCCTGCGCCCGCCGCGTCCACCGATGCGGCAGCGCCCGCCGCGCCGGCCGCAGCAGGTGCAATCGTGCCGACCTTCGACATCGTGCGCATCGAAAGTAACGGCTCGATCGTCGTCGCTGGCTATGCGCCGCCCAACGCCAAGGTCGAGATTCTCAACGGTTCGACTGTGCTCGGCTCGACGGTCGCCGGTCCCGACGGCGCCTTTGCTATTATTCTCGACGATCCGCTGAAGCCCGGCGACTACACGATCACACTGCGCTCGACGGCTGGCAATGTCGTGACCGCCTCGGCGCAGACCGCCGTCGTTTCGATCCCCCAGAATTCTACCGGCCAGGTTCTGGCAATGGTCGAGGAACCGGGCAAGCCGTCCGAACTGCTCACTGTTCCAGCTCCTGAGGCAAAATCTGATGCCTCGCCGCCTGCCACCGGCACCGAACTGCCGGCCGTCGCCGCGCCGGCGCCAGCCGCCCCGGCCGCCATTGC
>NZ_SUEG01000340.1 GCF_005063415.1 Mesorhizobium sp.
GTCCGATGTCGCGGAGATAGTTGCGCTGCGTCTCCCGTGAGAAACGCCGCATGTTCATGTCGTCGATCAGCCGCTGACGAAGTGGACTGCTAGGTGCATCGAGAACGGGATAGGGCATGGTCAGGCTCCTTGTTGAAGAAGCCTGTGATGCTCTGCCGCTGCCGAACCCCACTCAACGCAGGCGCAACGACCGGTTCTTGATCTCTACCTCAACCGCGGGTGCCCATCCCGCGCAGCGGGTTCGTTCAGCGGCCCAAAGCTGCTGTACCGCAAAGCGCCTGATGTCGGGCGTTGAGGCCAGCCTTGCCACTTCCCGTAAGCAGACGTTGCCGCGATACATTTTGGAGGGCGCGGTTACGCCATAAGCCGCCGTTCCCGACGGTTCTCCGAACGGGACGTTCACGCTCCGGCAGGTGTCGACCCTTTCCGGTCCTCGGCGGCGGACGCGACGAACGGCTCAATTGAGCCCACAGCGGACGCTCGCTTTCTTCTGAAACAGAGTCAGACTATGCATCCATCTGTGCCTGTCGTATGTCGCGGGCCGGTGGTTTGCCGAACAGACGGCCATATTCGCGGGTGAACTGAGGCACGCTCTCATAGCCCACCGCATAAGCCACCGAACTCACGCTCATGCCATCGGCCAGCATCTGGCGCCGAGCCTCGATCAGGCGCAACTGCTTTTGGAATTGCAAGGGAGACAGCGTGGTGGTCTGGCGGAAATGCTGGTGGAAGGACGAGGTGCTCATCCCCGCGGCCTCGGCCAGTTCCTCGATGCGGATCGGCCGTGCATAGCTTTCGCGGATCATAGCGACCGCACGGGCGATGCGTTGTGCATGGCCATCGGCCCCGCCGAGGCTGCGGAGGGCCGATCCGTGCCGTCCCGCCAGAAGCCAGAAATGAATCTCGCGCAGCAACGGCCCTTGCAGGACCGGGAGGGCAGAGGGACGGTCCAGAAGCCGCATCAGGCGCAGGGCCACATCGGCGACATCTGCGTCGGTCGGCTCCACTCGGACAGGCTTGCACGGATCGCCCGGGACCGCCGCCATCTCGACCGCGAGTTCCCGCGTAAGGACGGGGTCGAGTTCCAGCACCAGCGAACAGTAGGGCGCGCCGAGGCTTGCCTGCGTGATCTGGCTGACCGTGGGCACATC
>NZ_SUEG01000341.1 GCF_005063415.1 Mesorhizobium sp.
TGGAACGCCCTCGCCGACTTCGCTGATCGATTTCTTGAGACGGCCGGCTAAACAAGGAGGTGCCTGAGTCCGGCGCAGCTTGCATCGGCGCACCCTTCGCCGTCTTTGCCGGCGTGGCGCATGGAACATCGCGTATAGCAGCCCCCGCGAGCGATCGCGAATCCAGTGGAAGCAAGAAGTCCGCTTCCGCGGCATCGAGATGCACAGAGCGAAGCTCGCTCTTTCACCAGGGGAGTCCCATGATCATCAGTGAGATGACCGCCCAAGAATGCAGGATGCACCTGGCCGCGAGCAGGGTCGGGCGCCTCGCTTGCCTAAGAGACGGGATGCCGTACGTCGTGCCATCAGCTTCGTTTACGAGAACGGCCACATCTACAGCTTCTCCCTGATTGGTCAGAAGGTCTGGGCGATGCGACGACATCCTCAAGTTTGCTTCGAAGTCGACGAGATTCGCAGCCCTCGTAGCTGGTGGAGTGTCATTGCCTTCGGTCGTTACGAAGAACTCTCCGAAGTGGGGCCCCGGCAGAATGAGCGCGACCACGCATGGTCGCTGTTGCAGAAAGCGCGCCCCAACTGGTGGGAACCTGGCAGCGAGACGCCTCACTCCGAGGACAAGTTGGCCAGTCCGCCCCACCTCTTCTTCCGTATCAACATCGAGAAGATCACTGGCCGTCGTGCCCTCGTCTGACCGGCCCCGTCTAGTTATGATCGCGCAGGCACGAGGCCGGCGAGAAGATCGCGGCGCACATTGCCGAACCATTGCGCGCGGTAGGCGGACAGGGATTTCATGAAGTTCCAGAAGCAAAAAACGCCGCCTGCGACCCGATTGCGACGTAGAACGCTCCTTGGCTGTACAAATCGAGCAGATGCGCCGACCGGCTTGGTCGCGCCATGTCCGGACGTCGGCCCCCTGTAATCCAACGGTCGGTTAGGCCCAAAAGGTGGACGTTGCCTATCGGGCGCGGCCTGGCAGTTCGACGGCTCAACGGACTCCTTATGCCTGACAAACAGAAGCCGCAGTTTGATTCAGGTCATTGCGAGTACCGCGGCCAGGGCGCAGCAAAGACAGCATGAACCGCCCCATCCTCATCGCAGGGAACGTATA
>NZ_SUEG01000342.1 GCF_005063415.1 Mesorhizobium sp.
GCTCGGCTCTATTCATCGCCCGATCTTGCGCGGTCACCACTTGGGGTGTCTGCATGCTCGAAGCGGGTTGGACGCGCGGGGAGATTATGCGGTCGCTGAGGCGGCTAATCGCGGCCGACAACATGACGCAGAAGAAAAATGCCAAGCTCGAGGCGCAAAGGCACAGATCGCAATCGCGCGCGCCATGACGCGGGGCGGCTGGACTTGACGATCGCGAGGCCAGCGCCAGATGACCTCAGAGATGAAGCGGACCAGGACGCACAATATCTGACCGGGTATAAGGGCAGGCCGCATGACGGCCCTGTCGACGACGCGTCTAAACATTTCATCTACTGTCCGGTTTGCGGGCAGACATTCGACGCGCGCGATCTAGGACAGGTGTTTCATCATGCGGAGCCGGTGCACCAGCCGCTTCCAGTGGAACAGTAGAAATCTCCCACAAGGCTTCTCAGGAGCGCGGGTCCATTGCCTGCGGGTTGGTTTATGCCTTCCCAGCCGTCGAGTCCCGAAGAACTTGACGCCGGTTGCTATCCTCGGCGACCAGACGGTGCCGAAACTGGTTGCGGATATGGTCGTTGAAGTAGCGGCCCTTGGCAAACGCCGCGCGGAACGCCGCGAAGGTTTCCGGAGGCACGTCCTCAAATTCGTATCGTTTACCGCTCGCCACGAACCAGACCGACAGAACTCTTCTGACCGGATCGTATTCCGTTTTGCGTATCGCGGTGGAAGGCATGGCAGGCTCGACTCGAAAAGGAATCAACGAGCGGAGAGGCCGTCGCGTTCCTTGTGACCCTGGAGAGTCCATCGAAAGCCGGCCGATCGTGTGCGAGCGCCGCGCGCTCTTTCACCCGTGAACGCTGCTTCGGGTCAGAAGCCCGACCATGTCTCCTGCTGGCCCTAGGCGACGTTCTGCTTACCATCGTTCCGGATCATTGAATCATAAACCGCGAACTGAATGGCAGGCTTGCAGCGCCCACCGCCTTCGGGCTGATTGTGATCCGGGCGGGCAACGCTTCAATCTCAGTAAAGGCGCCGCTGATGTCGGCGCAGAGTGCCTTGGTGACCTTCTGCGGCGCATAGCTTGAGAGGACGACCGTCTTGAGC
>NZ_SUEG01000343.1:0-800 GCF_005063415.1 Mesorhizobium sp.
GCACCGTCGGCTTCAAGCCCTCTTTCGGCCGCATTCCTTCGGTGACTCGCCCCGACGCCTTCCTGTGGGGACATCCTCTGGTCCATATCGGACCGCTGACCCGCACCGTTGCGGACGCCGCGCTGTTGACCAAGATCATGGCCGGGCCACACAACCGCGACCCGTTCTGCCTGCCGGATGATGGCGTTGACTATGTCGGCGCCGTTGCCGGGCGGACGCCGAAACTGCGCGTCGCCTACAGCCCGCGACTAGGCAATTTCCCTGTCGACGCTGAGGTCGCCACCGTCGTTGCCCGTGCGATCGATGTCATGCGCGGGCATGGCATTGAGGTTGACGAGGTCGAGCTCGATTTCAAGGCCGATCACAAGGACCTGGCGGCGCTTTGGGTGCGCACGATCTCGATCCACTATGCTGCCATCGCCGTGTACTGGAAACAGCAAGGCATCGACCTGATGGGCGAGCACGCCAAGGTGCTCACCCCGCAGTTCCTCGCCATGCTGGAGGGCGCCTACAAGGTGTCCGCCGTCGACCATGCGCTCGACGATCTTTTGCGCACCGGCGTCCATGACGGACTCGAGGATGTATTCGAAACCCATGACCTGATCGTCTCGCCGACGCTGGCCGTCCCGCCCGTCAAGAATGCCACGGACGGCAACACGATCGGGCCGACATCGATCAATGGCGAGGCGGTCGATCCGCTGATCGGCTGGTGCATGACCTATCCAATCAACTATACCGGCCATCCGGCGATTTCGGTTCCGGCCGGCCTGACGGCGCAGGGGCTGCCGGTCGGCCTCCAG
>NZ_SUEG01000343.1:810-1085 GCF_005063415.1 Mesorhizobium sp.
CGTCGGGCGGCGGCATGCCGACGAAACGGTTCTGGCGATGGCGGCTCAGTTCGAACGGATGCAGCCCTGGGTCCAAAATTATCCGGGGCTCGCCGGATAGTGGGTGTCGGAATACCTAGCAGAATGTATTCGCTTTCGTGGCCAAGTCGGTGCAGCTTTTAGGCTGCCCCGTTTTCCCCGGGCTATAGACGGGAGCGGTCCGTGATACGGCTTTAGGATCAGGCCGGTCCTTACCATCTGCTGGTCTTTCGATTATCATCGGCCGTCGTTTCGAT
>NZ_SUEG01000344.1 GCF_005063415.1 Mesorhizobium sp.
GGGTCGGGCAGGCGGACGGGTTTTTCTTCGCTCATGCCAGGCGGCTTTCTCGCGCGGCGGAAAGCCGCCTTCTATGTCGTTCGCGGCCGCGCGGGACGTCGCCGGCGGCCATCCTGGGGCCGAAAATGGCTGATTTGGGCGGCGAGATCAATCACTATCGATAAAGGGTGATTATCGATAGTGAGCCTTTGTTCCAAGGATCATCGCCTTACGGAAGTGAAGTGCAATATAGCTTCCGTTACTCAAATCGGCGATAAACAAATCAATGGCTTACCAATTCACCGATTTGCCTCTGGCCACCCTACTCGGACCGCTCGCGCGCGCCGATGTCGGTTTTACTTCCCGACTTCAAGTGAAGCGCTAAGCTGAATTTTCGAACCGCGGTTTCTACCTTACGGTTTCAATTGGTTGAGGGGCCGGGCCCTTCGCAGCCCTGACGCGATGCCGCCGAAGCGGATTCAGCGCAGTCCGAATTCATGATGGCTGGTGGATCTGGGAGCCCGCGTGCCGCGCCGCCGTTTCC
This sequence comes from Mesorhizobium sp., assembly GCF_005063415.1. Lineage (GTDB taxonomy): Bacteria > Pseudomonadota > Alphaproteobacteria > Rhizobiales > Rhizobiaceae > Mesorhizobium. The sequence goes on from NZ_SUEG01000344.1 coordinate 524, forward strand.
ATTGGCGCAGCCAGTCGTGCGGGCCAAGCGGTGGCTCATTCGTCGCCTGCGAGACCGTCGAACGCCTCGATCAGCGCATCGACGATCGCCTGGCCGAGCGCCTGTGCTGTCTCACCGATTTGGGCTTCGTTTCCATTGCGGGCCGCGGTGGCGAGTTCCGAACCCTGATCCGTCAGGATCGCATTGGACCTATCGATCGCCCATTGCGCGAAATCGTTGCGGCTGTCGATGATCCTGGTTTCCATGGATGCGCGCTCCCGCGTTTACGATTTGTTGGCCAATTCGGGCTAGGGTCAGGGCGCGCGATGGGTATTGCGTTCGCGCCACAACACTCCTCGATTCTTGCAGCATCAGGCCTCGCCGGCAAGCCGCTCCGCCTCGCGTAGGTGGGGAGCCCGAGGCCGTGCCCTGTCGTCCTAGGACGAGCCTCCGACAGGGCAGGGGACTTATGGTTCCTACAGCCCGCTCGCCTTGGTGAGGTTGGTCCGGAACCGGTCGCGCCGGCGCTGATATTTGCGGGTCATCTCGGCCGAGGCATGGCCGAGCTGTTTTTGCA
>NZ_SUEG01000345.1 GCF_005063415.1 Mesorhizobium sp.
GCTCCGGACCAATTCACGACCATGACCCGGTCCAGTCATTCCCGCCATGCCTCACGAACGACCGCTGCGCGCCCTCATGTCGGCCGTTGAAGTATGCTCAGCCACGGCCGGAAGCGGACATTGCCGCCGACCCCGCTGAGGGTGTTTAGCGGCAAACGGGCGGCGGCAAAGAGCCGGCCAGACATTGCCGATGATCCGCAGAGTACATCCGTCCAACATGTTCCGCAGAGCCGCCCGATTTTGCGGATCGATATCAAAAAGGGGGTGAACCTCCTCAAGGGCGTAGTCATTAAATCACCTCACGCCCGCAGGCTAACGCTGGCGTTAAAATGCTCGAAGCTCCGATAGAAATATTTTTTTCATCGCCGTAGAATGGGAGCCTGTTGAGATGCGTAACAATTTTACCGGCGCCGTTTTATATTTCAGCTTGTTTCAGTCTCGTCACGCTCGCCTCCATTCGGATTTTTCACCCAACCCAAATCGAAGGTGCTTTATATTGGCGCAGGACCAAGCCATCCCAACCATCCAAGAAAACCGGCGATACCGACGACGACGAGGGGGTTGATCTTCGTGCAGATGAACACGACTGTCGCCAACGCTGTCAGCGCCCATTCAAGGTAGCCATGATCAGCGGACCGGGCGACGATGACACCGCTCGCGAGCACAAGGCCAACGGTCAACGGTGCAAAGCCCTTTTCGACGGCGTGACGCCATCTTGTGTCCTTCGCGGAATTCCAAAACCGTGCCGTCACATACACAAGCAATCCGGCCGGCAGAATCATCGCGATCGTTGCGATCAACGCACCAATTAGGCCTCCCAACCCTTCGCCGCCCGCCTTGTAGCCGATCAAGCTCACGATCAGGACGCTTGGCCCGGGGGCCGCTTGGGAAATGGCAAAGAGATCCGCGAATTGTTTACCATCCAGCCACCCGTAGCCGACCGCCTGGCGCGACATTTCGGGAAGGACGGTATTGCCGCCGCCGATTGAAAGCATCGACAGTATCCCGAAAAGCGAGGCGATCTTCCAAAGAGTTTCGCCGTTCATCCCGCAGCCTTCGGCTTGTGCGACCA
>NZ_SUEG01000346.1 GCF_005063415.1 Mesorhizobium sp.
GCAATCGTCAATGTCGTGTTCTTCGGCGCACCGGCCAGCGGAGATCGGAACTGGGTGCTGATCGATACGGGGTTGCCGACGTCCCGCAGCAGGATTCTTGCGGTCGCGGAAAGGCGGTTTGGCACGAACGCACGGCCGGCCGCGATCATCCTGACCCACGGCCATTTCGACCATGTGGGAACGGTTCTAGACCTCGCAAATAAATGGGACGTGCCTGTCTTCGCGCATCCACTCGAGCGCCCCTATTTGGACGGAACCGCATCCTATCCGCCACCCGATCCCTGGGTCGGGGGTGGACTGATGGCGCTGCTGTCGCCGCTTTTTCCACGCGGGCCAATTGATTTTGGCAACCGTTTGGAACTCTTACCTGCCGACGGATCGATCCCCGGAATGCCCAGATGGCGATGGTTACACACACCCGGGCACGCCCCTGGGCATATCTCGCTCTGGCGCGAGGAGGACCGTTCGCTGATCGTAGGGGACGCTTTCATCACCACCGGTCAGGAGTCAGTCTATGAGGTCGCCGTCCAGGGTCTCGAGATGCACGGTCCGCCGCGCTACTTCACGCCGGACTGGGATGCGGCGGAAAGATCCGTGAAGCACTTGGCTGCCCTGAACCCGCAGATGGTCATCAGTGGACACGGTGCGGCTGCTGCGGGAGTGGGCATGCGTCACGCTCTTGACAGCCTGGCTGAGCGGTTCAGGGTGTTCGCCGTCCCGCCGAAATTGAAATTTGTGCGCGAGCCGGCGGCAGTCCAAGATGCCTGAGACTAACCGAGCCGCCGTCGTTCTGAATATGGTCAAGTTGCGCAGACTCTACCTCTCGAGCCGGTAGAGTTACCCGTCCGATCGCGCGGCCCCATCGTCGCCGACAAACTCTGACAGCGGAACAAACCCGAGAGGCGCCGGTTAGGTCGTTCGATCGGCGCAGGGCGACTGC
>NZ_SUEG01000347.1 GCF_005063415.1 Mesorhizobium sp.
ATGGCAAAAGGTAAATTCGAGCGCACTAAGCCTCATGTGAACATTGGCACGATTGGTCACGTCGACCATGGCAAGACGTCGCTGACGGCGGCGATCACCAAGTATTTTGGCGAATACAAGCGCTACGACCAGATCGATGCGGCGCCGGAAGAGAAGGCGCGCGGCATCACGATTTCGACGGCGCATGTCGAATACGAGACCGCCAACCGCCACTATGCCCATGTCGACTGCCCCGGCCACGCCGACTATGTGAAGAACATGATCACCGGTGCCGCGCAGATGGACGGCGCGATCCTGGTGGTGTCGGCCGCCGACGGCCCGATGCCGCAGACCCGCGAGCACATCCTTTTGGCCCGTCAGGTCGGCGTGCCCTCGATCGTGGTGTTCTTGAACAAGGTCGACCAGGTCGACGACGCCGAGCTGCTCGAGCTGGTCGAGCTCGAGGTGCGCGAGCTTTTGACCAAGAACGAGTTCCCCGGCGACGACATTCCGATCGTCAAGGGTTCGGCGCTTGCCGCGCTTGAAGATAGCGACAAAAAGATCGGCGAGGACGCCATCCGCGAATTGATGGCTGCGGTCGATGCCTACATCCCGACGCCGGTTCGTCCGCTCGACAAGCCGTTCCTGATGCCGATCGAGGACGTGTTCTCGATCTCGGGCCGCGGCACGGTGGTGACCGGCCGCGTCGAGCGCGGCGTCGTCAAGGTCGGCGAGGAGCTGGAGATCGTCGGCATCCGCCCGACCACCAAGACGACCTGCACGGGCGTCGAGATGTTCCGCAAGCTGCTCGACCAGGGCCAGGCCGGCGACAACATCGGCGCGCTGCTGCGCGGTGTCGACCGTGAAGGCGTCGAGCGCGGCCAGGTCCTGGCCAAGCCCGGCACCGTCAAGCCGCACAAGAAGTTCGTTGCCGAAGCCTACATCCTGACCAAGGACGA
>NZ_SUEG01000348.1 GCF_005063415.1 Mesorhizobium sp.
CCAGGACATCACAGACCAGGCCGTGTGTGGACAGAAAGCCCTCCAGGCGCGTTGGCGCGTCGCCTGCCACGAGATCCAACTCGAGCGTGAATGCCTCGCCGCCCGCCTCCCGAACCTCAGACGCCGCGGCGGCCAAACCCTCAGGCGAGCGGGCAACCAGCACAACCGCACCGCGCTGCCTTGCAGCGACGCTCGCAATTGCCCGGCCAATTCCACCCGAGCCGCCAATCACGACGATAGCTGGCCGGAATTCACCGTGCGAATTCACGTCCTGTTCCTCTGTCTTGCAGGAGCGGCAACACCTTGACCGAGCAGCACCACTTCATTGGCGACAGTGCCGTTCAGAATCTTTTCAAATCTCTCCAGTGCACGTGCGACGTTCGCTCCATCCATGACCCGGTGATCGTAGTGGATGCGGACATTCACCGATCCGTCTTTGCCGATCGGACCGTAGTTGAGAAGCGTGGTCAGTGGTGTCAGCGGGTTGAGTGATTCCGCACCGAGACCAGAATAGACGGACAGTTGGAAGGTACCGAAGTAATTTGACCTTTGCCGGGCGATGTTCAACCCTAGCCACATAAGCAGCCACCTGACTGGCGCGGGCGCACCTGCCACCCGCAAGGCGCGCCGAAACTCCGGGACCTCCAGGATCGGCCGTGATCGAGCCGCGTGGATGGATGCCTCAAGTTCCGTGATGGAGTAGCGCTCCGGGCATTTGATGCGGCTCAGCAGAACGGCCGGCTCGCCATCATATTCGCGCTCGTGGGCAATCGAGGCTACGCTTGCCGGATACTCGTAAAGCTGCGGCCAGGGCAACTTGACATAAGCGCGCCGCAGTTCCGGCATCTCTAGGGCAAGAAGCGAATATCCTTTCAAGAAGATCGCGGTCCACGAGGGCCTGGTCTGCTGCGCCATTCTAGCCCTTACGAGT
>NZ_SUEG01000034.1:0-6267 GCF_005063415.1 Mesorhizobium sp.
TGATTTGACCACATCTGCAACACCTCGCGCTTCTCCTTGACGTTGCTATAGAGATTGTAGATTTCGCCAATGTCTGTCAAGGACGCCCCCTTGTGATTCAGTATGTGCTCGATGACGTGTGGCAATACCTGCCGCCTGCCGAGATTTGTCGCGAGCGTCCTGCGCAGATCGTGAAGGGTCCAGTTCTCCAAAGCCACCCCGTCAGTATTGACCTTGCCGTCTAGAGCCTTCTTGCCCTTCGCGTAGCCTGAGAAGTGGCTTCTTTCGTTGCCCCTCGCAGGGAAAAAAACGTGTCATTGGTCTTCGGTACCGTCTGGGGGACCGACACCGCCAGTGTGGACAGCGGAATAAGCTTAGGCTCTTCGTTCTTCGTGCGGTCACCCGATAGTTCCATGTTCCGGCTTCAAGGTTGAGGACCAACGCATCGCGGCAACTTCCGTACGCCTCTGTCCGGTCAGAATGAGCAGCTTGACGATGGAGCCGAACGAATAGCCGATATCGCCCGGTTCGGGCTCACAGCCCGTTCATATAGCCGCCAGTTCGGCATCGTTCACCACTCGCTTGCGCTTGACGATCGGGGCCGGATCCGGATTTTCCAATCCCTCGCGGGGAAACCGCGGATGAGCCGTTGCGGCGGTTTGCGACACCAGTTGAAAAATGCCCGCATACACCAGAAGGCCGTGTTAGCCGCTTGCGGGTGACCCCCGGCGACGATCTTCTTGGTGATGTTAGCAATGTCGGTGTCGATCACATGGTGGATAGAGCGACTCCCGAGGGCAGGCACAAGATACCGGTTCAGGCTGGCCTCGACCAGTGCGGTGTTTTGAGGGTCGTTACTCGGCGGCCTGGAGGTGACCGCCATCGCCGTCCTCGGTATCGTCAGCGCTGATATGCGCCTGATCGGCAAGGAAGGCTGGCAGTTCCGATGGAGCTATGCTGGAATTTGGGTGACGAGGCTGATCAAGCGGCGCTCTGCGGCTTCGTTTCGATGACCTGGATTCCGTCCAGGAACCTGGCACCTGCGATGAGTTTCGGCAACTGATTTTGTCCTTTCAATCGTCGCCACTTCCTGGCCGCGGCCAACAGCTTGAAGACCATCAGCTGGGCGGTTTTCGAGGATAGCGAGCCCTTGGTACGCACCGTGCGATAGCGAACGGTTGCAAAGACGCTTTCGATGGGATTGGACGTTCGCAGATGATCCCAGTGTTGGGCGGGGAAATCGTAGAGCGCCAGCGACGCAATATGATCTTTCGTCAGGCAGTCGACCGCCTTGGCATACGCCTCGGCCTCCATCTCGATCGCATGCGCAAGCAATTTGCGCGCGCCGCTGCGAAGTACATCCGTCAGGGTATCATCGATTTCGTCGGGCTGACGAAGGCGAACAATGTGTTGATAGTCTCGTTCATGGCGTATCACTCTCCTTGAGAGGTACTGGCAGGCTTCATCACCCGCCTCGATACGCCGCTCTCCTCAAGCCGCCATCATCCAGTTTCCGCCATGGCTCCCCCTGATTGATCCGCTTCACCTGTGCAACTGCACAGGCTGCCCTAGCGGGGAGATTGGCCTCCAATGGCGAAAACTTGCCGCAGGAGACCCTCCGATGACCGTGCCTATGGCGCCGCCGCTACGACAACTTGCCGACAAGCAGCGTGCGATCCACTGCCGCGCTACTGCGCCTTCAAGGGACGTCTGGATCGCGACGCAGGAGCCGATGACCGTTACGGAATCAATTCCAGGTCGCGCTGGCCGTCGCTGTGCCCGTTCGACGGTCTGGTGGCAATTTGGGCACATCTTCTGTCGCCGACAGTGGCGATGGCTGACGCTTCAACGAAACGGGGTCTTCGACGTCTGCTGCCTTCGCCGATGCTTTGCGAAGTGGCATAATGTTTCGACGCACGCAGGCGCGGGCAGGGGATGTCAGTCATGAATCTCCTGACTGGCGCGGATCAGGCCGATTGGCGGGATGAAAGATCATACGACTACACCGCTGGCCTGACGCTGCGGGAGTGGGCTTGGGAGTTCTTACGCCGCAATCCAGCGTTCCAGCGCGATCTGACCGCTGCGCGCCAGCATTGCAAGACTTGGTCTCTCCAATCCTTTCTCGATATGGTCGCGTCGGCCGGCGACCTGTCACGCTGGGGTGTTCTGTTTCGCGGAGTCTTGTGGCCGCGCTTCGGTCGTATTCTGGTGTCCGCTCTGGTGCGTCCATGTGCTGCCGGTCATTGCGGAACGGTTGCCTGCCTCGTCGCCGACACCGCCGTTCGAACTCTCGGCATTGCCCTGTCGTGCAACCGTCCTGCTGGCGCCCGACAAGAGCCAGCATGTTCTTCTTCGCAATGCGGACCACGCGCTGCAGCTTGCCGTCTCGGGCGCGAATATCCTCCACCCTGTTTGCCTGCATACGCAAGCCATCTGGCCCGCGGTGCTTTTAAAGCATCGACTGAGGGGACTGGAGTGCCTCAATGCTCTCAGTCTAGGGCAACAGTTGCCCCCCCGCTTGTTTGCGCCGGAAAAGCGCGGCGTCCGTTTGTCCTTCGTTCTTCGTGCGCTCGACGGTTCGCTCGCCGGAGCACCTCATCGCGAGCTCGCCGAAGTTCTCATCGGTCAACGGCGCGTCCATGCCGACTGGGCGGATCCTCGCGATCATCTGCGCGACCGCATCCGTCGGGCCGTCTCGCGTGGCCGCGCGCTCATGAATGGTGGCTACAGAGATTTCCTAATTTGAAAAGCGACAGTCCGCGCTGTGCGTCGGTGGATGAACGTTCGCTCGCAGCTGTACCCGTCACCAACAGTTCGCCCGCCGACAGGACTGCATGGCGCCTTGCAAGTGCGCTCTGGTCTAGCTTGTCGATGCCGAAATGAGATGGGCGAGGGTGGTTCATTATAGGGCCGGCCTCGACCTGGACGCACATCATTGGTCGGAAAGCGGCGTGCACCGCAATGTCGCCATAGCAGCCAAGATCCTTTGAGTCCGGACCTGCAGTCCTGTTGGACCGGCGGGTGCAACAATATGGAGGGATTTGAGGCCTCACACCGTTCCCTGGTCGACAGCTCGGTCAGACATAGCACCCACCGCTTGATTATGGAAATGGTGTGCCTGGAGTGCAGCGAGTAGCGGCTTGCTGCGCACTGTCCTAAGAATAGCAGTCATGACCCGTCTGGGGGTCTGCAACACGACGATTCAACCGCTTGGGCATTGTCGCATATCCCACAATGTAGAATGCGCAACAGGGCAAAAGCTGATCCATCGGCGGTTTATCAATGCTTTTTGGCTTGGCACGGCACATGCAACGCAATCGGCAAAAGGCGCACGAACTGAGTGGCCCATCGGCCCTAGGAGCGCTGACTTATGCCCTCCCAAGGCATGTCCGGCCCGGCAGCGAGCTCAGTCTCCTGCCGGGCATCCGTGTTTCAGGTCAACGGCGTTTGGAACTTCCAATTAGGTGGCGGCATTGACCGCAGGCCGCCCCCCGGTGGGGCGGAGAGACAGTGCAGCAGGTTTCAAATCCCGCCCATGCAAAGATATTTCATTTCCAGATAGTCCTCGAGGCCATGACGGGAACCCTCCCGCCCGATGCCGGATTGTTTGATCCCGCCAAACGGTGCCGCCTCCGAGGACATGCGTCCCGTGTTGATGCCAACCATGCCATATTCCAGAGCCTCTGCCACACGCCAGACCCGCTTCAGGTTTGAGGCATAGAAGTATGCGGCGAGGCCGTAGATCGTGTCATTGGCCTCGCGCACGACCTGATCCGCATCGTTGAAGCGAATGATCGGCGCGAGCGGCCCGAATGTCTCCTCTTGCGCGACTGCCATGACGCTGGAAATCTCGGTGAGGACCGTGGGTTCGAAAAACGTGCCATTCTTGCCGATACGCTGGCCCCCGCATCGTATTGTGCCGCCTTTCGCAATGGCATCTGCGATGTGAGACTCGATCTTGGCCAGAGCATGCTTGTCGATGAGCGGTCCGATGTCCACTCCGGCATCGAATCCGTCGCCAACCGACAAGTGCCGGATTCTTTCCACGAATTTCTTGACGAACTCATCGTGAACGCTCGATTGGACGTAAATGCGGTTCGCGGAAACGCAGGTCTGGCCGGCATTGCGGAACTTCGCCTGGACCGCACCGTCAACAGCACCGTCAATGTCGGCATCATCGAAGATGATGAAAGGTGCATTGCCGCCGAGTTCAAGGCTGACCTTCTTGATCTGGTCAGAGCACTGACGCATCAGCAGCCGTCCGACCTCGGTCGAACCGGTGAAGCTGATCTTTCGAATCTTGGAATTGGTGCAGAGTTCACGGCCCACGCGATCACCTTCGGACGCATAGATCAGGTTGACCACGCCATCGGGAAAGCCGGCCTGATGGGCGAGGGCGAACATTGCGCCAGCCACGAGCGGCGTCTGTTCAGCGGGCTTGAGCACGATTGTGCAGCCCGCAGCCAAGGCCGGCGAGATTTTGCGCGCCACCATGGAGGCCGGGAAATTCCATGGCGTGATCGTGCCAACAACGCCGATGGGCTGCTTGATCACTAGCATTCGGCGGTCTGTCGAGGGTGCCGAGATCGTCTCCCCATAGACGCGATTGGCCTCCTCGGCATACCATTGCAGATACGCCGCCGCATGCGATACCTCTGAAATGGCTTCGGCAAGCGGCTTGCCCATTTCCGCAGTCAGAATCGCGGCGAGATCGCCTGCATGGTCGATGATCAGCTGATGCCATCGCCAAAGAACGTCGCTACGTTCTCGGGCCGTCAACGCGGCCCATCCCGACTGCGCAACATAGGCCTTGTCTACCGCAGCACGTGTCTCCTCCACGCCCATATCGGGAAGCTCTGCCAAAACTTCGCCGGTCGACGGATTGACGACCTCGAACGTCTTATTGCCAACTGGTCTGCCGAGTGCCGGCAGGCGGTCGATGGCTCCAAACAGGTGCGGGGATTTCAGGCGACGGATCATCGGCAGGCACAAGGGCAATACCGGATTCCTCCTCAACGCAGCGAACATCCAGGTCGACAGGCCGTCAGTGTGTATTCTGCACCAGTGGGTTCGTCGTAGGGCCTCGGCAAAGCAGCTGGTAGACCACGCTAGCCCGATGAAAAGTCAGCAGTTTCGTTAGTTTGAGTGCCCGCGGTTCATCAATTGATGGATTAAGCAGTCGGATGTTTGCTTCATCCACCATGCCTGCTGGTGGCGTGCGACTGAATTCTGCAAAAAGGCGGCATACATGCTGAGGAGCGCCATTTCGGCGAGAGGCCGCCGGACCGCCAATGCCGCGCAAGGTCGGCGAAAACGACTCCGCGCGTCTGCATGATCTGCTTGGCCCACGGGCCTCCACATTCGCTCGTCCCACGAGAAGCCCCGATGAAGAAGGAAGGTGAGATGAGTTTCTTTACTCATCCTTGCCGCCCAGCGGCGGGCCGACCACCAAAATGGCGGGCTCGGCCGAAAGCAGCTTTTTGGCCGCCGCCTTGACCTGTTTGAGCGTCACCCGACCGATGCTGCGGGCGCGACGCTGGTTGTAGTCGACGTCGGCCTTGTGAATCTGCAAATCCAGGAGCCGGTCTGCGATCGAGCGGGTCGAGCCCAGTTGGTCGATGGCATAGGCGCCGATCAGGTGCTTCTTCGCCGCCTTGAGCTCGGCCCCGGTCGGTCCTTGCTGCGCCATCTGCTTTACCACATCTCGCACGATGCTCAGTGTTTGGGCAGCGCACTCCGAGCGTGTCTCTGTCGTAACCAGAAGCGAGTCAAGGGTTAGTTCAGAGCTGACGTGATAGGCAAGGCCGCGTTTTTGACGTACCTCCTCGTAAAGGCGGGAAGTCAAGTATGAGCCGCCAAGGATGTCGTTCAGCAGCACGGCCGCGTAGAAATCCGGCGCGCTAGGCTTCACGCCAGGCCAGGCCAACGTCAGCGAAGTCTGCGGCAGGTCGTAGTTCTCCTCCACCAGTTGACCGAGTTTCGGCGCGACATCGTAGACGGGGACGAGGGTTTGTTGCTCAGGCAAATCACCAAACAGCTGGTCAAGCCTTTCCCTCAACGTGTTCGCGTCAATGTCACCCACCACGGCAATATGGAGCCCGTCGCGAGCGAAAATGGCCTGGTGGAAGGCGCGGAGGTCGGACGGCGTGATGCCGGGCAGGCTCTCTTTTGTGCCTTCTCCCAGCCTTGAACAAGGATGCGCGCCATAGATCGCGCGCAGCCATTTGCGCTGAGCGATGGCGTTAGGGTCTCGCTCGCTGCCGACGATGCGGGAGACAATCTCGGCGC
>NZ_SUEG01000034.1:6277-44591 GCF_005063415.1 Mesorhizobium sp.
ATCGGCCCCTGGTCGAAGCGCGGCGCGTTCAGCGCGAGCCGAAGCAGGCCGAACGCCGCGTCCTGCTTTTTGGAAAGCATGCACACCGATCCGTAGATGTCGTCGCTTTGCGCGTCCAAACTCATTTCGGCGCCGGCATGGTCGAGCTTCACCTGGAAGGCATCGCTGTCGTAATGGCCAGCGCCTTCGATGAACAGGCCGGCCATCAGTTTGGCCATCCCCTCCTTCCCGACCGGGTCCTGCTTGGTGCCGCCCTTGAAGGCAAAGCCGATGTTGACGATTTCCACTGTGTGGTCCTCCACCAGCCAGGCGATGATGCCCTTTTCGGACTTCACCTCCTGGATGTTCATCGCAGCATGGGGCCGAGCGCCGAGCGTCATCTCTTGATTCTGCGTCTTGGACAAGAGATAGCCCGTGGTCGAACGGTCGAACGCGAGATAGCGGGCGGCAACTGCTTTGATTTGCTCGGGGGTAACCTTGCGGATGCGATTCGGCCGTTCCTCGACATCCTTCACGGTACCGCCGGTGGCCAGCGTCGAGCCGTAGATGCTGGCGAGCCAGTCCAGGTTGTCTTCCGCAAAGATCATATTGCGCAAATAGTGGTCCTTGGCCTTGCCTAGTTCCTCGTTGCTGACACCATCCTCGGCAATGCGGGCAACTTCGGCAGCGGCCGCCGCTTCGAGATCAGCCAGCTTGGCATCGCCGCGCGGTGCGCCATAGATGGCGAACTTGGTGTCGTCGAGCATAGTGCCCTGGAAATAGACGCGGGCGCTGGAAGCGATACCTTGCTGGACAGCGAGCGCCTGGTAGAGCCGGCCGCGGTTACCGCCGCCGAGAATTTCGGCCAGCAGGTCGAGCGCTTCGGCCTCGCCCGGCTTGGCGGTATGGTAGGACGGCACCACCCACTGCGTCGAAAAACTGGGCACGCTGACGCGGGCGTCTGAGAGCGTGACGGTGCGCCTGGTGTTCTGCTCGGGCTCAACCGGCCGGATGCGCGGCGGCAGGTCAGGTCTGCGCGCCACCTTGCCATAGGTCTTTTCGGCCAGCGCCCGCACCGTGTCCGGTTCGACATCGCCGGCCACGATCAGCACGGAGTTGTTGGGCCAGTAGTACTTTTCATAGAAGACGGTGGCGTCGACGCGGTTCAGCTGCTCGATCTCCTGCATCCAGCCGATGATCGGGATGCGATAGGGGTGGTTCTGCCACAGCGTCGCGTCGATCTCCTCATGGAGAACGTCCTGCGGGTTGGTGTCGGTGCTTGAGCGGCGCTCCTCGATGACCACATCGCGCTCGGTCTTGACGACATCGTCGGTCAGGATGAGGTTTCGCATTCGGTCGGCCTCGAAGCTCATCATCAGCTCGAGCGCCGACGGCGCCACTGTCTGATAGAAGGCGGTGTAGTCGGAGGAGGTGAAGGCGTTGTTGGAGCCGCCGATCTCGAACACTGCGCGGTCGAATTCGCCGCCCGCATGGTTGGTCGTCGCCTTGAACATCAGATGCTCGAAGAAATGGGCGATGCCGGATTTGCCCGGCGGCTCGTCGGCGCTGCCGATCTTGTACCACACCATGTGGGTGACGATCGGCGCCCGGTGGTTGGGAATGACGACCACCTCCATGCCGTTGTCGAGCACGAAATCCCTCGCCTTGCCGTCCTCCCATGCGACGGGGATCGGAGCCGTCCCCGCGCCGACCAACTCGGACGCAACGGACGTCCTGCGAAGCCCATGAGTGCGGGGCTTGCTTGGTAGTTCTGATAGGGAGAGTGGGGTTATGGGCTGCGTTCCTGGCAAAGTGATCTGTTCCTCATTTTGAAGGATCTATGTCTCCCGAACGCCTATTGGGAGAAAGTGGATCGGCACGCGACGCCGAGCCACATGAGCCGTCAGCGTGTTGCTGGGCCTGACGCGAGCCTCATCTTTGGATGCGTCCGGGAAACTTTCGGCATGGTGAGGCCATGGGAAGTCTGCTCGTTATCCATTGGGTGTTTGCGGATACCTGAGCATGCCCCGTGCCAAGTAAGAAAGCCCCGATTCGCAAGGTCTGATCCAACCTTGATACTTGCGATATCCGACATTGTCGGGCATCCGACAGAAAGCGCCTTTCGCCGGCGCGCCGGCTATGACGCTCGCCTCCTCCGGCGTGACGACGATCCTTTGGCGGGCGCCGCGCACACCGATCTGCCCGCCTATCAGCACCGCGACATCGAAGGACAGCGCGATCGTGACTGGATGGGTCTTACGCAAACATGCAGCAGTGCCACCGCGATCAGGACTTCATCCGCCCCACAAAGACCCGAGCGAGAGGGACGACGTGTAAGGCAACATGTCATCCTCGATAATGATGCCGCGCATAAAGAGGTAAGGTCCCTCGTCGTACCGGCGAGCCCCTTCGCTGGGTCTCGCGAGGGTCTGGTTTGCGAACGTCGACCGACAGCATCACGGCATGGGCGGCCCCATCGGTAGGCAAGCATTGACCGTGCCATCAGCGTTGAGGCAGCGCAGAGCCCAATTTCCCGGTGCCAGCCGGTACGTTGGAGCTTCAACTGTGGCCAGCCAAGCGGGCCGAGGCCGTGAAACTCCTGATACCCTGGACCGTCCGGATTGCAACGCACGACGCCTTGGTCTCGCGCCAACGTCCATTGACGCTCAGCGAAGCATCATGCGGACGATCTGGGAAAGCTTGGCCGGGCCGGCGCCTTCCCAGGCGCACGGGACGCGCGACGACCCATGTGGACCTTGGATTTCACTACGCACTTACGCTGCTTTGGCCTTGTCAGCACCCTGAGCATAAAGCGTGCTCAGCTTTCAGGGCGAGCCTCTTTCATGTTGATAGCATCTGTCGTCATTCAGGATCGCCCCATTTTCGCATGCCGCTTGCAGCTTTCAGACTGTTGTCAGCCAGGGCCGCCATAAAGAGTCTCGTTTAACGCATTCGGGAGGCTTCATCACTCGACCACATTAATTTCGGGCGGTTCGCCGGCGCTCCGAAATGGCACTTAACACCAGATCCTCTCCAAACCCGTGATGATCCAAGAGGAAAACGAAAATCCCTAAATCAGAAAAAAGCACCGATACGGTCTGCTCCAGGCTGATGAAATTGCGGTCTCACTGGCCACGCACGATACTTGCGATGGCGATGGCCATTGCAAAGGCCGGTCAAGCACCCAAGACGCTGACAAGCACGCCTCCGACCAAAGCTCGATCGTTGGCAGCCTTTCTAGCCGTATACTTGGGGCATTTTGGGACGGCGATCCGGACGTCGATTAAAACCTGCCGGTCGTCTAAATGGAATGGTTGGTCCGGGTCCTTACTGGACCTGCGCCAACCCGATCGGGCCGGCGCACAGGGGCACCCAGACAATTGGACACGTCGCCTTTGCGCGGCGGCTTGCACTTTCTCGGATGGCCTTTTTTCTCCCCGGGCGAAATCGAGCGAGCGGTGAGGCGGAGCCTTCGATTTTGCCGATCATGTCGTGTCGCTTCGATCGAACTGCTCAGACGATGATAGCGGCATTGATTGCCGCGGCCGAAATGCGTTGTGTGAAGTACGATTTCTACTGCCGTACAGTTCGCCATGTCAGCAGCCTTGCCAGCAATCCGCCCTGTGTCCAACTGTCGTCGAATTCACCGGTGTCATTGAGGAATTCGTATGATCGCCTCGAAACCATCATTGCGACCGCGGGCGGGCGACGCAAGCTCTAGACTGCCACCGATCCGCTGGATAACCATGTTAGCGATATGTAGACCAAGGCCTGAGCCCGCAGCAGGAGTAGCACCACGACTAAATCGCTTTGTAAGCCCTTCGAGGTCGGGGAGGGGCACCACCGGTCCGGCGTTTGCAATAGCGATGGTTCCATCAGTTTGGACGGAAACTGTTGTCGGAACAGTGGGCAGTCCATGTATCAGCGCATTCTCGATCAGGTTACGAAGGAGGATCCCAAACGCATCGACATCCACTTTGCGCATCAAAGTGGGGCAGCCGTCGACGTTAAGATGCAGGCGTCCGGCATATTGCGGCTTTTTCCTCAGGTCGTCGATTTCCAGCCGAACCGATCGGACAAGATCGATCGCGTGATCCGCCATGCCAACCCCCGATTCGGCTTGAGCGAGCTGAAGCACTTTTTCGACAAGGCGGCCAAGGCTCGACAGCGCTTGCTCGATGCCGCGCGCACGCATTTTGGCCGACCCATTGGGAAGCTCGGCCACTAATCTCTGCATCTGAGCGATTGAACCTGCGATCGGCGTGCGCAGTTCATGCGCACTGTTTGCGGCGAACTCGCGTTCGGCCTCGAGAGCCGCCCGCAGACGATCGAGAAGCCGATTGACGGATGCCGCGATTGGAGCCAACTCTGCCGGGAAATCGCCCAAGTCCATTGGTGACAGATTGCCGCCGTCGCGCGATCCGATCTGCTGTCGCAGTACCTCGATTGGCCGCAGCGAGCGCCGGATCACGATCCACCAAACAGCTAAGCTAAAGGGCAGGAGCACGAGTGTCGGAAGGAAGACAAAAAGTGCGCCCTTCGCGATTGTGGTACGGCGGCCATCAAGCGGTTCGGCCAACTGATGATACACGCCGTCTTGGATCTCCTCTGTGTAGACGCGGTAATCAGCGTTTCCCCAAAAGCCGTTACTCAGGGGAGCATCAGGGAAGGGCTGCTGACCCTCTTCCGGTTCAGAAATAAGCACTACCCCGTACTTATTAATAACCTGCTCACGATAGGTAAAGTACTTTTCGTAAGAGGGAAAGTTGTTATTGTATTGATCAACGTGTTTTCCATTCAAGACCTTGATCAGCTCTGGTTGTCTGTACTTTGCGCTCCCCTGGAGCAAGTCATCCGAACTTTCGTTTACATAATTGCAAAAAATGAACGCAGCAATGGTTGGGGCGGCGATCCAAACCAGGAGCGTTGCCCCGCCTAACCACGATAGCAGCTTTCTCGTCATGCTGTTCGAGTTCGTCATGTGACCACGAGCCTGTATCCGGAGCCACGCACGGTTGCTATTCTATCCCCGCCGATCTTCTTGCGGAGCCGGCTGACATAAACCTCCACTGTGTTGCTCTCGAACTCCGAATTGAATGAATAAAGCGCGTGCTCGATCCTCCCCTTTGAAACGACCGAACCGGGCTGGCGTAGAAGGCAGTCGAGCACCGCCCATTCGCGTCCAGACAGGTGGACCTCCTGCCCGTCGCGGAAGAGGCGTCGCTCGGCTGCCTGTATGGAAAGCGTCCCAACCGAAAATTGCGGCTCCGGAAAATGCCCTTGGCGACGTGCCACTGCACGGATGCGTGCCGAGAGTTCCCCCAGATCGAACGGCTTGACCAAATAGTCGTCGGCGCCAGCGTTGAGCCCCTCGATGCGATGCGAAATCCGATCGCGGGCTGTCAGAATGATGACCGGCGTTGTATCAAGCCCCTTGATCAGCTCCCGCAGATAGTCGATGCCATTGCCGTCCGGCAGGTGAACGTCGAGCAAAATAACGTCGTAGCCGGCCACAGCTGCATGAACGCGCGCTCTGGACAGGTCCTCGGCCCAGTCGACCGCGTGGCCACCAGCCACCAAATGATCGTGCACAGCACTTCTAAGGTCGTCGTCGTCTTCAATGAGCAGTATTCGCATCAGGCTGCCGAGCTCCGGTATGAGGGCAAGGCTCCTGCCTTATTGATCGAAGCTGACAGTAGGCTGAACCGGCGCCAGCGAATATCTGGGGGCTTTCAGGCTGCTGTCAGCTACAATTGCAAGAAAGGGGTCGTTAACAAAGCCAAACGAAGAGGCCTTATGAAACCCCTCCTGATCTCGGCACTTTTGCTCAATGTGACCACCGGCGGCTGTACACTGGTTGGCGGGCAATTCGACGTGGCGGTCAACGAATGGCAGCCGCGCCACGCGTCAATGTCCAGGCTTGAAACTGACAGGTGTCTTAAATACGAGGGCACCGTAGCGGGTGCCTCCAGTTATCGAACAGTGCCTAGCAGGTCAGAAGTGCACTTTGACCATAGGGGTCGTCCGTATTTTCGGCGCTCGCGAACAGAGTCGACGGTCAATCGATGCGCCACTGCCAGAGTCTGGAACGGTCAAGTGTTTGTTATCCCCCGTCCGGGCCATATTCTCTGCCGAGGACCAAGAAGGCCCTATTTTCGGTGCCCACGAACAGAGCCAACGGTCAATCGATGCGCCACTGCCAGGGTCTGGAACGGTCAAGTGTTTGTGATCCCCTGTCCCGGCCGTGTTCTCTGCCGAACTCGCCCTTGTAGTCGGCACACCAAAGATCGTTAGGGCGACAGCCGTTTGAAAGTGGTGTCCCCGTCGCCCTGTTGCGCCTGCGCTTGCGGCGCTCGACCATGCCGTGGCGGTCGAGCACGGCATATGCACCGTCGAGATCGCGGGCCGGTGCACATCCGGATACAGCCGGGCCAGCCGCTCGCGTATCTTCGGCGCACCCCATGTCGGCTTGTCTTGCTTGAGGCGCACAATCAGCTTCTCGATTTGAAACGGAAGCTGATTGGCGTGGCGATAGGGCCGCCGCGATCGGTCCGTCAGCCCCTCCAGGCCGCTGTCGTTGTAGCGCGTGAGGATCTTGTAGCCGGTCTTGCGCGAGATATCGAACTCCCGGCAAAGCACCGCCATCTTCTCGCCGTCCAGCAGCCGGGCGACGAACTTCAGCCGCTCTTCCATGACGTTACACTCCTTCCAAGGCACCTTGCTCTCCTTGCAAAGGGCCGAAAGTGTAACCCATCTATCCGGAATGAACTGTCACCCATCTCTCGGGAAGGGCAGTCATGGCCAAGGCAACTGGAAGCCGAATTTTCTTTTAGAGTATGAATCAGCGCCGTCTGCCGAAAAGCGCGTCCACGATCTTCCCTTTTGAAACGACCGTGCAGGGCTGGGGCAGACGGTAGTCGAGCACCGCCCATCCGCGTCAAGTCAGGTAGACCTCCTGCCCGTCGCGGAAGAGGCGTCGCTCGGCTGCCTGTATGGAAAGCGTCCCAACCGAAAATTGCGGCTCCGGAAAATGCCCATGGCGACGTGCCACTGCATGGATACGCGCTGAGAGTTCCCCCAGATCGAACGGCTTGACCAAATAGTCGTCGGCTCCAGCGTTGAAGCCCTCGATGCGATGCGAAATCCGATCGCAGGCTGTCAGAATGATGACCGGTGCCGAATCAAGTTCCTTGATCAGCTCCCGCAGATAGTCGATCCCATTGCCGTCCGGCAGGTGAACGTCGAGCAAAATAAGGTCGTAGCCGACCACAGCTGCATAATCGCGCGCTTCGGACAGGTTCTTGGCCCAGTCGACCGCGTGGCCACCAGCCACCAAATGATCGTGCATAGCACTTCCAAGGTCCTTATCGTCTTCAGTGAGCAGTATTCGCATCATGCTGCCGAGCTCCGGTATGAGGGCAAGGCTCCCATCTTATTGGTCGAAGCTGACAATAGGCTGAACCGGCGGCAGCGAATTATTTGGGGAGCTTTCAGGCTGCTGTCAGCTACAACTTGCAAGAAAGGGGTCGTTAACAAAGCCAAACGAAGAGCCCCTATGAAACCCGTCCTGACCTCGGCACTTTTGCTCAATGTGACCCCCGGCGGCTGCATCAGCAAATTGATTTGGGAAACAGGCGCGCCGGTTCTAACGACCGACGCAGGCCGAGGTCTGGAACAGCTGGACCAGCGAACGGCGTCTTCGGTTTTTCAGGCAACAGCCACATGGAAGAATATGATTGGCTCGACCATGCGCCGAGCTTTGTCGAACGGATTGGTCGCGGGCGCACCACCACAGATTATGGCAGGTTTACGCCCTGGCCTTGACACCCGGCGTGATCGTCACCGGCGGAGCCGCGGCGTACTGATCGGATATCCAACGTCGCTGAGTCTCTCGTCGGTGCAGTGGATCTCTCGGCTTAGCCATCATGCAAAAAACGACGGTTCCGCGACACCACTTTTCAGGTCCGTGACACAGGCTTTGTGAGCCGATCTGTTGTTCTTACCCCAGGCTAATGGCTGAACAGCTCTGTCGCCGGCTCGATGCGCCAGATGGCGCGATGTTTTGAACCCTTTCACGAGGCGACGGCAGCAGCCGACCGGCTCTCCTATCGCGGCTCCCGCGATCCACACACCCAACAAGGGAATCTACCATGGTAATGAAGGCACCGGTTGCCGACGCTAGGAATGGGTCGGCAGTAGATCGGCTGGTCGGCATCGACCTCGCTCGGGGCCTGGCTGTCTTCGGGATGTATGCCGCCCATCTCGGTCCCGAACCCGGCGAAGGAGGACTAGTCGGGTTTCTGATGGAACTAACCCATGGGCGGCCGTCGGCCCTGTTTGCCGTATTGGCCGGTTTTTCAATCCTCCTGATTACAGGTCGCAAGGCGCCGAAGTCGGGGATAGCCGGTAGACAGGCCATCGCCAGAGTCGCAATTCGTGCCCTTGTTTTGCTCGCGCTTGGCTCAATCCTGGGCTGCCTCGGTACCCAGGTCGAAGTCATCCTAGAATACTACGGAATTTGCTTCTTGTTGGTATTGCCGCTCCATCGGCTCAGCGCATATCAGCTGGGCTTGATCGCTGCCGCTACGGCATTAGTTCTCCCGCAAGTCCGTTCCTCCCTTCTGTCGGTTGCCCCCAACCTCCTCGACCCGGTCTTCAACCTCATGGTCAACGGCTACTATCCCGCGGTGACCTGGGTTCCTTTCCTCATCGCTGGCATGGCCATCGCGCGCCTTAATCTTAATACGCTAGCAGCGCATTGGCGCCTTGGTCTGGCGGGGGTCGCGCTGGCCGTGTTGGGCCATGGGGGATCCTTGCTCGCGCTGAGTTCCCGCGCTTTGACTGAAACCTCCTTGTGGTGGTCTGACGTTGACGGCGCTTTTGAGCCTTCCAAGTCGTCATTTATAGTCAAGTCGTCATGGATAGCCGCACCTCATAGCGAAACGACGCTTTCGATCGTGGGCAGCACCGGTTGCGCAATGATCATCTTGGCGGCTTGCATGCTCGCTGTGGATGCGCTCCCGCGTCTGCGAAAGCTGGTCTGGCCAATAATCGCAGTCGGCTCGATGTCTTTGACGGCCTATGTGCTGCACATTGCGGGAATAGCCTATCTTATGAAGATAAACATTTTCAAAGACGAGAGCCTGTCCACGCTCTTTGGCTTCGTTGTGGTTATCAGCACTTTTGCGGTGCTTTGGCTGCGCGTCTTCCAGCGAGGACCGATGGAAGTGCTGATGGGTAGGGTCGCAGATCTCGCGCGTCACATCCGCTGAGCACCGCAGCGCCCCGGCCTCCCGATCACATTACGGACAAGGTGGGGCTTTGTCCAAAGCTTGTTCGCGGCAGGGGAGGGTACTTCCTCCCACCCTGCCGCCTTGTTGATGGAAGCTAAAACGGTCGCGCAGGCGCTAGAGTTGCATCGGCATAATCAGCTTAAACTCGCGAAGTTAAACCCGCGGTTGGTCTATCTCGGCCCGCCTCACCTGAAAGGCTAAGGTATCCGTTTCGGTCAAGGGTTTTAGGGGCCATTTTCGCTGCGCCTTGAGGAGAGCGTTTGCTAGGATGAGGAGCTTTCGCAACAAGATGATGACCTTTGCGGGTTTGCCTGCCGCCTTTAGCGCCTGGTATTTTGCCTTGAGGTCGGGGTTGAAGCGCAGGGCGAAGGCCGGGCATGTAGAGGGCCTGGCGAACATTGGCCCGGCCGCCCCGGATGAAGGCGCGGCCGCTCCATTTTGCCGAGGCCGGCGAGGCTTGCGGCCTTTGGTTCCGAGTTCCGGCATGTCGATGGTGAGTGTGCAGGCGGTGGCATCCGATGCGCCATATGCTGGTCAGGATTTCGCGGCGCTGGACAGCGTCGGGATCGGCTTTCACGAGGGTAAGCATCGTCTGATCGATATCGCTGAGTTCACGTGGATCTGCTCCAGCCACTCGTTGTTGTGGCGCCTGAGCAAGGCAAGCGGTCAAGGTCTGGCTCTGGTGCTGGCTGCGGTGCGATCCCCGCACGGGCCAGGTGCCGATCGTGTCGACGATCCACCTCGCCGCGACCAGAGAGCTGCTACTCTCTTCCGCTGTTCATTCTGGCCTCTTCGCAATGAATGTCATAAAATCACCTGTCGCAATTAACGGTTTTTGATTTGGCTCCAACAGCTGGCAGATATCGCCGAGAGTTCCGCAGAGAGCGTCGAAAGTTTTGGCCGCCTTCTTCCGCAGCCGCGCCTTGAGTTTTGAGCAGACCTGTCTTGATCGGGTTGAGATCGGGCGAGCATGGCGGCAGGATCAGGAGCCAGTGCCCCTTTGGCCAACCAGTGGGCGGCGCGTACCTTGCCGACAATCTGGGGTTCCGAACCCGACAGTTGGTTTTCAACCCGACAGTGGCCCGCCTCAGAGCAGGCTACCGCCCTTCGGAGCAGGCAGAAGCTAATCGAGGTTCGCGGGTTCCGGTTTGAATGTGCAGGTCGCTGCGCGCCTGATCTTTCGGTCTGGCGGCACATGACAAAAACCCTCATTTTGGCCGACGATACCCGGTCAGGAGCGGGTATCGCAGTCGAGAAGCGACCCGAGCACGTCCACAAGATGTGCCGAGTTTGCAAGGTGTGTCATTGTTTCTGTCAACGTTCGAGCGACAGCGCACGACGAAACGTCTGGCATACGCCTCGTCTGGCACGCGCCTCGCATATGTTGCAGTTGCTGCTGGAGATCAGGCGATCGAGTGGGCCTTGCAATTTTCCGATTTTGCTGCGCCTAAAGTCTCGTGTACAAATCAGGCTGGCGTGAATGGCCTGCCTAAGTTGCGACTTATTACAAAGGAATGGATATGGCGACTGGAACGGTGAAGTGGTTCAACAGCACGAAGGGTTTTGGCTTTATTCAGCCTGACAACGGCGGTCAGGATGTCTTTGTCCACATTTCCGCTGTTGAACGAGCGGGCCTGTCGACCCTTAATGAGGGCCAGAAGATCAACTACGAGGTGGAACAGGATCGCCGCACGGGAAAGTCCTCTGCAGGCAGCCTCAGCAAGGCTGGCTAACGGTCCGGGAAAGCCTTGGCAAGGTTCGTCATCGCCGGAACGCATTGACGGCTCGAAACCCGGGCCGGAGCATGCAAGTTAATGCCGCGGCAGGGATTGCTGGAGCCATCATGAATTACTCTGGAAATGAGGCTCTTGGACGGGAAAGGCGGGGCTCATCCCCGCCCTTTGATTCCGCGCAGATTGGGCCTACGGCTGCTGCGCGTCCGAACGACTGTTGATACGGATTTAGGCTGCGACCTTCTTGCGGGTCCGTTTCGCCGGCGCCGTGGCTGGGGCTTCCGGCTCTTTCGGTTTGCGGCCGAGTCCCATGGTCTTGGCCAAGGCGGAGCGCGCAGCGGCGTAATTCGGCGCCACCATGGGATAATCCGACGGCAGACCCCATTTGGCGCGATATTCGTCTGGGGTCAGACCATAGTGCGTCGCCAGATGGCGCTTTAGCGATTTGAATTTCTTGCCGTCTTCAAGGCTAATGATGTAGTCCGGTTCGATCGACTTTTTGATCGGGACAGCAGGTTTTTTTACAGGCACAGGCTCTTCTGCCGGTATGAGTCCAGCCGTGCCGTTTAGAGCCCCGTGCACTTGGGCGATCAGGGCAGGAAGCTCCCCCGCCGGGACGGGGTTGTTGGAGACGTAGGCTGATACAACATCGGCAGTGAGCTCGATGAGGATGTCGGTCTTGTGGGGTTCTTCTGTCATAAACTTCTCCGGGCAGCTTGAAACACAGTTGGGCGAAGTGTCGCTTCATAGTGGCGGTTGCCGCTGAAAGCAAATGGATCGACGGGTGCGCTGCTCCTCCACCATTGAAGTCTCGGCGACGCATCCCGTCATCGTCCATCGCTAAAGGCAGCGTATTGAATTATGGGAGCGGTCGCGCCCGCCCCACCATAGCGATACAGCAAGACAATCAAAAAAGCCGGTCTTTGCTTGGCCCCAAATCTTTTCTCCTTTCGTGAACGCTGAGCTGCCAAGCTGCTACAGTTCACCTCGCGGGGCAACCATGCACAACACAGAAGTCGCCCGAGCGATACATTCTTCACTTGCCGCTTTTCAGCGCTGGTGATTGCACTTTGCAGCCTGCCTCCGGACCCGCAGCGCTCACGCTGTTGGTTTTGCGCCTGCAGGCGTCGGAAGTCGGATCGCCGCAGCTAATTTCCTCAGGCGGACGAATTCAACAAATCGATTGTTTGGATCGAAGGCATCCACACCATCGATGCCTCTAGAATAGGATCCAGCTACAATCACCGTGCTGTAATGGCAGGGACGGCCAGCACAAGCGCGACACGATCCGGCGGGTCCATCGCTGCGTTACGTATTCATGGCTACTGCATCGGGCGCTCGGTCGACCGCCTTAAGCCAGGTCGCCGCATTGCGAGACGGTGACCGGCGAGGGAGAGGGCGCTCTGGCAACGAAGCGAGGCGGGTGGCCTTGCGGGTGGCCGCGTGATGTCATCCGGCTCTCCTGCCGATCTCTGCCGGCCAGATCTGGAGCAACTGTTTTGCATAGATATGGCTCTCTTCAGGGGGCCATCTATGATGGGAGCCGAGCGCGTGTTCGAGCCGGGGAACAGGCTGCGCATGCACTGTGCCCACCTATTGCGATCGTGCTAACCTTGGTTGTTCGGACTTGCCGTTAAAGGCAAGCGACAGATTGAAGTTATGCTGCACCATCTGATTGCCTGGCTCGTTTTCGAGAGCTCGCCGATACAGGGCCTGTGCCGCGTCATGCCGCCCCTCAATGTCCAAAATCACGCCCTTCGCATTCAATGCACGTACGTTTCCTGGGGCTGCAACCAAGACGCTGTCGAGCACCTCAACCGCTTCGTGCGGGCGCTTCTGGCCCACCAAGGCATTTGTAAGTCGTATCGCCGCATCAACATTGTCCGGGTGCTGCTTCACCTCATCCCGCAAAGCCCGCTCTTGAACATCCTGACCAACTTCGCGCAAAATGCGTTCGCGCATAGCCGGATCGATTTGATCGGCGCTGAGCAACTCGGGGGAAGATGTCTCCTGCACGGAAAGAGCCGGCTTTTGCCAGCTGGCGCAACCGCCCAAAGGCAGAATGGCGAGTACGGCAAAAAGAAGTGAGTTCCGGCGCAGAAACATAGGCGATGGAGAAACTGTATTACTATTCATGTTATCTCTCAGTTATCGGGGAGGCGCGTGGCGTTCAGTTAGGAAAGGTGGGACTACTCTAACAATCCGCTGTTCGATCCGTGCGGGAGTGTGACGGATCCTGCGGGGCGAATTGTAAAGTCGGAGGCGAGGTCTTGATAAGACAGCACGGCGAGATCAACCCCGTTTCGCGTCAGAAAGCCGCGGACGAAACGTCGGACATCCATCGACGTCAACAGAATAGGGCGGGTTTGACCCGGTTCTGCGTTCGAAAGGACCTGACGTATCTGTGATAGCATCGCTTCGCTTTGCCGATCCTCCAGTGCGAGATAGGGGCCTGCATCCGAATCTCGAACCGCGCCACGCATCACATCCTCGCTCTCGCGCTCGACGACCAGGGCGGACACGATGCCCTCCGTGTTGGCATGGCGGTGGCAGATCTGTCGCTTCAAACCAGAACGGACATATTCCGTCAGCAGGGCAACGTTTTGCTCACGCTCGCTCCATTCGGCCAATGCCTCCAACACGAGACGGGTGTGGCGGATTGGGATACCTTCCTCCAGGAGGCGGCGCAGAACATCGGCAATCCGAGGGATCGGCGTCGTGCGTAGCACCTCTTTCACAAGCTCAGAATATTCCTGCTCCATTCGGCCCAGGAAATGTCGGGTCTCTTGGATGCCCACCAATCGCGGTGCGTAGCGGGTCAACGCTGCATGGACGCGCAAGGCGAGGAGTTCGCCGGGAGCCCTATGCTCCGTGCCGGCGCCCGTAAGGGCCTTTGCAGGGGTATGTTCAACCGGGAGTCTGTCCGTTTTCGGCTCACGTCTAAGGCGGACACCGCTCGAGTCGACGTGCGCTACATCGGCTCGGAGCGCCATCTGGTTTGGATCTAAGGCGTCCTGTTCGACTGGCACGCCCTCGACATCAATTCGGAATTGCGATGCAGGCAGTTGCTCGTCAACCAAGACAGGGATGCGAGGAACGATAATGCCCAGATCGGCTGTGACCAGGAGCGAAACGCGCCCAATATGTTTTTGCAATTCGGCTTGATCGACCGCCTGCATAAGATCTGGCGCTAGAAAAAATGCGATCGGGAATTCCTTCGCAGGCGCGGCTTGCTTAGGCTCCGCTGCAGTTCCACCTTTCGCATCGGCAGCGCCGGCGCCCAGCACATCAGCCTTGACAATGCTTACCGCAGCGAACACTGCGGCCAGCATCAGAAAGACGGGGAGGGGAAACCCAGGAACGAACCCCATTACAACCAGGACGCCGGCCGCCAGTCGCAAGGCTCGAGTGCTGGCCGTGAGCTGACTGACCATTTCTGTACCGAGGTTGATCCTCGCCGTCCCAGTCACACGGGTGACGATGGTCGCCGCAGTAATGGAGAGCAGAAGGGCCGGAATCTGCGATATCAATGCATCGCCTATCGTCAGCAGAGTGTAGTGATGCAGTACCTCGCCGAAGGACATGCCCTTGGAGAGCAGGCCGATCGAAATTCCACCCAGCATGTTGATGCAGATAACCACCAGCCCGGCGATGGAATCGCCCTTCACAAATTTCATCGCGCCGTCCATCGCGCCATAGAGTTGGCTTTCCTTCTCCAATTCGGCGCGCCGCCGGCGGGATTCGTTGGCATCGATGTGGCCGTTGCGTAGCTCTGCGTCGACCGCCATTTGCTTGCCCGGCAGAGCATCCAGCGTGAAACGCGCCGCCACTTCTGCCACCCGTTCGGCACCCTTCGCGAGGACCATGAATTGCACCATGGTGACGACCAGAAATATGACGAAACCCACCACGATATTGCCTGAAATGACGAAATCGCCAAAAGTATGAATAATGCTGCCGGCCTCCCCCTCGGCCAGGATCAGTCGCGTCGTTGCGACCGTGAGCGCGAGACGGAATACAGTGGAAATCAAAATAACGCCGGGCAAAGAGGAAAAATCAAGTGGAGTACTGACATACAGGGCAACCATCATCAGCAGTATGGCCAACCCCATATTGAATCCTATCAGGGCGTCGACCACCACGACCGGGATAGGCATGACCATCATCGCGACAGCCAGAAGCAGCATCAACGCAACCATTAAATCCGGGCTGGCCGGCGCACGCTTGATGAAGTCACGCAGGACGTTGGCCATCGAGACACCTTTGCAATCGGTTGAGACTTACTCTGCTGTTACGCCATGAAACGTGGCTTTCGAACTCCGAAGGCGCCTCAGCCTTGGCCAGCGCGTGACCCTGCATGAGAGCCACAAGCAGGCGCGAAATGGCTGGGCAGCAAATGTTTCCAACGCAGCCAGCTTGTCAGCACCGAGCGCGACAGGATGTTTGGCTGGCCATAGAGTGCTGCTTGATGGGGCCTGCGAGCTTTCAATATTGGAGAGCAGCAATGCGGCCATTCCTGCTCAGCAGCACACGGCTGTCCTCAATACGTTCGACCACCCATCCATCAGCCAAAATGGCGCCGACAAAATACTTCTCGCTGTCGATGACAATATATGGTTGGACCCCATGCCACACAGCTTCGACCGCGATTGCGGATGGCGCCTTCTCCTCTTTGATGAGCACTCCGTTCACCAGTGTTAGAGTACCCTTGGTGCGACGATCGAACGATTGCTGAAGCTTCTGCCAGCTGATGACCGATTCAGACGTGACGGTGCCTTCGGCGGTCACAACACCCTTTGCCGACCCAATCTTGACGTCGAGAAGACCCGCTCGATCGACTTCCTCCTGCAGCTCTTGGGCCGCTGCCTCCGTAAGTTCATTGTCAGCGCGGTGACTGATCGTTCTGGACGCGACTTCAGCCCGAAGTGAATTGGGGCTCGATCCACTTGCATTGCCAAGATAGGAGATCGTGCCTGAAAGCGCGCCGATCCCGAGTGAGCTGATTATGACCATGGCGAGCACACCGATCGGTAGGCGCGGTATGCCGGTCGAACCAGGCGGCTCTGCATCCTGCACGGACAAAGCAATGGACATCTCGCCTACGAGC
The DNA here is from genome assembly GCF_005063415.1 of Mesorhizobium sp. Lineage (GTDB taxonomy): Bacteria > Pseudomonadota > Alphaproteobacteria > Rhizobiales > Rhizobiaceae > Mesorhizobium. The sequence continues at coordinate 22,390 of NZ_SUEG01000034.1, forward strand.
AGGACGACAGGAAGGGGCACAACAACGGACTGGCCTGCGGCGATATTCCGGTTGCCCTCGATACTGATTCCGGGTGCAAGCGCCTCCAGTTCGATCGACTTGCCAAGAAGAGTTACACGAAGGTGATGCGGTGCCAGTCCCTGCTCGACAAAGACCAAATCGGCATCGAAGCCGCTGCCGATTAAACACTTTTGAAGATCCGTCTTGCCGGTCAGACCGCAATAGTGCCCCGAACGCACTTCGAAACGGAGGGAAACGGCGTCATCCACAGAGCATCTCTCAAACAGGATAGAAGCCGCATGGCAATTGCCATGCGGCTCATTTCGGGACTACGTCGCGTCAATAAGGAGACGCGCTAGGGGGCAGTCTAAAACCCGCTTCCGACATTACGAAACGCGTTCGTCGGCGGCCTTCTTGATGGTCTGGAGATTGGTCGTTAGAGTGCGCAACTGGACACTCCTTTTCGTCGCCTCCAAGCTAACATTGGTTAGTTCCTGCACTTGCGCCTGAAAAGCAGTAGCATCAGCTCCGCTTGTATTGCCGGGAGTGCCACTGTTAGTTTTATCGGTATTGCCGGCGCTACTGGTATTGGTATTGCCTGATTTTTTATTATTATCAACTGCAGCCATGATCATTCCTTTTTCTGTTGGAGTTGTGCCGTCAATAACGGCCTGTATGACCTCACGCCGGATTTTCCCGCGTCAGGCATCTTCTGTGTCATCCAAAGCTTCATCGGCCTCAGCCATCGCATCGTTCGCGAATTGGAACGCGAACGATCGCAGGATACTTTGGAAGGCTTCACTTTGTGCTGCAGACTGTGAGTTGTCTTGAAGTTGATCATTTGAAACGGTCCGGTTATCCGCCCGATCGTTCCCGCCAGCTGGCTTGCCATCATTCCCACCAGCTGGCTTGCCATCATTGCCACCAGCCGGCTTGCCATCACCAGAATGCTCGGATTTCGAATCCCCATGGCCCTTTCGGATCAAGGAAGTCCCGAGGTTGCCAACTCCACTCCCAATTGCTGCTATCATCAGGTACTCCGGCATTTGCCATTGGCGGCGACGTGTTAAAGGTTAACCTCGATCAAGCTAAGGGCGGGAGCTTTCGAGAACCTGACGGCTTTTGACAAAAACCGGCCAGCGCAAAAACGTATGCTCTGCAGGATGTTGCTCTCGCATCGAACAGTCGACCACGATCTCGGCTGTTCGGCCAATCCCGCCGTCCACGCATGCCGCGACCGAATGGCAGCCGCAGCAGCTCGTTTGCATCCTCGATGCTGTGGTGTCGAACAGGAGACACGGTCCACGTGCTGCATGACCGCAATGACCGTATTCTTGCTGGCTCCACGGGCGCACGCAACGAGCAGGAACTCGGTCTTTGCATCACCATTCTCTCGCCTGCACATCACGGCCCGGCGCGGTGAGCTCATTGGCTTCGAGAAGGTCGGCGACGGCACGAACATGGGATGGTCTGCCGGCTTTGGGAGGCCGGTGCGGATCCTCTTCTCACCATATCGAAAGCTTGAAGCGGTCGGATTTTCTTGCCCTGTTCGTGAGAACTCCCATCGTCAGCTAATCGTCAGCCAAGCGGTCTATCTAGGCCGGCCGTGCCTGACCTTCGGATCCAAAGGTCCCGTCTCGACACTTTTTGTAACTATAGATCGAAATGGTTTCCCGCGCGATACGCAACGCACACGCTTCTCTGAAGCAAATGTGTGACTTTGTCGGTGGCGAACGAGAGGAGTGACGCCTCAATAAAATCGTCAGGCACGTGTCTAGGAAGGGGAGCTAGCCGAGTTGGTCTGATTTCATTCGCTGTTCCTGGAAATCGGCGGACTGAAGCGCTGATAATCTCAGGACATCGATGGCAACGTTGCGAAAGTCCTGTGAGCTCGGGCCAATCTTGGCCAGCTACTGAGAAGCACTTTGGCGGGAACATTACGCCGTCGCGGGTCTGGCTGACCGTGACGTTAACCGAAAGATGCCGCTGGTCTCGTCAGCCGCCAGCACAATAGCAGCACATTCTCGCCTACTACGGAGACGCAATATGAAGGGCATTGGCCGACCACGGAAATCGCAGGCTGAAACTGGAGCCAGCCGCGCGGGGCGGGCGAGCAGTTCCCTTTCGCAATCAAGTCTTGCTGCGGGAGAAGGTGGACAGTCATTCGATTCCGTTGTGGAGCAGATGCGCTCTGGGGACGCCGATAGGAGGCCCTCCTCCCTTCCAGTTGCGCGCGGTCCAGGCGATGCCCGCGAAAGTCTGCCAGGCGCCTCGATTGGCGAAGATCAAATCCTGAACGCACCGCCACGTGGAGCCGCTGCGCCACCACGCGGAACCGTAGCGCCACGTGGCGCAGCCGCAAGGCGGCGCGGTTCTCCCTCCATGTCTGAGGGCGAAGCCATGGCGCCGGTCGGTAGCCAACTATCAACCGCGCAGGTGGAAGGCACCAGCTCATCGTCAAATGAAGATATCAGTCCGACACAGCTCAGAATGAACAGTCTTGTTCAACAACTGACTGATTGCGAGGCTGCGGCCAGGAAAACCGACGTCCCCGAGGAGGCGGTGGAGCTGATCAGTCGGGTCGTCGATGCAGCCTCAGCAATTCTGGAGTACCGCGCTAGCCTGCCTGCGGCTGAGGCGCAGACAATTATGCCAGACGACAAGGTGCGTAGATGTTGCCAGATCGTGTGCGACGCCGCGAATGAAGTAGACAAACTTGGCCTGTCGACGATCACGAAATTGGACAAAAAGACCAAGAAAGCGGCAGGTATGGTCGATAATCTCTACTCCTACTCCCAGGCGGACCGGCAGGAGCTGTTGATTTTAAATGTGGAGAACCACCATACGGCGGCAATTAAGTGGTGGGAAAAAAAGGCATGGCGCTCCGAACGGCAGCGATCCGCCTGCGCTGCCACCGCTAGCCTATCCAGTGGAACGCCCGTGATGCGGGAAGCCGAGCGGTGCGCACTGCGGCTGCGTGCCGGCTCGGTACTGAGTGTCAGGATCTGGCTGGTCCGTGAGCGGATCGGTCTTGCGCGGGCCAAGATTGAACTGCGGGCGAGCAGGTTCGAGCCAGATTTGAAGGAACTCCTCGTCGGTCGGAATGGAGTGGTGCAGCTGATGGCAAGCGCCGTTCAAGAAGCTCTTCGCGCCCTCTCTTTGGCGAAGGGCATAATGGATGATGGCAAAGCACTCAACGCTCATGATTGCGCGGTTGTAGAAAAAATCATGGAGCGGCTTTCGGATTTTGGATTGGCGTTGCACGAGGTGCATACCAAGCTAAGCCATACCTACCCAGATGCCGGCCTCCCATTGAAACTGTTCGAACGGATCGTGGACGATGCATGGATCACTGCGCACGATGCCATGCACTTGTTGAACCTGCAGTCTCCGCCGTCAGCCATCATGGCGCCACAGGCCCAGGCGGGCGCTGCGATGCCGGCCAGGGCAGGCGCTGCGATACCGGCTGACACTGCTGGTACGGCTGCAGTGTCAGAAGGCACTACAGCGCGAAGGAAAGGGAAGTCAAAGCATAAGTCGGCAGCTCGCGCCGGGACTTCTGCCGCCGGGCAGCCATCAACACCAGTCGCTGCGAACGCCGGCACAGTGCCAGCAGCCAAGGTTCTCGCGCGCTCGGATCAAGTTGCGAGTACACAGGTGAGAGCGCAAGAGGTGGCTGCGAGTTCGTCGGGGGCAGGCTCGACAATCGGGGGCGCCGCGTTGTCAATGGAGGTATTGACGGAGCGGCTCAAACGATTGGACGAACTTTTGCAGTTCGATCTGGCCGGTCAGCAAAGCGTCGTCTCCCAAGTGCGCCAGATGAAGCCTGAGGAGGCCGGTAAGGTCGTGGACGATGTGGCCCAGTACCTGCGAGCCCAGGCCATTGAGATGCAAACCTGTCTCGCCGGGTTGCAGGGGCGTAATGTACGCCTGCTACTCACCTCCACCCAGCTACCCAAAGTGCACGAACGCACAGACCAGCTCAAAGGGTTGCTGAACATGGTGCTGGGACAGGCCAACGCATTGAATGAAGGAAAAGCCGGCATTACGACTGATTGCATGAAGACCTACGCATTTCCGGCGCAAAAATACCTGGAACATTTGTGCAATGCCGACGAATTGATGCCGCCGGAGGCACCGGTCGCGCTGCGTGGCGAGCCAGGAAAGCTGTTTGAGATGGAGCTGCAGCCCAAGATGCTGGTCAATGGTGCGATGCCGAGCCCGATGTGGGTGCACATCCACACGAGTCGCCCCGTCATGGCCAGAAACTTGGAAGGGCTGGCTGATTCCGAATTCACCGCTTGCCACGTTAAATCCAACGAACAGCGCGGCTACAATCGAGAGCGAGAGGAAGCCGATGCTAGGTCCGGTCGCGAGAAGGTCATAATTCATCGCGGCAAACTCACCCCCGCTTTCTGTAAGTCCTTGTTGACCTCGGGGCTTGGCCGCCAACCACGCCATTCGCGTGCCGAGCTCCCGTCGGCGCAGGCTGCATGACAGGGCACGTACTTTGGGGTCTAGGGCAGAATGCGGCCGGCCACGCTGTGAGTCAGCGAGCATTTCTCCTGGCCAAACCGCGAATGCCGCTGCGCGAGTTGCGGTCCGGCGATTGGAGTCGATCGGCTACCGTCAGGGCCGATTTGCGATGTCGCGTTACCTGCTGTTGACGTGGCGGCGTATCTTGCCTCCCATCCAACTTATCGCCGAGATCGCGCCGCCAAGATCGAGGCGGAAGGTCTTCCTGCGAGCGCGGAGCAGGCATAGCCGATCCGATCGGGATCGGCGCATCGCAACGACCCAACGGTGTGGTGGAGAAAATTGGATTCGGGAGAGCTCGTATCCAAGAGGCGGAGTTCCGGCCCGAATACAATCCGCTCGCAAGCACCCACGATGCGCATCCGCAGTTTATTGTCTGGGAGATGGGCTGGATTGCTCGGCGGCGCTGGCGCTAAGGCGGGGCTGTCGCCGGACAATTAGCATTCACTGCCAACAGCCTTGCAACCGTCACCAGTTGCAAGGCTCGGCGGCGGGTCGACAAATCACATGAAATCGTCGTCGGACCCGCTATCGCTGCTGTCGCTGTCCTCGGTTTTGTGGAGATAGAGTGGAGGTTTGCCTGCACGCTGCCACTCACCGGCACTGTTCTTCGTCCATTTGTCGGGATGCTGCGTAGGGTCAAGCACCAGGTCGCCATGATCCACTTCAACAAACCCCATCGTCTGCGCGCGCGCTTGTGCTTCCGGATTAGCCGCACGCCAATTCAGCAACGGTCGGTCGCCGTCTATCCGAAGTTGATGCTCCAGCAGAATATCGCCCGCATTTTCGACGAGCGGATGGGCGACTTGAAGATCCACTATGGAAGTGACCTCAGTTCGACCAGGAAATTGTTCCCGCCAACTTTCCGATTCGAACTCGTTCATGCTGAATCCGCCTTCCATTCTCAGCAGTCCGGCACTCCGGTCTCCCAATTGGTAACTGAAATATCGCGCGTGCTCCGTATCTCGACGGATGCCATATTGCTGAGCAACGTCCGCGGTGCGCCTGGCTCGTGACGATACGAACTCCGAATACTCTTGAGGATTGTCGGCGATGTGCGTGATTTCATCACCATGAAATTGCCTCACCTGTCTCCTGAAGGAAGTCCTGTTGATCTCCACCACAGGAGGTCGGGAATTGAGGGAGTATGCTTGGGGAGCCGCCGATGATGAGGCGCCGCTACCTTCCGATCCGGATAAGTGCATTCGGGCAAATGTGTCCGCGAACCCTTCGCTTCCTGCATCCGATTGCTCGCCGGCATTATGCGCGCGGTAACTATCGGATGAGCCACCAATTCGACCATACATGACGATTCGTACTCCTATGTTTCGCAACCGAGCTCAAGTTAGCACGGCTGTTCAACATAGGGCGCTTAGTTGACGACTAGCTGACGAGGGCATTCCAACGGCTGCACCAATCAAATCCGCACTGCCGGCCTCAAAACCTCGGACTGCGCCACGCACCGGCCAGCAGAGGCTGCAAGGTCATGCCCGGAGGACTTGCCGTAGTTGCTGGGTGGCAGATCCGAGGGGAGTGATTGCCCCAGGCCCGCGGTTGCGCGGTTGGCCTGACAGAGACACTGGGGCACGGATGGCCAGCCGACATTTGCCACTAGCATGGAGCCAGGTCAGTTTTGAACTGGCAGTCGTGGACTTCCAATGACTAGGCCAAGCCTGCGGCAAAGAATGCTTTCGCGACAGGCTGGAAATATTGCATAGGAACCGCGTGGCCGAGTTTTGTAGTGCCTATCAGCTGACGCGCTAAGACATGGTCATGGACGATCGTCAGGCGTAGTGCCCGCGCCTCGCTCAACACATGTGAAACGCGCTCACCTTCGGCACGGCAAACTAAGAACGGCACCCCGGTTTCACCGCGAACGTAACGCAGACCGATCAGGACCGCCCTTCCTGTTAAGACCAGCGTGGCGCGATGCACGCCAAGCGCAGGCTCGTCGGCCGCCTCCTCGCGGATGCGACGCTGTTCACCTTTCAACTCTGGCGCTCCTTGCTGATCCTTCGACTCGCGCGTCACTTCGGTATTGGTCATGCGCATTTCGCGCAGATACAACGCGCGCTGGAGCAGAAGATCGATCAGTCCGCCGACCAGCAGTGCGCCGGCGCCAATTCCCATCAGCAATTTTGTCTCCATAAAGATGAGGCCAACACAGCCCATGCCGCAGATCGGCAGAGGGACCATTGTCTTCCACATCCCGAGAAGGACAATGGAAAAGGTTGCGCTGAGAACCAATACCTTGAACATGGTCTTGCAGACTTCGACCATGGAACGAGCAGACCCCAAGCGCTTCAGCCCTTCAAAGGGGTCAATTTTCTTAAAGCTGAGCTTCATCGGCTCCAGAGAGAAGACAAATCCACCATTGGCTAGCAGGCTGGCCAAAATCACCGCGGCGACGAGGGTTCCAAGCAGCGGGCCAACAGCCGCGACGGTGAGTTGGACGAGCACAACCAATGCCTGAGGCACCGCGGTATCGAAAGGTAGGCTCTGCAACTTGGTGGCTAATAGGAGCGCTTCCTGGCATTTGTCCTCGATCACGCTGCCTCTTAGCCAAAGGTAGCCGAGCCCAGCGCAAGTCCCGACCGCGCGTACGAAATCGGAGCTACGTGGCAGCTGTCCTTTTTTGCGCGCTTCACTTAACTTCTTCGGGCTGGCGGCGTGTGTCTTCTCTTCACTTGTGTCGCTCATGGCAGCAATTTGTCGAACCACTCCAGCACGCCGTTGGCACGTGTGACCTCCAGTTTCATGCTCTCCACCAGATAGGCGGCGTAGGTGACCATGAGAACTGGAAAGACAATGTTCTTGATTGCCGGAGACAGTTGGCTCGCCTTAAATTGCGGGGCAAAGCGACGCAGCAGCATCATCGATATATCAATCAGTATCAGGAAGAACACGACAGGCCCCGATACCAATAATGCCGTGCGCATTATGCTGTCGAGAAGCCCCAACAACTCCATTGCTCCTGGCCCGCTCAGTGTCGGGTGAAACTGATACACCGGCCAGATCAAGTAGCTGCGGTACAGGACACTGATCAAAGTTTCCAGGCCTCCTGATCCGACGAATATGGCAATCGCAGTGATCCCCAGAAAAACGCCCATCGCGGAAGCCTGACTGTTCGTCGCGGGATCGGCCGAAGCGGTCGGGCTGCTGATGCCGCGTTGGTTGTCGATAAGCTCCCCGGCAGCCTGAAGGCCCCAAAGCGGAATGCCAAGAAAAGTGCCAAGGAGTACACCGACAAAAACTTCCTTGAATCCGAGCAGGGTTAGCTGGATCAGGCGTGTATCAGAATCCAGCGCCGGCAATCCGCCGCTGACGTGTGCCAGGCATGGTAGTGCGAAGCCAACAGCCAAACAGCCCCGGATCAGCCCACTGATCTGCGAGCGTGTGAATACGGGAAAGATCAGCATGATGCCCATCGCGCGGGCTGCCCCAAGACCTGCCGCAACGACGAGTTCGAGAGCCGTCTGGATCAGAATTTGAATATCGGCCGATGGCGCGTCCATGGGGCGGACTAGTAGCTAAGTGTCATTGCGGGAAACTCGGTGAAGATCTGATCGGCTAGCTCTATGAGCGGGGCGCTTAGCACAGGAGCAAACAGCCCAATCACCGCGACAACGACCAGAAGCTTCACGGTGAGCGGCAAGCTTTCATCCTGGATCTGCGTCGCCGCCTGGAGGATGCCGATGACGAGGCCGACAACCACTGATGCAATGAGCGGCGGTAGAATCCAGATCATGAAAACCACCAGTGATTGGCTCATAAGAGTAATGATGCTGGATTCAGTGATGATCAGCCTCCCGGTAACGTATAACTCAGCACAAGCCCATGCATCAATTTTGACCAACCATCAATGGCAACAAACAAAAAGATCTTGAACGGGACAGATATAACAGTTGGTGAGACCATCGACATACCCATTGCCATCAAGATAGTTGTCACTATCAGATCTATAACAATAAAAGGCAGATAAAGTAGAAATCCTATCTCAAATCCGCGCTTCAATTCTGATAGCAAGAAAGATGGTACAAGTATTGCAAAGTCATCAGGCGTTGCTGCAGCGTGCATTTCCTCTGGCCAGACCTTTTCTGTCGAAGATAGGAAAAATCGCCGCTGCTCTTCATTTGTGAATTTCTTGAGATGCTCGCGCAAGGGCTCACTTCCGGCTTTAGCGGCGCTTACCCAGTCGTCGAATGTCTGATAGTGGAGCTTGGGATCCGACATGCGGTCATAGGTCTGCTCAGCAACGGGCGCACTAACGAACATAGTGAGGATCATCGCCGCGGCGTACAGCACCACATTGGGTGGTATGGTCTGGGTCCCGAGCGCATTGCGGACGAGGAAAAGAACAATTGATACCTTTACAAAGGCCGTTGTCGTGGCAACTGCTAAAACCAGCAGACCGAGTCCGGCGGTAACCGCAAGAAGCGCCAGGATTGTCGGCTGAGCTTCACTCATTGCATGCAAACCCGCCACGCAGCCTGATGCCCAGCTCTTCTCCGATGCGGACAATGTCGCCACGCCCGATACGCTGACCATTGGCCACTATGTCGACCGGGCCGTCGATCGGCCATCCAAGTTCAAAAATATGCCCTTCGCCGGCACTTCTTAATTCCCCAAGAGAAATAGGCCAGCGGCCGCATTCAAAGACAAGCACGATCTCGACATCGTCGAGATCCTTAGTAAGCTCCAGTTGCGATCCGGGTTGTGTCATATGCGCACTCTCCAAAGGACACGGTCGCGGGCGGAAAGGCCCCCGCAAGATTAATTCATCGCCGTCAAGATCCGCCTCGGCGCACAACTGGTCGACAGCTAGGGTGATCTGGCCGCGGCCGAACGGCGCAATATCGGGCAACAATGCATCACCGACACATGCGCTTCGAAGAAGCGCCGCAGGAAGGCGAAGCGTGCCGACCTCTCCTGCAACAATGAGCGGGAGCTCTGGAGGCAGCCCGCCCAGCTGCCGCGGCAACTGGGCAAGCAGTTCGCCTAGCGCGCGAAACGCAGGCGGTACTAAGCCGTCAAGTGGCGTGAACAGGAATAGACGGCCCTTGCCCTTGACCGCGCCGAAAATGATGTCGAGTTCAAGATGAGGAGCCAGCATCGTGGCTTCGCATACCCGCACGAGTTGCACGTTCAGACGCGTCGTCTCCTCCAGTCGAGTGACAAGCGGCTCCAGAGCGAGTTCGAGAATTAGCGAAGCAGTTGGCTCGGAAGGGAAGGCCAAGCCGTTCTGCACTGTCGTGATGAACTCCTCTACGAGCGGGCGCGACAGTGACAAGATGACCGTTTCGGCTCCCACTCTCCAGACGCAGTCAAGCATCGGAATGGCAGCAGGTTCCTGCTGCCAGACAAGCCCTGCCGTTCGCACCGATAGCGGCACCTCGTTGATCCGGCTTTGAAACGGCGTGCGCGGCGCTGCTGTATCATTGAGCCACGAGACAACCGTGTGGGACAGTTTCAGAACTGGTTCGAACATGGCGGGTGTGACCACAGCGCCTATCAAAGACTGCACGGTCGTGTCATTCGGACGACCTCTTGCGACCGTCGGATCCGGTTGCGCGGCATTTAGGCAAGCGACCCCCTCGCATATTTCAGCAGTATCTCATCGTCGGCCTCGATCTCGGCTGCGGCCTCCGAATGAGTCTCGACGGCGCGCCGCACGTCGTCCTCGATTTGTTGCCATTTGTCCCTTGCCGCCGAACATATGACCCATAGCTCCCTCGTCCTGGACGCCGCCATCTCAGCCTCCTCTTGAGCGATTTGGGTATCATCAAGCATCTGCCGTCTGGATTTGATCTCAGCGGCAAGTTGTTCAGTGTGAAGGCGGTGACGGTCGAGCGCTGCGCTAGACAAGTTGTCGAGTGACATCAGATGCTGATAGAGCGCTGCTTCTTTTCTTGAACAATGTTGCTGTATCATTGCAAGCTCCCTAGAGGCATTTTGTACGGCTGAGGCGGCCACATCGCGCTGGGCTTCCTTCTTGGACAGCTCGCCAAGGGCACGACGCTCTTGCATTTCCTTCAGAAGCCGTAACCTCGAAGACTGAATCCAGTTTACGCGGTCAGACGCGACATCCATGCGACCGTCTCCTCGAAATCTGACGCGTCATCTTCGCTCTGGCGCAGAAACTCCCTCAGTTCGTCGATTGACGCGACAGCCCGGTCAGTCAGGGGATCTCCACCTGGCTTGTATTCGCCAACATTGATCAAGAACTCGGTCTCGGCATAGCGCGACAGGAGCTCGCGGAAAATGGATGCTGCCTTGCGATGTGTCCCCGAAACGACTGCATCCATGACGCGGCTGCGACTCTGCAGCACATCAATAGCGGGGAAATGCGATCGCGCCGCAATAGCGCGTGAGAGGATGACATGGCCATCGAGAATACCACGCGATTCCTCGGCGATTGGATCACCCGTGCCATCACCCTCTACAAGCACCGTATAGAAGGCCGTGATTGAGCCCCGCTCACCCATGCCGGCGCGCTCGAGCAGGCCTGGCAGCATGCCAAAAACGGAAGGAGGAAAGCCCCGTCGCGTCGGCGGCTCACCCGCAGCAAGGCCTATTTCGCGCATAGCGCGGCAGAAGCGCGTCAGCGAATCCAGCATGAGAGCAACGCGTAGGCCTTGATCGCGGAAATATTCCGCGAGCGCAGTCGCCATTGGAGCGCATTGCGCACGCTCTACCGCCGAGCGGTCGGATGTTTCAACCACGACGACTGTACGGAGAAGGCCCTCTTCACCAAGATTCCTTTCGATGAATTCACGAACTTCCCGTCCACGTTCGCCTATGAGCGCCACTATGACGACGTCAGCGGCGGCACCCTTTACGATCTGTGACAACAGCGTCGACTTGCCACCACCTGGCTCGCCATAAATCCCGATCCGCTGGCCCTCGCCGCACGTTAGCAGACCATCGAGGACACGGACCCCAAGCGGGAATGGCCGCTCAATCATGCGCCTCGTCATCGGATTGGGGGCTCTGCCATGCAGGGGCCGAGTTTCGACGGTCTTGATTTCGCCTTTGCCGTCCAATGGGCGGCAACGACTGTCGATCACGCGACCGAGCAAATCGCCGCCGACGGGCACCTCACGCATTCGGCCAGTGGCCACGACCTCTGCGCGGCTGGATAGGCCCACCAAGTCCCCGATCGGTGTCAGCAATACACCATCACCCGACAGGCCGATCACCTCGGCCTCGAGCGACAGCCCGGTTCGCGGGTCCTCTAGGAGGCAAAGTTCCCCAATACGAGTGTCTGGCAAGACGGCATGAACCAGTGTGCCGATAGCCCGCGTGATCCGACCGCGCACCGCACGCGTGTCAATTCGCTTGGCCGCAGCCCTCAAAGACGAGATTGCTGGAACGAGAGCTCGAGTGTCGGCGTCAGCGTTATGTTCTGGGACGGGCTTTCTCATAGCTCGCCTTTCTCACAGAGCGTCCCGAAACCAAGGCGCAGCGCGCGCATCTGGGCGTCAAGTCCAAGGTCAACATTGCCGTACTCGCTCCACAGCACGCAGCGTTGCGGCGACAATGTCGGGTCGGGCTCGATCCGCACCCTTGGTCGACCATCCTGGCCGTCGCATCGAGCAAACTCTCGTGCAAGCATGTCGACTTGCATGGGAGAAACATGAAGGCAAACGTCGGCGCCGCTGTATTGACACTCTATGGCGTGACGAACAGCCCTCACCAATAGCTCGCCCGGATCGAAAGCGCCGATAAGATCGCTCAATATTTCCATCACGAGCTGCGGCAATTCCTGCTCCAGAGCCGCCTTTCGTCGCGCGATTTCGGAGATTGTCTCCGCAATCAACCCTGCCATCTCCTCGGTGCCTGCATTCGAGCCCTCCATGTGGCCGCGCGCCCACGCCCGCTGGTAAACCGCGCGTGCCCAGTTTCGAACGCGCTGCCGATGCCGTTCTGCCGCGGCAAGGGCTTGCGCGGCGCTGTGCCAGGTTTCGAGCTCGCTCGCGGGTATCAGTGGTCCGACTGGACGCATCTGCGGCGCTATTGGCCCCTCGGAAAGTTCGACTGTCATTTCACCGGGGTCTCTGTCTCAAAATGAGCTACTACAAGTGAAAGCAATTGGCCGGCGGCGGTCCAATGCTCAGGTGCTGGAGTCTCCGCGGCAGTCCCCTCGGGCAATCGAAGAAGCACGCGGTTACGCTCGGTCGCTGAACTGTCCTGGAGCCAAGCCCCAAGACATGCGTGTCCATCGTATTCGATTTGCTGAGCGAGTTTTTCTGGGTCCGAGATCAGTCTTTTGTCAACAGCATGCAGCAGGTGTCGGATTCCGAATGCGTGTGCATCCACGCCGATGCGTTTAACAAGGATGGCAAGCTCAGGCTGAGAGACAAACGCGACCAGCGAACGGGCATGCCAGATACTACCAGCAAGAAGGGCAGCTCGATATGGATCATGCCCGCGTAGAAGGTCCGGCCTGCAGCCGATGTGGTTCAGATCCACGTCATCGTTGCCCAGCAATTCTGCCAGCCTTGGATGCAGTCTGGAACACTTCTGCAACTTCACTAACGTTTCGGCCGATAACGCTGGATCAAGACGCGCCGCAAGACGGGTTGGATGGGCCGAAGCCGCAAGCTCGCTCGCGCCCGTAAAGTGCGGACCATCAGGTCGGGCGGTCTGTATAGGCATTGGCAATGAGATGTCACCCACGTCCAATTGCAGGCATTCTTTTGCGAATGGCCTCGACAGCAGAAGCATCCCGGCGCCCCTCGACCTTGGAAACGCCGGTTGATTGCTTGCGCCGACGCGTAACAACGCCGATCAAGAGATAACAGGCCACGGCGAATACGGCTGCGGCAAAACCTGTTACGGTCGCCAGAAGTGGCGCAGGAAGAGGTAGTGATGCTTGTGGCAAAACAGCAGTCGGATCGGGCCGTTGCTCGTGTGCGGACCGTTCTACCGGCACCAAAACCACTTCCACCTTATCGTAGGACAGGCCTTCGATGCTGTCGGCTACAAGCATCTTTATCTTTGGCAGCAGAGCCGCGACATTTGTTTTTGCGTCGTGCCTGATAAACACCGAGGCCGAGGATGGCGTGGCACCGGCTCGCACAAGGTCGTTATGCGGCAGCACGACGTGAACACGTACAGAAAAAACGCCATCGATATCGCTGATCGTCCGCGACAACTCTTCGCTCAGGGCATACACGTAACGGGCACGCTCTTCGGTCGGCGAGGCAATCAGGCCTGATCCTTGGAATATCTCACCGAGGTTCTTGAAGGATTGGCGCGGCAGCCCCTTGGCGTTCAGAAGGTTGATTGAGAAGGCGAGCAGCTTTTCGTCAACCTGGATCGTGCTGGTTCCATCCTTGGCGACCACCCGGATCGCGGCGACCCCGTTGTCTTCAAGAAGTGCGAGCATTTCATTTGCCTCACGCTCTTGCAATTGCGTGTAGAGGTCGGCTTTGCAAGCAGTGAGGGCGACGAGAACTGGCAGCATGACAAGTCTAACCGACCGCCACCCTGACAGGCCACGCATGATTTCGCCCTCGGCCAAGCCAATCATGCGCGCGGTTCAGCCTTCCTTCAAAAGTTTATTCACGGATGATGTGACGCCGCTGACGCCTTTGGAGATAAGCGCCACCTGGGTGACGCCGTTGTAAACATCCCGAAGACCAGCCATCATCGTTTCGAAGTCTTGCCCTTGTTGGGGAATGCCCGAGATTCCGGTTCCCGCCTCACCTGGAACGGGAAGCTTCTGCGCCGGTCCCGGTAGAGCGCCCTTCGAAAGGGCTATGTCATGGTCGAGCGCGGGGAAGGAAACAGTGTTGTGTGGATATAGGGAGGAAATCGTCTGCAACACGCGATCGCCCATGCCGCTCGTCGGCGCAGCCGCGCGCTGAACATCCATCGCCGCAGCAACTGGCGCCGCACTCGCTGGCCCCGCGGCGGCATCGTTTTTCAGCGAGTCGGCTGCATGCCCTAAGGCGCGCTCAAACTGGGCCTGCTCGACAATCGACGGTGATCCGACCCTGGGGAGGCCAGCCGTTAGAGTGGCAGAGATCGACGTGACAGGCATCATCATGTAAGGACTCGGTTGCTCTCTCTGACCGGGCGAGCCCCGCCCATTCATCACCCGGTGTCGGCGCAACACTCCTAGGGGGGCAAGCTGACAACAAGCTGACTAACGGCGGCGTCATTTCGACAATCTAAAATCTCTTCGGCAATTTAGTCACTTGTGATGATTTCAGCGTTTGGTTTATCAGTGCGACATGCCGAGAACGCTTATCCAACCCGTCACCCTGCATGTTTTGAGACTTCTTTGTGCCGGGTTTTTTCTGTCCACCGGGATTCACCCGGCGCATGCAGTCCCGCTGTCCCTTCCGGCCACACCCTATAGATACACGGTTCTGGATCAGGAGCTCGCTGCAGCGTTGCAGGAATTCGGCAACAACCTGAATATCAGGGTCAACATCAGTCCTGCGGTGAAGGGGCGAATTCGCGGACGTATGCCTGATTTGCCACCGCGCGCGTTCCTCGACCGCTTGACGAACCTTTACGGTCTACAATGGTACTATGACGGCCTTGTGCTCTATGTGTCTGCTGCACAAGAATCGCAAACTCGAATGCTTTTGATGACGTCGATTCGCTTCGATGCGTTCAAGGGGGCTCTCGACAAGCTTGATATCTCCGACGAGCGCTATGTGGTCAAACCCGTGCCAGGCAATGGCCTCGTCTTCGTTTCCGGTCCACCGCGCTTCGTCGCACTCGTGGAGCAGACCTTTAACGGCTTGGTGGCGCAGGCGCAGGCGCAGACTCACATAGCGGCAACGCCAAAGGAATCAGTGCTGATCTTGTTTCGCGGCTCCTCCACTACGGTCGTTCGCGACGGACGACCGGATGCTTCTTATTCTTCTGACATCCCACAACAGGATAGCGTTGGCGGGAAGCCTGAGCTGGGCAAGAAATGAACATTGAGGATTTCCCGCAGCTCTGAAGAACATGACTGCGGCTACCCCTTTGTGAACTCTTCGCAAACTCGTCAGTTTCTCGAAAGCTAATCCGCTCATGATGAGTCCCGGCAGCTCTCGCGGTGACTCCGGCCATTGTGTTGGACCGAACCTTGGAGCCGGCCCGGAACACAGCAATTGAAGGCAGGGCAGGCGCATTCGTGACCTGCCGACGCTTGGAATTGTCGAATTTTGTGAAACGCAAGGGATCTTCTGTCGGGGTCTCTTGTGGGGATTTCAACGTCACGTCTGAGGATGCATAATGTCGGCCAGTAATCTTTCAACTTTCTACCGCTCAAATTCGCTACAGTCCGCAAGGGGTTGGCCGGGCCTGAAAGTTTCCCATTTTGCGACCCAGCATCAGCAAAGTGCATCGTGCTTCGAAGCGATGCTGTCCACTTGTGTGCTGGCAGACAAGCCCGGCTCTTTCGCGCAAGGGGATCTGCCAGCGTCGAATCTTGATTCGACAATGGATAAATTGCGGCAGGACCCTTTGGGCCATCTGGCACCGGATGTCTTGACATTGAATGGCTTGGAGCAACACCCACTGGATCTGCTGCCGCCAAATATGAGGGCGGCTCTCAAGGAGGACCAATCGCAACGCTCCAAGGCGACTGAAGCCCAACATCTGCTCGGCGTCACTCCGAAGATCGAGCCGGCTCCCAGGCCGAGCCCCGGAATCACGTGGAACGGTGGGTCGCTGACCACGGCTGAGTTGCAGATTGTTGCGGTACTCAACCGTCACAAGGACCAATGCCCGCTTACTTGGAAGTCGTTGACCGACAAAGCCAATGATCCCTCTACGCCACCGGATCTGAAAGCGGCGATCCAGGGACTGCAGCAGGATTCGGGACTTTTTTATGCGATTGGCTCGCAGGGCGACGGCCGCTGTGGAGGCAAGATCAACGCCAAGGACTTGGCCGGATTTTCAAACCACCACCCACAAGTTGCTGCATTTCAGGAAGCCCAAGCGCGAAGCTACGAGCAGAACTACATACCATCCGACGGCAGCGGAGGTTTGCAGCCTTCGGTCATGACCTTGAGCGATGCCTTGCGGGAGTTTTACCGGTACTCCGAAAATCTGTCCAAGGACCTGAGTCTGGATGAGTTCAAGAAAATGGTCGGCGGCGAATCGAAAAACGGCAAATTTCCGCCCCAGGTCATTGCGGCGGCGCAATATTTCCTCGATCACCCCGATGCTTGGAACCAGTTGTGCGGTGGCTCGAAAGGGAAGATGCACAAAGAGGATTTCCTGCAAGTCGCCTCATCGTCGATGAGCCTCACGCAAACTGAGCTGAATACGGTCGAGATGATCAAGGACCATCAGGACACGTTCTTTGGAAGCGGTGTTCTGACTCGCGACAAACTGGCGAAAATGAAAGACGACAAGAGCCTTGATCCGAAAGTGCGGGAAGCAGCCTCTCAGCTCCTTTCAGATCCTCTTTTGTTTGGCCTCCTGAACAATTCGATCACGGGCTATAAGACCCATCATAAATTCTTCGACTTTGGCGGCGGGCATACGGTTGATTCCGGCAATATCAGCAAAAAAGACTTTGCCCATTTTTGCACAAACATGTCGTCTGCGAACCGCAACGTTCAGCAGCCAATCACCCACGGCGCCCAAACCGCAGAAGAGCAGAATGCCGTCGCGGACATGAAGATGGGCCTGATGGACCAGCCTGACATTAAGTCAGCCAAAAAGAACGGCGGGGCCGTCATGCACGTCGTCGACTCCGTGCTCAAAATCGAGACGAAAGTGCTCGACTTGGCGGCAACGGCGGTGGGACTGCTCAGCTTCATTCCGGGCCTCGGACAAGTAGCCGATCTTGCCTCGATGGTTCTCGAGGCTGAGTCGCAAGCAGCCAATCTCCTGCGTACGGCCATTAACGGAGGCGATATGAAGCGAGCGCTGGAGGAAGCTGGCCTCAATATGGCCGCGCAGGCGATCGGCCTTATCGCAGGCCCCGAGGTCAAGCTGGCCATTCGAAATGGGCTCGTAAAGCACCTGATGGAAGAGGCCTTGGCGGCAGGCATTGATCTTTCGGTCTCGACGGCGCAGGACTACGCAGAAGGCTATGTGAATAACCTCAAAGCGCGCCTTGCAGGCGGCCCTGAGCAAAGCCTAGGCCTTCCGAGCATGCCATCATTCCAGAGTGTGGCAAGCAATGTGCCCTTCGTCGGCATTGCCTTATCCTAGCCGTCGCCTTGCGCGGAAGCTTTGGCTCGCGCGCTGACATAAGGGTCATTGTGGCACAAGCAGGGGTTCATCCGCATCAACGCAAGCGGTGTTCCTGACGCCATCTGGATCGGACTGTGAGGGGGATGTCCGAAGTCTGTGAAGACTTCGGTATATGACGACTTCAGAGTTACGCTGAGCCCAGCCATCTCGAGCCGGTGCGCCGGGTCGAGGTTTTCACGGGCGCCGGCCGTAGCGGGAATGGTCTCCGGAAGGCACGGCGCGGATGGTGGCGGAGCGGCGCAGCCGAAGGAACGGCTGTCGCGCGCCCAGGGCGGCCTCCCGAACAGCAGACGATGATCTCCTGCCTTGGGCCTATATCCTCGTGCCACGCTCAAGGCAGTCGGCTGAAAACAGCGCTGATTTAAAACAGCATTATCCTGCACTGCACCCTCGATCCTTGCGCTCACCGATCGCTCGTCGACACGCACGCGGTCAAGTCGTTATCGGCGCTATGCCGATGGGCTTCGAGAGCAAGGTGGACGCTGAGCGGTGCGTCAGCCTCAGGGCGCGGCTGGCCAGCTTTGGGTCTCACGCTCTATGACGGCAACACCCGGCTGATCCACTTGGCCTGTTCGCGGGCTCCCGGCAGCGGCGCGGAAGCCACGGTCCGCCTTCCTCGGCTTCAGGCCAAAGATACCGCAGCATGCTCCAGAGCTATGTCTGCCGCCTTCGCCCCATCGTCGCTGGTCATGTGGAAAGGACAAGCAGGCTACGCACCCTATAATCCCGTCGGGCAGGATTCGACAGTCGACGGCGAGACATTCGCCAAACCTCCCCCTTGATTCTCAGCAACGTTAAAAAAAATTCACATAATGTTCGTGAGTGTAGTCTCCTGTCAGGTGGTACATTAGCCCCAATATCTGGCGTCTTAGTCGTAGAAAGGACTGTGATCTATCTTCCATTAGCATCCATACCAGCGGATTTACAGCAAATGACGAGAGAGGTCTCATGCGGATTGATGGGGATAGAAGGGCTAGCGGCTTGCTGCATCCCGTCCGGGTTGATGCCAACCAATGTTGACACTGGTAAATCGCCTAAGGACGGCAGCGCATCTTGATCGCCTTCGAATCCTGGGCCTTTGCGCGCATGCGGATCTAACCGTCGGCGAGCTGGCCGATATTACCGGTCTGCCTCGCGAGCAGGTTCGACGCCACGTTCGGCGGCTGGTCAGAGCCAACTTTCTTTGCTGCAACGAACAACGTCCGCAGTCTTCGTACCATATGCAAGCAGGAGGCAAGGATGGCGAGCTGGCTCAATTGGTGGTCGATCTCCTGCCCCACGATGATGGCCATCATAAAAGAGACCTACAACGCCTGGAAGCAATACAAGACGCGCGGTTGAAGGGACCGCCTGCTTGATCGTGAAATAGATCAGTCCAAATGGAGCGCGACTACCATGGATAACTCCGCCGGCGGCGCCATCGCGCAGCCCGACACTTACGGGCGGCCTCACTTAGCCGCCGTCGACTCCCGCGTTCACGAACTGCTTCTAAGACAGGAGCGTCAGGAGCGGACAACTCTCAAACTGATCGCCTCCGAGAACTTTGCCTCCTCGGCGGTGTTGGAAGCGACCGGGTCGATTTTCACCAACAAGTATGCCGAGGGATACCCCGGTGCGCGCTACTACGCCGGAAACGAGATCGTCGATGAGCTTGAGACCCTCGCGATCGAGCGCCTGAAAGCGCTATTTGGCAGTGAACACGCCAACGTCCAGCCTTATTCAGGCTCGCCAGCCAACCAGGCTGTCTATCGCGCGCTTTTGAGCCCCCGTGACAAAGTCATGGGCTTGCCTTTACCCGAAGGCGGCCATCTGACTCACGGTTGGTCCGTCAATTTTTCCGGCAGCGATTATCAGCGCGTCCCGTACAGGCTGCACGAAAAGACACAGCAAATTGACTATGACCACTTGCGCGAGACCGCCAAGCGGGAACGCCCGAAGCTAATTTGGGTCGGCGGAACTGCTTATCCGCGTATTTTTGACTACGCGGCAATGGCCGAAATTGCTTCGGAGGTGAACTCGTATCTGGTGGCTGACATCGCCCACATCTGCGGCCTGGTTGTCGCAGGAGTGCATCCGAACCCCGTGTCCCATTGCGATGTGGTCACCAGCACCTCTCACAAGTCGATCCGCGGTCCCCGGGGTGGCTTCATTTTATCAAGGAATGAAGACCGTTATCAGCCCCTCCATCATCCGAAGAGCAAACACAATCTGGCCAAACGTATAGACCGCGCCGTGTTCCCTCTTCTGCAAGGCGGACCGCATATGAATACTATCGCCGCGCTTGCCGTCGCTTTGCAGGAAGCAGCGAACTCGTCCTTTCGTGTCTACGGTCAGCAGATCGTCCACAACGCCAAGGCTCTGGCCCAGGCACTTCTGGAGCGAGGTTATGAACTCGTCACCGGGGGCACTGACAATCACATGCTGATCCTTGATCTTCGGGACCGGTCGCTGTCAGGCAAAGCCTATGCGGAGCGCTTATCGCGTGCAGGCATCATTGCGAATTTCAATATGGTCCCGGGCGACCGGCGGCATCCGGCGCTGACAAGCGGCATCCGCTTAGGGACACCAGCGGTGACGTCCATGGGCATGCGCGAAACGGAGATGGTGCAGATCGCCGCTTTCATCGACTCGGTCTGCCGCCAGCCCGATGACCAGGAAGTTCATGCGAGCGTACGAAGAGACGTTGCCGACTTCTGCACTGCGTTCGATGTTCCCGGCATCCCCGACCGATAAGCCACCCCAATCCAGAAACTCCTCACTAACTCCAGCACTTGAAGCGAGGGCATTTTTATGACCAGGCAGTTCGTGTTCTCTTCCGAATCCGTCGGCGCGGGACACCCCGATAAGATGGCAGACAACATCTCCGATGCCATTCTCGATGCGGTCCTGCGCACCGATCCGAAGGCGCGCGTCGCCTGTGAAGTGTTGGTGAAGACGGGGATGGTCGTTGTGGCTGGCGAGATCACCAGCCATGCCCACATCGATTACAGCCAAGTCGCCCGCGATACGATACTCGATATTGGCTACGACGATGATGCGATTGGCTTTGATGGTCGACGTTGCGCCGTCGTTCTGGCCCTCACCGAGCAGTCGCCCGACATAAGCCAGGGCGTTGATGAAGGACGAGGGCAGGATCTCGGGCAAGGGGCAGGGGATCAGGGCATCATGTTTGGATTCGCATGCAACGAGACGGATACATTGATGCCCCTGCCGATCCAACTCGCTCACCATTTGACGAAAAGACAGGCCGAGGTCCGGAAAGCGGGACAGCTTGGCTGGCTGCGTCCGGACGTGAAATCTCAAGTGTCGGTACGCTACGAAGGGCTCCGCCCGGTGGCGCTGGATACCATAGTCCTGTCAACGCAGCATGACGAAGCGGTCTCACAAGCCACGGTCCGCGAAGGCGTCATTGAGGAGATCATAAAACCGGTCCTGCCGGCCCACCTGGATACTTCGGGGATCAGATTTCTGGTCAACCCAACAGGGCGGTTCGTGGTCGGTGGGCCTGCCGGCGACTGCGGCCTCACAGGACGGAAGATCATCGTCGATTCCTACGGTGGGACCGGGCGTCACGGCGGCGGTGCCTTTTCGGGCAAGGACCCATCCAAGGTTGACCGCTCGGCGGCCTATGCCGCCCGGTATGTCGCGAAGAACATCGTTGCAAGCGGCCTTGCGGAGGTCTGCGAGGTTCAGCTTGCCTACGCGATCGGCGTGGCCAGTCCGGTTTCTGTCATGGTCAATACCTTCGGAACCGCAAGGATCGAGGAAAAAAGGATCGAGCGCCTTGTTCTCGAGGTTTTCAATCTCCGACCGAAAGGCATCATCAAGATGCTTGATCTCTTACGGCCGATATACCGCAAGACGGCGACATACGGACACTTCGGGCGTGAAGAGCCTGAGTTCACTTGGGAGAAGACGGACAAAGCTGACGATTTGCTGCGTGAAGCCGGACCGGCAGCTGCGTGAGGGCGGCTGGATCAAGCGCATGCGGCAACCCATTTCAACTCGCGAGACCACGCCCGGCCGGCGTGGCAAGAAGCCGGCTCGGGTTTTGGCGGAGATTTTGATGCCGGATTATGACGTGCTTTGCATCGGCAATGCCATTGTCGACATCATCGCCCAGTGCGACGAGGAATTCCTCGAGACCAACGGCATCATCAAGGGCGCGATGAACCTCATCGACACACAACGCGCCGAACTGCTCTACAGCCGCATGGGTCCGGCGATCGAAGCCTCCGGCGGCAGTGCCGGCAACACGGCGGCCGGCGTCGCCAGCTTTGGCGGCCGCGCCGCCTTCTTCGGCAAGGTCTCCAACGATGCGCTGGGCGAAATCTACGCCCACGACATCCATGCGCAGGGCGTCGCCTTCGGCACCACGCCGCTCAAGGGTGAGCCGCCGACGGCGCGCTCGATGATCTTCGTCACGCCCGACGGCGAGCGCTCGATGA
>NZ_SUEG01000349.1 GCF_005063415.1 Mesorhizobium sp.
ATCTTACCCCAGGCAGTTCGGCGGTGATGACGACGCCGTCCTGGTTTACGAAGACATTCACCGCCGGGAATTCCAGTCGGCTCACTTCGTCTTGGAGGCGGCGTATGTTGCGGAAAGGATCCGTGCCGAATAGCATTCGTGCGATCATTGTCTCCTCCTCGGAAAGCCGCGCCGCAAGGCCCTCGGGTTCCCTCGTTGTATCGCTGGGCCATCCCCGCTCTTCACCGCCCATCGGCGGTGCGCCATAAAGCGAGGAGTACCGAGCCCGCGGCTCTCAGCTTCCAGCCCTGAACTTGACTTCAGAGTCGCCTAGGTGATGCCGCGGGTTCGCCTATCATGTTTCACTGGCAATCTGGTCTACCTGCCTGGATTCCCATTCGCTTGAACGGTTCTCCATGGTGTATGGCCAGTTTGTCTCCGCATGACGATGAAGAAGAATGCGCGGATGGCACTTTGTTGCTTTGATCTGAATCAATTCGAACAGCTCATTGGATGGTTCCGCCCCCAATCCCCTTTTTAGTTCGAAGCTGATCGACGACCCGCAACTTGCCGTCCTTGTACAAACCATTGCCGATCCGACCGATGCCGACTTGGGTTCTCGGGGCCAATATCTGCGCGGGAACCATTTCCACTTTTCTCGCGCTCGCAGCCGGAGCTTTCGCCATTGGAACCTGGTTTTATGGCGGCCTCGCTCTCGATGATGCGGAGGCGGCAGGCTTTAGCAGCAATATAGCGGAGATTCACGAGAGTCTTGGCGGCATCACAGCCTTTGCCTTTCTGATTTGGGGCGTCGTCAGGCTCGCATTGTGGGTCCGCAATCGCGAGCTGGGGCCGGTGGCTGTCGCCGTTCCTGTGATCGAGGTCGCGGGGGCAGTGCTTGTATCCGCTAC
>NZ_SUEG01000350.1 GCF_005063415.1 Mesorhizobium sp.
TAATATGGCACTGCCTGCTCGACGAGCCCGGCCCTGCCGTAGTGGCCGGCGACGAGTTCGGGATGAGCTGTGGCCGTGTCCTTGAATCTGTTGACCAGCGCGTCGGCAATCGCGCCGTGCAGTTCCCGGCGGCGCCTTTTGAGCAGCGATTCGTAGGCGGCGTCCTGAATGAGAGCGTGCTTGAAGATGTGTGCCGGGCTGGCCGCGGTGCAGCCGCTCAAGATTAGCTCGGCTCCGATCAGTTCCGAGAGCGCCGTCTCCAGTTCACCGGCAGGCATGTCGCTCACGCTCGCCAGCAGCGCACGATCGAACTCCCGCCCAATCACGGCACCGACTTGCGCGGCATGCCTTGCGGAGGGCGGCAGGCGGTCGAGCCGAGCCATCAGCGTGTCCTGAAGTGTCACGGGAACCGTGACTGCAGGCAGAGATCCCAAAAGGTCGAAGTGATCTCCTGCGTCGACAAGAACGTTGAGATCGCGCATCGCCTTGGTCAATTCCTCGATGAACAGCGGAATGCCGTCGGTGTGCGCGACGATCTCGTTCAAGACTTCCTGCGGAAGACGCTTGCCCGCAACGGCCTCGGCCACTGCGGCCGCCTCAATCGGATCGAGCCGTTCGAGCACGATCCAGTCAACGTGTGCGCCGCTCCAGGCCGGCTTGAACTCCGGCCGGAAAGTGACGAGCAGCAGCACTGGCAATTGGGCGATCCGATCGTTGATCCGATCGACCAGTTCCAGCGTCGTCGGGTCGAGCCATTGTGCGTCCTCGACGACCACGAGCAGCGGATGCCGCGTCGCGAGTCCCTCAACCCAGTTCAGCAGCGCTGCAAACGTCATGGCCTTCCTCTGCTGAGGGGTCAGATC
>NZ_SUEG01000351.1 GCF_005063415.1 Mesorhizobium sp.
GCAGCATGTAGTTGAAGGCCTTGGTCAGGTCGTGCCCGCGCGAGAGCTTGTCGCGCGTCTCGATCATCCAGCGCTCGAGCTCGGTGACCAGCGGCGCGCTCCGCTCTTGGCGCACGGCGTGGCGTTGGCCTGGCAACAGGGCCGTTGATCGCGCGCTCGATATCGAACAAGGCATCGATGTATCCGCAATCCAAACATCTATCAATGGCGCGTCCTCGGTTCTGCAGTTTGCTTCGGGGTCCTCCGCTTTGGTCTAGCTTTTTTTGGTCAGCAAGTTTGCGTCGCGCGCAACCCGCCATTGGCCATCGCCCTCCTTACGTAGCAGCGTCAGCTTATATCCCGATCGATGGTCCGACTTGCCGTTTGGCGGGGTTGCGGTGATGTCCATACGGCCGCGCATGAAAGCCAAGTCCCCAAGCATCAGCAACTCTACGATGTCGCTCGCGCCGTCGATGTGAACGTCGGCCATGCTTTCGGAAGCCGCAGCGAATACCTCTTTGCCAAATGGTTCCTGGCCGGGAACCATAAAGACTACATCGTCCGTCATCAGGCTGAGCACAGTTGCGTGGGTCGCCACGCCGGCTCGCGGCCATCCAGGTCTCGACCAGCCACCGGATTGCTCTCTCATCTTCCGTCATCACTTTCTCCATGGTCTGCGCATGACCTAGGAAAATCGGCATCGATTTTCGAAAAGGATCATGCCTCCGATTGCCTCGGATCGGTCTGCCTATATCGGTCAGGGGATAATTCCCCGAGGGCCGCGGCGTAGCTGGAACTGGCGGGTACCGCAGCATTTTTTGAACTTCATACCTGAACCGCAAGGACATTGATCATTGCCGCCGCGTTGCAGCC
>NZ_SUEG01000352.1 GCF_005063415.1 Mesorhizobium sp.
CCTCAGTGCGGACGATTCTCTGCCACAGCCCTTCACCGCGCCGTCCGATGCCGACCATGATGACACCGTCCGGGCGGTACTAGCCGCCGCACCGTCAGCTGATGAGGTCTGGCTCTTTGCCTATGGATCTCTGATGTGGAACCCAGCCTGTGATTTCGTGGAGCAGCGGGTAGGCTTCGTGCCCGGGTGGCACCGCTCCTTCTGCCTCGGTTGGGACCGGTGGTTTCGTGGATCAGACAGCAAACCCGGTCTCATGTTGTCGCTCGACCGTGGCGGGCAGTGCAAGGGCGCGGTCTATCGCCTGCCGCCGGATGCTATCGAGGACAATCTAAGCAGGCTCTTTCGTCGTGAGATGCGCGCCAAGCCGTCCGCTCATTCGCCGCGCTGGGTGAATGTTCGCACCGAGAACGGACCGCTCCACGCGATCACCTTTGTGATTAACCGGAACAGCGGACGCTATGTCCGCGGGCTGTCGCTGGAACAGATCGCCGACGCGCTCGCGGTCGCGTGCGGTCCGTGGGGTTCCATGGCCGACTATCTTCACAGCACTGTAAGTCACCTTGAGGGTATGGGGATTCACGACAGCCAATTGTGGCGTTTGCAGGAGCTGGTAGCCGAACGCATCGAAGCGCCGACGGCCGGGGATCTTCCCGCGAAATGAGCCAACGGGACTCAACCCTCGGACCATGCCCACTTAGGTGGCGAATTGGAAAGCAATGGCACCACGCCTGCCAAGTTCTTGGTTTGTGGTTCTGCAGACTGGAACGTGAGAGTGCAACTTGAGTCAGTTCGGAAACAGCTAATCGACGGGGCCGGCGCTGAGCACCAGCAAGTCGCACCCGGCTATCT
>NZ_SUEG01000353.1 GCF_005063415.1 Mesorhizobium sp.
ATCCTGGGATGGACGAGGAACTGATATTCGTCGATAAGATCCAGCCGGTCCAGCTCGGTTGCGAGTTTGCCGCTACCGAGTAGCACGCCGGCCGGAGTCGCGTCCTTGAGCCTCTGTACGCCTGTTCGCAGGTCGTCGGCGACGTAGTGGCTGTTGGCCCACGGGAAGTCCGTTCGCGTCGACGACACCACGTACTTCGGTTTGGCGTCCAGCTTGACCGCCCACTCGCGTATCGCCGGCGGCGCCTCCACGTCGCCGCGAGCGACCGCCGGCCAGTAGCTCTCCATCATCTCATAGGTGATGCGGCCCCACAGCATCGCCCCGCCCTCGTCCATAAGGCGGGTGAAGAACGCGTGCGTCTCGTCGTCAGCGATTCCCTCCTTATGGTCGACACAGCCGTCCAGGGTGACGTTTATGCTGAAGGTCAACAGTCCCATGTGACGAGCCTAAGCCATCCGCTCGAAAAGACCTTAGGGCTATTGCTCGCGGTTGATGTTCAACTTCCGCTATGGGTCGAATCGAGCTGTTGCGGCAAGGGCAGCTTTTGAGAATCACCATGAATGTCGTGAAATGGCGCCATCGAGCCGGCCGGGGCATGGTCTCGGATTATTCCGCGATGGAGTGTTCTACGTCTCAAACGGGGTGGAGAGCCGATCGCACTTATCTCGCGCCCGCAAGGACAACTACCCGCCGTAGGGCGGTGCTCCGAATATCCTTCGGATGACCTTGTCCGCATCCGCATCAAAGCAGCGGCCATGACTGAGCACGATTCGCTGCGGCTGCCATGAGTGGATCCTTCCGA
>NZ_SUEG01000354.1 GCF_005063415.1 Mesorhizobium sp.
AGCTTGAGCCTCGGCTTGCGCGGGCCGGTCTTCGGGGTGACCTCCGCATGTGCCTCGGCCAACCATGCGATCGCCTCGGCGGTGGACCAGATCAAGCTGGGCCGGGCCGACGTAATGGTTTCCGGGGGCAGCGACGCACCCTTCGCATGGGGCGTGCTGAAAGCATGGGAAGCAATGCGCGTGCTTTCACCCGATACCTGCCGGCCCTTCTCCGCCGATAGGAAGGGCCTGGTGCTGGGCGAGGGTGCGGGCATGGCCGTGCTGGAAAGCTACGAGCATGCCACGAGGCGTGGTGCCACAATTCTTGCCGAGATCGCCGGCGTCGGCCTTTCCGCCGATGCCTTCCACATTGCCGCGCCATCTGTCGAGGGGCCAGCGTCGGCGATGCGCGCCTGCCTTGCCGATGCCGGGCTGAATGCCGAGGACGTCGACTACCTCAACGCGCACGGCACCGGTACCAAGAGCAATGATCAGACTGAAACGGCGGCGATCAAGCGTGTGTTTGGAAACCACGCTTATTCGATGTCCATCTCTTCCACCAAGTCCACGCACGCGCATTGCCTCGGCGCAGCGAGCGCGCTTGAAATGATCGCCTGCGTGATGGCAATCCAAGAGGACGTCGTGCCGCCGACCGCCAACTATCGCGAGCCAGATCCCGCTTGCGACCTCGACATCACACCCAATGTGCCGCGCGAGCGCAAGGTGCGCGTCGCCATGAGCAACGCCTTCGCCATGGGCGGTACGAACGCAGTTCTGGCATTCAGGCAGGTGTAGAAGCCATGCAAGACGCCTCATT
>NZ_SUEG01000355.1 GCF_005063415.1 Mesorhizobium sp.
CTTGAAGGTGACACCCATGACTCGACCTCCCGTGCTCGCCTCCCGCATCGGCTGATCCACCATACTCGAAGATTATGATTAGGTACGATGCCGGCCGTTGAGCAGCCGCAGGCTCCTGCCAGACACTGACGCCGTATGGCAATCGACAGTCGCTGTCGAAAACCCCACGTCCCACAGTTCGTCCACAGTTGTCATATCGTTTGGAATCACTGCCCTCCTGCTTGCGGCCAGTTCCGCTCCGAAGAGATGCTCGTTAACGAGCTTTCCCAACGCGAACGAAGGCAAGAATTTCATCAACGGGCTAATGAAACGCCTGCACCCGCAAGGCGCACACCCCGGATTGTCGGACGAGGACGACAGTACGTTTAGGCTTCATATTGTCTTGCTCTCCGCGCGGCTGTTGCTCACCCGATATGATGCAATGGTAAGCAGATGAACGCTCTAACCCCCATCGCAGGTCCCAAGCTCCCCGCCTTGGTGACCACCTCTGGGGCCTATCCGTGCCACTGAAATCGTCTTCTGGTGACTACTGAAGCCGTCTTTTGAAATCGGCAGCTCAAAAAGGTGGTTCTAAGCCGCGTGGCTCAATAGGATTGCGTCTTCCCTTTTTGAGCTAGGACCGTAAGCTAGGCGCAATGAAGTATATCTAAATGAGCCGAGCGGGAGGGGGATATGCACGTTGCTCGCGTTTATCTGCGGGTCAGTACGCAAGGGCAGGATCTTGATCGCCAGGAATCGATCATCGCTGAGGCGAGGGATGCCGGGTACTACATCGCCGGCGTCTACCGC
>NZ_SUEG01000356.1 GCF_005063415.1 Mesorhizobium sp.
ATCCAAAGTGTGGATGCCTTTCATCGAAACAAACGATTTCATCAATGTTCTGGAATCCTGCATGGGCAGAAGCACCTGATGGACACCGATGCCCCCACTGCCTCATGGCGTGGCGAGCGTCTTAAGAAACCGCCCGAAAGGAGATTTTTCATGCGCTCTACCGGGCAGTGGAGTGCTGGGAAAGGGAGTTGCAACTGACCGGCCATGTCAAACTGTCCGACTTCTTCCGAGCCTATGGACAGACTGGGAGACGCGCACGGTGTAGCGGCTCACATCGTCATACTGCACCTACGCCACACACCGGCCGGACCTGATCCGGCTTTATGAGCATTGGGCTTTGTCAGTTGCCCAAGCGTGATGGCTTTCGCGACGCGGCGCGCCTCAGGAACTGAGCCGCGTCCAGGTCGAAACGCGGGAAAGAAAGACAGGAAACAGAATGGCCGATCAATTCGCAACGGACGTCATTGCCCTGATCAAGAAACGCGCCGAGTCGGAGAGCGGTGAGGGAATGCCTGCGTCATTCGTCGGCGAGATAACAATCGCCACGGAACTGGACGCGCTCGGGTTCGATTCGCTGGGTTTGGCGGACGTCCTCTGGGATGTGGAGCAGGCCTACGGCATCAAGATCGACATGAACACGGCCGATGCCTGGTCCAATCTCAAGAATGTCGGCGACGTCGTGGAAGCCGTCCGCGGCTTGCTTGCGAAGGAGGCTTGAATGGACAGGCGCGTCGTTATCACCGGAGTGGGCGGCCTGTGCGGACTGGGCACCGA
>NZ_SUEG01000357.1 GCF_005063415.1 Mesorhizobium sp.
GTCCGTGCGGCAATTTTCCGCGTCTGGCCTTCGGTCGTTCCATAGACAATCAGGATATTCACGATATTCCTCCGACAGCAACGCCCACGTTGGTTGCGAAGAGGACCCGGCGCGAGTCATGGAGTAGGCTCTGCTAACCGCTGGCGAGCGCGACGTCTGCGCAATCTTCCTCGACCGTCAGGAAACCGATCTAACCTCGATCCGCTTTGCCGCTGCCTCCGGAGCTCTCGGGATGGCGAGGTGAAGCACACCGTCCTTCATGTTCGCCTCAATTCCGTTGATGTCGAAATCCCCGGAGAGAGTGAACTGCCGCTCGAAATCGCCGACCTCATACTCGCAATAGGCCTGGCTGCGGCCCTCGGGCGTATCCTCTTCAACGCGGCCATAGATCGACAGCACCCGCTTCTCCAACGTGACCTCCAAACCCGCCGGGCTGACGCCGGGCAGATCCGCAACGACGACAAGGCCCGTTTCAGTTTCGTAGATGTCAACCCATGGTACGAAGACCAGCCTCTCATGGGTCCGCTCGCCCGCGTCCTGCTCCGCGGACAGCTTGCCCTCCAGCTCCGGTTGGCTAGTCGGCGTGACCTGAGACTGCTTGCTCCCCTTCGTTCCCGCTCTGGCGGTCTCTCGCTTAGCCATGACCCGCCTCCTTGCTCGCCTTCACGTTAATGCGCTTGGGCTTGTCCTCTTCGGCCCGAGGAAGATCCAGAGTTAGTACGCCATTGACGAGATCCGCTTCAACCTTGGTCGGG
>NZ_SUEG01000358.1 GCF_005063415.1 Mesorhizobium sp.
AAACTAGACCTGAGAGCCGCACCGCATGAATGTAGCCTCCCAATATCTGCCGCTTGTGGCGCATCACGAAGCCGGGCACGCGGTGGCCGCCATCGTTTTGCACCGTCAGATGTTCGACGACGACCGTGAACTCCCTGCTTTCTCAAGTGTTAGTATTTACCCCGACGTCGGTGACGGAGAGTGCGGTGGTGTTGTCGAAGGCGCGGGTTTTTATTCAGCGCAAGGATTCACCTCGAAGCGAAAGCCGATTTTCGAGGACGATATGGATCGATGTTTGGAACGCGATGATGCGATCCGGGAGATAGTTGCGTGTCTGGCAGGTCCTTTTGCAGAATCCGCATTCGAAGGCTATCTGGACCCGCGCGATATGGCGATGAATGCGTCCGATGGGAATGAGGGGAGCAGCGACTACGCGGATGCCAAGCGAATCTATGGTGAGTTGCGGTTCCTGATGCCGCGCCGCCCCGATTGGGGGCGGATCGAAGATTGCACGGCCCGGCTAGTACTCGATCACTGGTCGGCCATCGAAGCATTGGCCGCGCATTTGCTGGTCGAGCATGATCTCCAATTCGATGAGGCTCTGACGATTGTTGCGCCGCATCTTCCGCCCATGCCAGCAGCTACGCCGCCAGAGCGTCATCCGCAGCCTGCTTGATCAGCCATTCGATGTGATTTGACCACATCTGCAACACCTCGCGCTTCTCCTTGACGTTGCTATAGAGAT
>NZ_SUEG01000035.1:0-37763 GCF_005063415.1 Mesorhizobium sp.
GCAAAACCGCCCTTGTACAGGGGCTCCGAGGCATCGAGAAAATCGGTCAGCGGACTGCGTCGCTTGGGCGGCGAAGCGCGCTCGTCATTCGCCGGCGGCGGCGTTTTCTTGTCGGACAGTCTGGCCATGGCCCGAATATGGGAGGTATCGGCCAAAATGGAAAGAGCGGAGTGGCGAGGGGCCCGAGGCACAATCCAGCTGCTGACAGCAGGGTGTCAGGAGCAACGTCGAAGTTTCCCGCTCAATTAAACCACAGCGCGAATGTCAGAAACCCGGCGCCGCCGAACTGGCGCTGGATTTGGTTGAACTCCTCGCTGGTGAGAACCTTGCCGCGTTCGAGATAGGGCGCGATGGCCGGGCCGGTGATCGACAGCACCAGGTCGAAGGGCTTCGGCTCGTCGAAGAAGCGCTTCATGTTGATGCCTTTGTCGGCGATGCGGAAATGCGGCAGCAAGGTGCGTCCCTCCAGCAGATCCTCGGCCATGGCCAGGCCGGCGAGCCAAGCCTGTACCTGCTGCTCACCGACTTCGAGACCGGTCAGCGGGCTGGCGCCTTTCTGCTGCGGCCCGGGCAGCCATTCGCGGTCATTATCGGTTTCGGCGCGGATGGCTTTCCAGTCCTCGCGCGACAGCCGGATCATTTCCATGAGATGGCGGCGTGCCGCTTGCCGGCGCTCAGGCTCGATCACTTGCCAGTTGATGAGATGGACCAGCGAGATGAAATCGGCGAGACGCCATTCGGACGACAATATGCCGCCGCCCATGCCACCGTCCAGCGGCACGAGCGTGTCCTGCAGCGGCAGTTTTGCGCGCGGGAACAGCATGTGGAAGGAGCCGTCGAACGTGTTGCTGAAATCATGTGCCAGCCAGAAGTCGGCCTGCGCCATCAGGAACTCGGCATAGCCCTGCAGCCAATAGCCGTCGGCGCGGTCGAAGCGGAAGGCGAGGGCGGCATCGGCCGGCGCGCCGCCCGTGCCTGAGAGAGAGGCCATGATCGCCGCAGCGCTTTCGTCCGGCGCGATCGTGCCGTCCTCGTTGAGGTCGATGCCGAGGCGGGTGAGGTCGATGACCATGCCGATGTCCGCGTCGACGGGTACCGAACCCAGCGTGGCTGCGGATTTCTCCAGCCGGTCGCGGAAGGCAACGAGAATGGCGCGGAATTGTTCGTAGGTCAGCGGCTCGGGGTCAGGGTTGTCCGGCACCGGCAGCCGCATCAGCGGCAGCATGAAGGATTGTGGGCTTTCGAAACCGTGGCGGTGCAGGCCGCCGGCCAGGATCTCCAGCGCGGTGAAGAATTCGCCTGCGCCGGCGGCGTAGGTCGCTGCCGGATCGCCGGGCGCGGCGGCTTCCAGAGCGGCAAGGGCGCTGTCGCGTTCGGCTACGGTTTTTGCCTCAAACAGGGCCGCCGCTTCGGGAGCCGCGGCGCTGACTGAGGACAGCGGCAGCAGAAGAATGATGGCGCACGCCACCAGCCTGGAAAAACGCTTCATCGTGATCGCCCCTTTTGTCGCTCCGCAGCGGATCATACACGCATTTGGTTCGCTGCGCCTGTGGCCCTGTGGTTTTCACCCATAACAGTCTGCGCTTCAATCAATCGGGCTGGCGGTCTACACAAGGCAAACCATTGGGCCGTCGCGTGTCGAACTATCCGCTTTCCTACAAACTGTCGTGGCTGCCGCGTTTTCTCCGGCCTTCGCTCGATGGCGACGCGCGCGGTTTTGCTCCGGCGGCCGCAACCCTGCTCGAACCGCCGCCGGTGCGGACGGTGCGGCTGGCTTTCGTCGGCGATATCTCGGCGGTGGCCAATCGCCGCGCGCCGGACTGCGATCCGGCGATTGCGGCACTGCTTGCCTCGGCCGATCTGGTGGTCGGCAATTGCGAAAGCCCGGTGGTGGAACGGCCGAGTGCTGTTTTGGGCACCAGGCTTGGCACGCGCCACGCGATGAGCGAGCGGTTTCTTGCCGAGGCGCTGGCCGCCGCCGGCATTTCGCGTGAAAAACTGGTGCTGTCGCTGGCCAACAACCATGTGCTCGACCAGGGTATTGCCGGCTTCGACGACACGGTCGCCGCCCTGGAGCGGCTCGGCATCCGCACGATCGGCACTGCGGTTCCGGTCGAGCGGTTTGCAGTCGGGGCGCTGACAATCGGCCTTGCCGCCTTTACCTTGTGGCGCAATGCCGGCGCGACTCAGTTCGCGGGCCGAGTCTCGATGCAAGGCGATCCGACGCAATGGCCGCGCGACGCCGCTTCGGGTGTCGACCTCCTCTGCGCAGTGCCACATTGGGATTGGGAATTCCGGCATTTTCCACGGGCGAAGACGCGGGCACTGGCGCGGCTTCTGGCCGATTATGGCGTCGGCCTGGTCGCCGGACATCATGCTCATGTCGTGCAGCCGATCGAGCGGATCGGCAAGACGCTCGTTGCCTATGGGCTCGGCGATTTCTTCGGCACCGCCTTCGCGCGCCAGCCATGGCCGGGCCGTATCGGCGCCATTCTCGTCGTCGACATCAGCGCCGATCCCGGCACGCGCGGGGCCATCGCCGCCTACCGGCTGCATGCCTTCATGCGGCTGCGCGCCGGCGATCACGAGCGGCTGGTCCCGGTCGAAGCGCTGGCGGGAAAATCGAGGCAAAGGGTTCTGGCCCGCCTCGATGCGATCTTCGGTGCCAGGCGCCGACGGCTGCGCTGACGCGGTCCACCAAACCGGCTATCATGCCCAACGCGGGCAGGCTTGTGGCGGCGGTGGGTGATGGAAACTGCGGATTTCATGCCGAGCGAAGCGGTGATCGCCGGTCTCAGGAAGAACATCGAGGCGTATGAGGCGCAAAGAGCTTCGGCCCATCGCCGGATGCGCTGGCGGGTGCCACTTTTCATCGGGCCGGTGCTGGTGTTCGTGGTCTTTGTGGCCTGGCTCTTCAACGGGGTTGCCGACCCGAACGAGCAATGGTTCTCGACCCCGCATGTGTTCCTCTATATCGGCGGATTCCTGGCGGCGATCCTGCTCTATTTCCGGGCGATCAAGCCAGCGAGCAAATTGCAGCAGTCGTTTCGCAGCACGCTGTTGCCGATCATCTTCGGTTTTATCGAGGACATGCGGTATCGGCACAACGTCAAGCCGAATTCGTTCGACCGGCTGCCGCGCGAGACGGTTGGCCCATTCAACCGACAGTCTTTCGACGATGCTTTTTCCGGCCGCTATGAAGGGTTTCCGTTCGAGCTGTACGAAGCAGAGCTCCGGGAAGGGACGGGCAAGAGCACGACGGCAGTGTTCAAGGGCGTCATCGTCGCCTTCGAGACGATCGTGCCGTTCCCCGGCACATTGGTCGCCGCGCGCCGGACCAACAAAGCCGTCGGCTTCTTCCGCGGCATCTTCGGCAGCAAGATGCAGGAATTGTCCAGCGGCGTGCCGGAGCTTGATGCCGCCTACGAGTTCCGCACCGACAACATCGAGGCGGCGCGGCCGCTGGTGACCGGCCGGCTGGCGCAGGCGCTGCAATGGCTCGGCGAGACCCGGCCGAACGATCCGGCACGCGTGGCGCTCAGCGGCAGTGACGGCTTCCTGCTGCTCCCGCAGGAAAGGAATTTCTTCGAGCTGCCGGATATCCCCACGCGACTCGACTACACCAAGCATGTCGCGCCGATGATCGCCGACATGGGCGCGATGCTGGCGACAGCGGCGCTGGTGCGCAAGATCGGGGCGAGGGACGAGGAGGCGGGTTAGTCCGGCTGGACGGTCAGCAATCGAAGCCGCGTTGGCTACGCATGTAGGCGACTTCTTCCTTCGACATCGACCTGAACATCACACAAACGGTGAAACTGCCAACCTGGTGACCGTTTCTGGTGTATCCCCAGTCGGAAATATCGTCCCGGTTGAATTCGATATACTGGCCAGCCACGACGTTGTGGACACTATGTGGCTCATTCGCCAATATCCCCACGAATCCGGTTTCGTTCCGCTGGAACGGGATGACCCAGAAGTGTTCGGTCACATTTCCGTCCTTGATCATCACCTTCAGTTTGAATGTGTCCGTTCCAGGTGGCGGTGTCTGGGATAATGCTAGGAATTCATCCAGGCTGGCACGTGCCTGTGCAGTCGCCGCCGCCATATCTGGATCGTCAGGCGCGACTGCGACGACGCTGTCGTCGCCCTGACTGGAGTCCTGAGCCTCGGCGGATATCGGAGCAAGCGCTAGCATCAGGGACAGTATCGCGCGGGACACGTGCTTCATGGAATGGGCGCCCTACAATGGTCAGCATCATCATGGATCCGTTCGCTTTTTCAATCATAGCGCGAAAAATACCTTCATTGCAACCATAAGAAAATGCTCCTGACGCCGCAACTGCCGCTGTAGTTCTGCTACGCACCCCGGCTATGGTTTTTGCCGGAAGCTCGCGCTATCTCTGAGGCAGCGAGGGGTATCATGATCGGAGAACGCAAGGGGTTTCGCCTGTCGCGGCGGCTGCTGCTTGGTGCGACGGTGGTCGGCGGCGCGATGCTATGGGGCGGGACGACCGTGGCGCGGCTGGCGCGCGGTCCGTCGGGGCAGAAGAATTCGGGGCGCATCGCCGACATTGATGGCATCGACCTGACGCAGGAGCCGCTAGAGGGCCCGCCAGCCTACGATCCGTCACTGGCATGGCTGACCAAGGGCGGCGACATCAATGATGCCAGCGGCCTGTCGATGACGCCGGTCTACGGCGTCGTCGAAGTCAGCGAGGAAGACCACATTGCGAGCGCGCTGGCCTTTGCCCGCGCCAATGGCCTGAAGGTCTCGATCGCGGCGGTGCGCCATTCGATGGGCGGCCACGCTTTCGATGATAACGCGCTGGTCCTCGACATGCGCAAACTCAACAAGGTCAGTATCGACCCGGCTGCGAAGACGATGACCTTGCAGCCGGGCGCGCGCTGGCACGACATCCAGAACCTTTTGCACCCGCGCTTCGCGGTGAAGGCGATGCAGTCGACCGACATCTTTTCGGTCGGCGGCTCGCTGTCGGTCAACGCGCATGGCATGGACCACCAGGCCGGCTCGGTCGCCGGCTCGATCCGATCGATGCGTGTGATGCTGGCCGACGGTTCGGTGATGACCTGCTCACCGGCCGAAAATACCGAGTTGTTCCGCCACGTCGTCGGCGGCTACGGCCTGTTCGGCGTGGTGCTGGAGGCGACGCTCGACATCGTCGACAACGCCGTCTACCGGACCTCGCGCGAGATCATCAAATCGGACGACTTTCCAAAGTTCTTCGCCGAGGTGCTGGAGCCAAACAGGGCGATCGGTCTGTTTTATGGGCATCTGTCGACTGCGCCGGGCAATTTCCTCGAGGATATGATCGTCTACCGCTACGACAAGGTGGCCGACCAGCCGCCGGCCGACCAGCCGGCAATCGGCGAGCCGGGTTCGGTTGGGTTCAAGCGGGTGATCATCAACCTGGCGAAATGGGGCAGCCTGTTCCAGGAGCTGAAATGGTTCACCGAAAAGACGCTGGAGCCGCAATTCGAGAGCTGCACGGTGGCGCGGACGACGGCAATGGCCGAGGGCGAGGCCTGCCTCGTCACCCGCAACAACCCGATGCACGATTCAGTGCCGTATCTGTTCAACGACCTGCTCGACGAGACCGACATCCTGCACGAATATTTCATCCCGCGCGCCGCCTATAACCCGTTCATCGCGGAAGCGCGCGAGATCCTGCGCAACCAGAGCCTGCCGGTGCTCAACGCGTCGGTGCGCATCGTCCACAAGGAGGATGTGGCACTGAATTATGCGCCGGAGCCGGCCTATTCGCTGGTGCTCTACATCAATCAGCCGACCGACGCCGACGGCAATGCCAGGATGCGGGCGCTGACAAGGGCGCTGATCGATGTGACGATCAAGCATGGCGGGCGTTTTTTCCTGCCCTACCAGCTCCATTATACGGGCAACGAGCTGCTTGCCTCCTATCCGGAACTGCCGTCCTTCCTGGCGAAGAAGCGGCAATACGATCCAGGCGAGCTGTTTTCGTCGACGTTTTATCGCGCCGTCAAGGCACTGATCGGCACGGTTTGAAGCGCCGGTTACAGACCGTCAGGCAATTTCGCCGCCAGCCAGTTCGCCGAGCGCTTGGCGATGCCGATCGTTGCCGCTGCGGCGCGGCCGAGATCGGTCTTGACCACGGCGTAGCCGGTCTTCGTGCGGTAGAGCACGGCACTGCCGCCATCGACCGCCGCTTCGTAGGCGACCGGCCGGACGGCTTCTGTTTCCGTCGCCGTGGTCTGCGTTCCGACCGCAGCACTGGGCCGGTGGCTCAGTTCCGGTGGCAGCGGGTCTGTCGCGGCCGTGCTGGCCGTCGTCAATGCGGGCTCGGAAGTGGTCGCCGCGAGCTGCGATGACGAAGACGAGTTTTGTGCCCGGCAGATGCCGGAGACCAGCGGATAATCGAAATTGCGCTCGTGCAGTATCTGGCTTTTCATCGCCGCTTCGCATTCGGCGATGGTCGACCATTTGGCGGGCGTCTCGCCGATATATTCACAAAGCCTCGCGTCGCAATCGCAGCCGACGATGGTCATGGCGACAAGGGCGGTCTTGATCACGGTCTTGTCTCTCCGAGTTGCCTGGCGCATGTGCGCAAGATCAAAGTGCTACGGCGTCATCAATCGTTGCGGAACAAGGCGGGATTTGGCCGCGATTGTGGAATGAGCGTGGCGGAGCATCACGCAACGTCTTACCGAGGCCGGCTGTGACCGAAAGGCCTCAGTAGTCGTAGACGTGCTCGAGCCTGGCGCCCGCCGTCATCAGCGCCGGCAGCACGAGGTGCAGCTTGCGCACCGCGATGGTCAGGCCGGTGCGGCGCGTCGAAGGTTCCGCCGGAAGCGGGTAGCTGAACAAGGTGCGTGCACCTTCGGGAACATTGATCTCGTCATTGGAAAGCATGGTGACCATGATCTCGTCATTGCCGCCGATCTCGACGAAGGAGACGCCCTTGCCGATCAGGCGCGGGATCATGTCGGTGAACACCTGGTAGCGCCTGGTGACGAAGACCGTGCCGTCGCCGCCGAGATCGCGCTCCAGCAAGGTGTCGGGCTCGTTACGCGTCACCTCGCTGACCGGACCCTTGGCCCAGACGTGAATGTCGAGCAAGGCCGGGTCGGTGGTGGCGGCGAGCGCCGACTTGATCAGATCGGCGTAGCCCTGCTTGATGGTGTCGGCGAGGCCGAAGGCGAGCTTGCGTTCGCTGGTGCGGACGGCGCTGTCGTCCGCCGCCGGCTGGACGGCAAACAGGCCGGCACGCTTTTCGGCATAGGGAAACTGGTACCACGGGACCTGGTCGAGAAAACCGGCATAGTCGGCCGCCACCTTGGCCTGGTAGATGTCGATGGCGGTGCGCTTGCCGGCTGTCGCTTCGGTGACGCGGCCGACCGTATTCTCATAGGCCCATTGGATGGCGTGCTCGATCGTGTGGCTGGTGCCGATGACCACCAGCATCTGGTGGTTGTCGAGGTTGAACTTGTAGGTGGAGCTGGCGCGGATGACCATCGCATAGTCCTGCCAGAAGCGGCCGATATAGGAGAGATAGGGAAAACCGCTCGGCTGGTTCTTGTCGACGAAGCCGGCATATTCGCGGGCGGCGTAGACGATGGCCCATTCCGGATAGGTGAGAAAGGTTGATTCCTCCGGCCGCTGGTAGCCGGGGATCTCGGCACGGACCTTGTCGGCTAGCGCCTTCGGCGGGGCACCCTCAGTGACGCCCGGCAATGGTGTTGTGTCCAGCGACGGCGTCGTGAGAAAGCCGTAGCCCAGCCCGGCGATCGGGATCAACACGACAATGACGACGAGCCAGAGGATCGCCTTGATGATGCGCTTCAGCCAGCGGAACAGGAACATGGCCGGTCAGGCCGTGGCGAAATGGTCGTACACACGTTTCGACAGCCAGAACCCGACATAGACGGCGAAGCCGCCGATGACGATGTGCGGCAGGTTGGCGAAGAAGCGGGCCGGGAATTCGATGTCGTTCAAGGAGCGGAAGCCGTTGATGAAGATGCCGCCATCGAGGCAGCCGGAACCGGTGACCAGGCCGAGCACGCCGTCGAACAGATAGACCGAGCCGAACAGCTTGAAATAGAACACCGCCTGGCGGTGCGAGATGAAGGCGGCCGCCAGGGCCCAGACGCCGGAGAAGGCGTGCAGCAAATCGTCATACCATTGCAGCGAGAACAGGCCGAACAGATTGCCGCCGGCATCGTTGAAGGCCGGCACATAGCCGATCGCAACAACACCGAAGAACAGGAAAGCATAGGCAACAGCAAGCTTCTGGATGAGCGTCATGAAATGTCCCCCTGCCGTTAGCCCTTTTAAACGGTCCCCGACGGCAAATGGATAGTAGCTGATTTTGGCGCAGCGTGAAGCGTCGCTGGCAAAATCGTCAGGCGGTGCCACAAAGACAGTCGGCGCCGGGATTTCTCCCAGCGCCTCCCTGTCAGATCAGGACACGGTCGCGGCAGCAACTCCCGAAAGATATCGCGCCATGCCGGCCTTGATTTTGACGGTCCTGCCAGTCGCCACCCGAGGGCAGCGTCCGTTCTGGACCACGCCGGTCTCCACTCTTGCGAGCTTTGCCCAGCGCGCCATCGAAGGTTTTTGCCGTCCTTCATGGCAGCATCGGTCCGCCGTCGGCGTTCGCACGCTTTCCGCGGCCCCGTAGGTCTCGGCGTCCATCCCTCCAACAGGCAAGCCTGTTCTCGTTCAGGGCCGTACGGGCCTCAGGAAATCCGCCGTTCCGCTTTGCCTTTCGGCGTGGCGATCGGTAGCCGCCTGAGATGGGTTTAACGTACGCCGGATAAGCGTTTGGCGAAACCGCCGTGAGCCTGTGGATAGCGGGATTATCGGGGACTGAGTCCGGCACTGGAGCGAATTGCCGATCTACGACGTCCACCGCCTGCCGGGATTTGCCGCCTCAAGGCCGAAACCGCATTGTCGGACATTCGATCTTGCCCCGCGGGCCGGCGCAGGCTTCAATGCCGGCAAATGATTGGAAGGCGTGTTCGATGGCCTTGGGGAGGCAGCCTTGAAGGTCGCGGTGGTTCTCAATCCGATCGCCGGCGGCGGCAGGCTCAAGCGGCATTGGCCCGAGGTTGCGGCTTCGCTGAAAAGATATTTCGGTGATTTCGAGCTGCGTGAAACGCAGGCCGAGGGGGATGCCGAACGGCTGGCGCTCGACCTTGCCGCCATCGGCTTCGAGCTGGTGATCGCGGCCGGCGGCGACGGTACCGCCAGTGAGGTCGCCGACGGGCTGCTGAAGGCTTTCCGGGAAAGCGGCCGGACGGCCGAACTTGGGCTGCTGCCTTGCGGCACCGGCATCGACTTCGCCCGCGGGCTCGGCCTGTCGAACGATGTCGATCTGACACTAAAGCGGATTGCCGAGGCCAAGGGGCGCAAGGTCGATGCCGGCTGCATCAGCTATGTCGACGACCATGGCGCGCTGGCCAGCCGCCATTTCATCAACATCGCCAGTCTCGGGCTTTCCGGCGCTACCGACCGTGCCGTCAACGCCGACAAGCGCAAGGGCAAGGTTTCGGCCAAGGCGCTGTTCTACTGGCGCACGGTCTGGGAGTTCCTCCGCTATCGATTCCAGGACGTTGCGATCACCATCGACGACGGTGCCCCGGTCGAGGCGCGCATGGCGCTGGTGGCGGTGGCCAACGGCAAATTCTTCGGCGGCGGCATGATGATCGCGCCCGACGCCGAGCTTAACGACGGCGAGTTCGACATCGTCATTCTACGCGCCGCCGGCAAGCTGAAGCTGATCTGGGACATCCGCCTGCTCTATGGCGGGCGGCACCGCAACCATCCGGCGATCACCATCCTGCGCGGCAAGAAAGTGGTTGTCGAGCCGCTCGGCGACATGCAGAAGAACGCCGCGCTGATCGACATAGACGGCGAATCGCCGGGTCGCATACCGGCGACCTTCGAGATCCTGCCCGGCGCATTGACGCTGAGATATTGAATCAAGCCGTTGAGGGATTGATTCAAGTTCTTTCGGCCGTGATTGCGATCCCACGCCCAACACGTTGAAATCGTGTGACATTGTCGCCCGCTCGACAGATCAGGGCATCAACGGTGTCTGCATCATCTGCAAATGCAGGTCCTTGCCGGTCCAGGGATGCGCCTCGCAGACGGCTTCGTCGAGCTCGACGCCGAGGCCGGGCTCCATCGACGGGATGACGTTACCGTCCTGCCATTCGATCTTCTTCTTGAGCAGCTTCGCGTGAAAACCGTCCCACTGCTTCAGCGATTCCAGAATGAGAAAGTTGGGCAGCGTCACCGCGAGCTGGATGTTGGCGGCGCCCACGATCGGTCCGCAATAACAGTGCGGCGCGACCTGGATGTGATAGGCCTCGGCCATGGCGGCGATCTTCTTGGTCTCGAGAATGCCGCCGGAGCGGCCAAGGTCCGGCTGAACAATGGCCGCGGCGCGGTTCTCGATGACGCGGGCAAATTCGAATTTCGTGGTCAATCTTTCCCCTGTTGCGATGGGGATCGAAGTGCCCCTTGCGACCTGAGCCATCACTTCCGGCATGTCGGGCGGGACCGGCTCCTCGAACCACAGCGGATCGTAGGGCTCGATGGCGCGGGCGAGGCGCAGCGCACCCGATGCGGTGAACTGGCCGTGGGTGCCGAACAGGATGTCGGCGCGCGTGCCGACCGCCTCGCGGATCGCTTTGACCATGCGGGCGGAGAGGTCAATGTCGACGAGGCGCGGCTGGTGGCCGTCGAAGGCGGTGTAAGGGCCGGCCGGGTCGAGCTTGACCGCGTTGAAACCCTGCTCGACATATTCGAGCGCGCAGGCTGCAGCCAGATCGGGATCGTTGTAGACGTTCTTGCCGCGGGCGTCCTCGGAGTGGACGCTGCCGCTGTGCGGGTAGAGGTAGGTATAGGAACGCAGCGTTTCGTGTACCTGGCCGCCAAGCAGCTTGTAGACCGGCTTGCCGGCCTCCTTGCCGATGATGTCCCAGCAGGCGATTTCGAGCGCCGAGAAACAGCCCATGCCCGACACGTCGGGGCGCTGGGTGAAGCCGGATGAATAGGCGCGGCGGAAGAAGTTTTCGACGTCGTGCGGATCGCGGCCGATCAGATAGCGCTCGGCCATGTCCTCGACCATTCTCGCGGTGACATGGGCCGAGAAGGTGGCGCTGTAAGCCTCACCATAGCCGACCACGCCGCCATCGGTGGTGAGCTTGACGAAGATGAAATACTTGCCGCCGATGCCGGGTGGCGGATTGCCGACCACCCAGGTCTTGACGTCGGTGATTTTCATTTTTGATCCTCCAGAACCAGTTCGGCGCCCTTCCATCCGGTCATGATAGCGGCGGCGTTGGTGTTGCCGGTGATATTGTCGGGAAAGATCGAGGCGTCGATGACGCGCAGGGATTCGAGGCCGTGCACCTTGAGGCGCGGATCGACGACGGCGCGCGCCGCGTCCGGCCCCATGCGGCAGGTCGAGACCGGGTGATAGACGGTGCCCGAGCGCTTCCTGAAATCCTGGATAAGGTCCGCATCGGAGGTGATCGACGGACCCGGCAAAACCTCTTCCTCGATGATCTCGGCCATCGCCGGCATCGAGGCGATCTTCCTGACGAATTTCACCGCAGCCAGCATTTCGGCGACATCTGCCTCGGTCGAAAAGGCGTTGGCGACGATTCTGGGATAATCGCGCGGATTGGCGGAGCGGATCATGATTTCGCCGCGGCTCGACGGACGGCAATTGGAGAGGCCGATGGAAAAGCCCGGCCATGGATCGGGCGTCAGGATCGGCCGTTCGCCACTCTTCGGAATGACCGTCGAAAACGCCTGGAAATAGAGCTGCATGTTGGGCCGTGCCGTGGCCGGATCGGTGCGGAAGAAGCCGCCGGCATTGTTCATCGACAGCGACAGCGGGCCTGAGCGCAAAAACACGTACTGCATGCCGACCAGCAGCTTGCCCCACCACGGGCGCAGGATCTGGTTGAGCGTCGGCAGCCTGCCCTTGAAGGTGTAGTTGATGCCGACATGGTCCTGCAGGTTTGCCCCGACATTCTCGTTGGCGTGAACGACAGGAATGCCGAGCGCGCCAAGCAGCGCCGACGGGCCGACACCGGAAAGCTGCAGCAGTTGCGGCGAATTGACCGAACCGCCCGATAGGATGACCTCGCGGCCGGCGCGGGCGGTTTTTATGGCGCCATTCTGGAGATACTCGACGCCGACGGCGCGCTTGCCCTCGAACAGGATTTTTGTCGCCAGCGCGTTGATCTCGACGCGGACGTTTTTGCG
This sequence comes from Mesorhizobium sp., assembly GCF_005063415.1. Classification (GTDB taxonomy): domain Bacteria; phylum Pseudomonadota; class Alphaproteobacteria; order Rhizobiales; family Rhizobiaceae; genus Mesorhizobium. The sequence continues at coordinate 12,281 of NZ_SUEG01000035.1, forward strand.
CTTCATTGCGGGGCGCAGGAAGGCACGCGCCGCAGACATGCGGCGGCCGTCCCTGGTGGTGATCTGGTAGACGCCGACGCCTTCCTGCGAGGCGCCATTGAAATCCGGGTTGAGCGGCAGGCCGGCTTGATTGGCGGCGGCGAGGTAGCGCTTGGTGAGCGGATGGACGGAGGTCGAGCAGTCGGTGACATGCAGCGGCCCGCCGACGCCGCGCCATTGGTCGGCGCCGGCCTGGTTATCCTCCAGCGCCTTGAAAGCGGGCAGCAGGTCGTCGAAGCCCCAGCCGGGATTGCCGGCCGCTGCCCAAGCATCGAAATCCTCGCGCGCGCCCCTGATCCAGACCATGGCGTTGATCGAGCTCGAGCCGCCGAGCAGCTTGCCGCGCGGCCAGTGGTCGGCATTGCCGGCCAGGCCTGGATCCGGCTCGGTCTTGTAGTTCCAGTTGACCGCCGGGTCGAAGAAGGTCTTGCCATAGCCGAGCGGCATCTGCACGTAGAAGCGACGGTCGCTCCCGCCGGCCTCGAGCACCAGCACCGAGAAACGGCCGGAAGCCGACAGCCTTTCGGCCAGGACCGAACCGGCCGAGCCGGAGCCGACGATGATGAAGTCATAGGTTTGCATGGTGCTGCGGGCGGCTCCGGAAAACTGGCCGCAGCCTAGACGCCGCAGGCTTGCGAAGTCGCCGTGCCTTCCGGCATAGGCTGTGAAAAAAGCGACCGAGGATATTCAGTTTGAATGTCAGCCTGTCGCCTGCTGCCCGAGTTCAGTCGCGTTCGCGCCCATCCGGGTCGAAGAGGACCGCCACCTCATTGGCTTCTTCCAGCAGGAAGGTGAACACGCTTGAGCAGGACTTGATCGAACCGGACAGAGGATCATCACTCTCCCAGCGAAAGACCCACCCATCCGGATTCATGCCAATTAAATTCCTATTATCCCCGAGTGAACCAATAAAGAGAATATCGTCTGGTGCATTGCTTGGCCGTCTCTGTACATTCGGCTCCAGTATGGAGAAGGGTTGTTGACCTGCCTCCACTAAATTTGTGCGTGACCAGCTACGTTGCAGGCCATATACGCTTATATAATTCGCAAACAGACCTATCCCGTTGTGGAACATGAGAAAGCAACGGAAATTATCTGGAAGTCGACGCGAAATTTCAGACTCCATCTGCCCAATTCCGACGGCGTCAAGCGGAGCATACAGCTGGTGCAAATATGCTTCAGGAGCCCGATCTGGCGTGTGTCCGATCCACTCCGTTCCATCCGGATAGGTCTTCCGCCCGAGGCGTTTCCATTTATCGACTAGGGTTCGGAGCTCTCGGTGTGCGCGAGCGTCTTCGTTGCTTAACCATTCTTCCTGCGAACGCATTGTAATAGCTCCATTTACCCACTTTTGACGGGTTCGTAGGGTCTACCTTGTCAACCTGATCTATCACATCGAAAACAACGGGCGAACATCGCAGAGTTGGTAATCACGCCAGACGGTGACTTTCGCGCCTACAATCTAAGGTCGCCAGCCTGTTCGTTCGGCCGGAGAGGTGAGACTTGCGGAGGAATTACAGTGACAGTGCACAAATTGGCTGGCGTAAACTCGGAATTACGGTGACAGTGCACAAATTGGCTAGCGTAAACTCGCGCGCAGCGGGTTGCGAGCAATTGGTGCACTGTCACCGTAATTAACTGTCAGCGTAATTAATCGATGGCATGCAAGGTCCAACCATCACAGGCGATAATCGGCGATCTGCTTGAAATCATAGCGCATGATCGGGCGGGCCGGCGTCCTGCGCGCGACGACCCTGAACCCGGCCCGCGCGAAGGTGGAGGCATTTCCGCTGCCGGAAGCGCTCGGCGATATTTCGGCGTCGAAAGGATAGGCTTCGAGTGTAGGAGCGTTTGCGCGCCTTGCGATTTCCAGAGCCTGTGCAATCAGCTGGGATGTTACGCCCCGCCGGCGGTATTGTTTTCGCACGTAGAGGCAGGACAGGGACCAGACCGGCCTGTCATCCACGCGCTTGAGCTGCCATAGCCGATCGAGCCAGGGCAGGGCATCCCGCGGTGTCACCTGGCACCAGCCGACGGCCATGTCGCCATCGAAAGCAAGCAAACCCGGAGGCGGACCATGCTGGACGGCTTGCCGGAACGCTGCCTTGTTTTCCTCGCCGGGCCGCTTTCGATAAGAACGACCGATCCGCCCGTACATACACCAACAAGGACTGCAGACGGCGCTGTCACCGAACAGGTCCTCGAGCGCCGGCCACAGATCGGGCGTCAATGGGCGAATGCTGAGTTCCATATCAGCGGTCATTCGCTATCGATGTTGCCCAGTCTAGCCTGCATTGCGCGCTAGTGCATCATACGTCGCGGTCCATGCGGGTGATGTTCGAAACGGGATTCACTCAGCATCCCCGTCGTGCTCCGGCTCAGCGCAGAAAACCGAGCACGGCCTTCATGAATTCGGCGGGATACTCGACGTTCGACAAGTGGACCGCGGGCAGGACAACCAGTTTTGCGCCGGGCACCGTCGACGCGATCAGCTCGCTGTGGCTGGCGGCTGTCACCGTGTCGTGGCGGCCGGCGATCACCAGCGTTGGCCTGGAAATCAATGCTACGGTTCGGCGAAGATCCGCATCGCGAACCGCCGCGAACAAACCAGCCAGGCCTTGCCGGTCGATGGCCAGCAGCATGGCGCGAAATTCTTCGATGACGGGCTCGTTGGCCGCCAGCATACGCGCAGGAAACCAGTTGCCCAGGAACATCTCGGCGGTTTCCGACATGTCCGGCGCCTGCAGCACGGCGGCAATCCGCTCGTCAAACGGCTTTGCCGGTCCGAGGTAGGACGAGGTGTTGCTCAGGATCAATCGCTCGATCCGCTCGGGCGCGTGGATGCCGAGCCACTGCCCGACGAAGCCGCCCAACGACAGACCGAGGAAGTGTACGCGTTCAATGCCCAGGGCATCGAGCAACTCGATCACGTCGCGGCCAAGCCGGTCGAGCGAATAAGCGCCGGCCGGAACGCCCGACCCTCCGTGGCCGCGAAAATCATAGCGCAGAACACGAAAATGCTTCGACAGCTCGTCGACCTGCATGTCCCACATCCGCAGCGTGGTGGCGATGGAATTCGACAGCATCAGCACAGGCCTCCCGGCGTCGCCGTCGACGCGGTAGGCGATGCGCGTGCCATCGCCGACGGTCACGAAATCCAGCTCATTCATGGTGAATACACCTTCCCTGTTAGAGCGTTAAATGTGGCTAAGCCTAGCTGCGGCATGCTTTTGATGATATTACAAAGATAGGATAATCTCTGTAATGTAAGCTGACATGGCCGAATTTACCTTGCACGACCTGCAATGCTTCGATGCCGTGATCCGCTGCGGCGGCTTTCAGCCTGCGGCGGCCATGCTGCATCGCTCGCACCCAGCGGTGTTCGCCGCCGTCGCAAAGCTGGAGCGGCAACTCGACCTCGTTCTTTTGGATCGCAGCGGCTATCGCGTGCGCCCCACCGAGGCAGGGCTGTCGTTCCATCGCAGGGCACAATCGCTGCTGCGCGAGCTGGAAGGCCTGCGTACCTATGCTGCTCAGCTGTCAATGGGCGAAGAAAGCGAGATCCATGTGGTGATCGGCGACCTGTGCCCACGCCCGCAGGCGCTGGGCATGCTCGGACGGTTCTTCGCCCAGTGTCCGGGCACACGCCTGCATTTGCACTTCGAGGCGGTGGGCGGCCCGTGGGAGCGCCTCTTCGATGACGAAGCCGATTTGATCCTGCACTGGATCGACAAGAGCGACCCGCGGGTGGAATGGATCGATCTGTGCAAGGTGCAATTCGTTCCGGTAGTGGCGTCGGGCTTTCTGCCGCAGCGGATCAAGCACCCCATCACGCCGGATCAGATGTACGCGTTCACCCAATGTGTCATGCGCGACACGGCCCGCCATTCACCGCAACAAGACTACTTCATGATCGAGGGCGCGCCTCAATGCATGGTGGCCGATCAGGGCATGAAGAAGGAAATCATCCTGCAGGGCCTCGGATGGGGCCACATGCCCCGCTTCCTGATCGAGGAAGAGCTGCGCGACGGACGCCTGCAATCCATTGCCGGCCGTCATCTGCCAGGCCGTACCGAGGAGTTGGTGGTGGCGCGCCGCCGCGACCGGCCGCACGGGCCGATCTCGAACCGTCTGTGGGATTATATCGAGCAAGAGGCGCCGACGTTGGGGGCGGTTCCGGTAGAGGGCGAAATGACACCCTAAGCGGCCATGACAAGTTTCACACGACAGGGATTTTAGCCGGTATCGCCACACAACAGTCGCTGGACAAACACCTTGCAGACGGCAGAGTGCGACCCTTCCCGGTCCTCGGCGGCGGACGCGATGAACGGCTCGATTGAGCCCGAAACGAACTTCTGCCACATCGGTAACCTGCCGCAACCTCCTCAGCAAGATATGTGCTATTCTGAGGATATGCCCGCGCCCTCCGACCGATCACCCGACAAGTCGCCGGAAGACGGTGCAGTTGCATCGGATCCGTATGCGGAGCTAGCCAATCGCGGAGATTGGTCCAGGCTTCACCGCGAACTGTCAGACAGAGACCGCCGCAGTCAACTTGGCGGCGCCGAGCTCCAGCGCCTCGGGGAAGCCGCCTACATGCTTGGGCGCGAGGAGGAATTCATTCGGGACTACGAGAGGGCCTTCGAAGAGCATCTCCGGAACGGACGCGAACGATCCGCAGCGCGTTGCGGCTTCTGGATCGGGCTCACCCTGATGTTTCGCGGCGAATTCGCCCAAGGCAGCGGATGGCTGACCCGCGCCCACCGGCTGGTCGCGGATCATGCGCCGGAATGTGCAGAACAAGGTTACCTTCAGCTCCCAATGGTCGAACAATGCCTCGCCGCCGACAGTCCGGACGAAGCATTCGCCCACGCAACACGTGCCGCGGAGATCGGACAGCGCTGCGAAGATCCGGACCTCTTGGCTATCGCGCGCCACCTTCAGGGCCGGATATTGATCCTGCGCGGCGACTATGTGCGCGGCTTCGAACTGCTGGACGAGGCGATGGTTTCGGTCACCTCGGGCCGGCTCTCACCGATCGTTACCGGGCTGGTCTACTGCAGCGTGATCGAGATCTGTCAGAAATTTCACGCCACGAGCCGGGCGAGGGAATGGACATCGGCGCTGATCGGATGGTGCGCGGGACAGCCCGACATCGTTGCCTTCACCGGCCGATGCCTGATCCACCGGGCCGAAATCCTGATCCTCGACGGCCACTGGGACGAGGCCGGCCGCGAGGCCAGTGTCGCCAGCATCCGCCTTCAGCAGGGGCCCGCGAAGCACCACGCCGGTCCGGCATTCTACCAGAAGGGCGAGGTCTTTCGCCTCCGCGGCCAATGGGACGAGGCCGATGCCGCCTATCGCGCAGCGAGCAGGTTCGGGTTCGATCCGCAGCCGGGGCTGGCGCTTATGCGATTGCAGCAGGGGCACGAGCAGCCGGCCCTTTCGGCGATCCGCCGCGCACTGCAGTCGGTCGACGACATGCCGGGCAAACTCCGCCTCTTGCCGGCTGCGGTGGAAATCACTCTCGCTGTCGGTTCGGCCGATGATGCCTGGGAACTGTGCGAAACACTGCGCGACTGCGCGCGCCAATATTCCGCGGATGCAGTCCGCGCCGCAGCCGCCGAGGCTACCGCGCGGGTGCTGATCCATGCTGGTCGCGCTGCGGAGGCATTGGCCCATATCCGGCGCGCGGTGGAAATCCTCTGGGACCTTCGGGCGCCCTATCATCTTGCCCGGATGCGGGTGGTGACAGCGCGGGCCTGTCTCGCAACCGGCGATACTGAAGCGGCGCAGACCGAACTGGACGAAGCGATAAGACTTTTCCGCGAGCTCGGCGCGCGCCCCGACGAAGCCGTTGCCGGCAAGCTGCGGGCTACCATGACGGCGACAGGCAGCGAAGCTCTCACCCCCAGACAGACGCAGGTTCTGCGCCTGATCGCGTCAGGCCTGACCAACCCGGAAATTGCCGGCGAGCTCGGTTTGAGCCAGCGGACGGTAGACCGTCACGTTAGCGATATCCTGACGCGGCTGAACGTGCGCACGCGCGCGCGGCAGCCACGGCCTTTGCTGTCGAGCACGGCCTGATCGGCATGGGCGTATCTGGGTAATCTTACCCAAGCCAAAATTTCTCGCTGCGTGGGTATTTACGCCGAAGCGGGCAACCGTGGCGCGGGTTTAAACTTCATGGCGTGGCAAAGGCCACAGGAGGTTTTCCCGATGCAAACGAATAGTAACAGCATGAGCGGGCCGGGCGGTGTCTGGCTCGCCACCGGAACGCTGCTGCTGGCGGCTGCGCTCGTCTTTCACGGGCCACCGGACGCGGATTTGTCTGTTCAGATGCAGAATATCGCCGAGGGTCATGGGCGATGGGCTACGGTCCATTGGACGGCGGCAGCGGCGCTGTTCCTGATCGCCGGCGCTTCGTTCCTGAACCTGGCGCTCAACCCCCGGGTCCGGCATTCGCCGATGCTGAGTTCCGCCTGGATGGTGATGGCTCTTGGCGCCCTGACCACGTTCTCCACCGCAGTCGCCGAGGCATCGGTGGTCGCGGTCGCGGCCGACCGGGGTGACACGAACGCCTTCATGACCTGGTGGGCGTTTTCCGGCGGCATGGGTAACGGATTCTGGGCGCTGGCCTTGGCGACAGCGCTTGTCGCGTATCACGACGCCCGCGATAACGTCGGGATACTGCCCCGATGGGCCGCGATCGTCGGCTCGGCGTTCGGTATCCTTTCGGCAGCCGGGTGGACACTCGGTGAGCAGCTCGGGATCGGCATCGGGGGTCCGATCTGGCTGATTTCCTCGCTTCTCATGTGCCTGTGGCTCGCGTGGTACGGGCTGTCCTCAAGCAGCGTCCGGTCGGGGCAAGCCACGGCGTAAAGCGCCCGATCCAGCATCATCTTGAGACAGGAGGAAAAAATGTCCCTTCAAACGAAGGAAATCGAGGCGACGATCCACGACATCCACGAATTCTTCACCGACTGGGTGGCGGGCCGATGCCCTGGCGACGACGCGACGTTCAAGAAGAACGCGCTCGACCGGATCAGCGACGATCTGGTCGCCATCATGCCAGGCGGCAGGGCGTTCGGGAAAAAAGACTTCGCAGGTTACATGAAGAGCATCTACGGATCGAATCCGGCCTTCCGTATCAAAATACGCGACATCCGGATCAGCCATCAAAGCGCCGACCTGGCGGTCGTGAACTACCACGAATGGCAACGCGACGCGAAGGACTCCGATGAACCGAACAATGGCCGGGTCACGACGATGGTGGTCCACGATCGCGGCTACAGCCGCGGGCCCGAGATCTTGCAGGTTCATGAAACCTGGCTCCCAGCCGATGTCGTTCAGTCCGCGGATTTCGCGTTCTGAAAAGCGTCGGTCCGAAACGGGCAGAGAAAGGAATTGCGCTGGCGGGACCATCGGCTCTGCCGCCGTCATGGAGCCAGAACTTTGCTTCTTTTCAGCCCGAATTGATCCACATTCAACTGCCCTTCCCAGGCATCGATCATGTTATCCGCGAAGGCAACACCTACGCCTACGTCCCGACGCCCTGGCCCACTTTGTGAAGCACGCCTATCGGCGGGGGCTTGGTTCTGTCGCGCCATCTGGCGCGCCAGGTTTCTCGTTGCAGCCATTTAGAAAACTGCGAACTTCGGTTACAAGATTACCGGAGCAGGAGTATGGAACCATGAAATGGAGACGAGTCTTGGCCGCTTCAACTGTGCTCGCGGTTGTGCTCGTCCTTGGATATTCTGAGGGTTACACAGGTCGGTTCCTGTGTCGTAATTTCAAGGACGGCTGGTTTGAAAGAAGTGGGTTTATGGCGTGCTATAGAGCGCCATAGCCCACATCGATTGACCGCTTTCCGCCGATATTGTTGAAAAAGTCACCCAGCCAACCGCCTGACACATTCCGTTAGAATTTAGTTTCAGGACGAGGTTGATCGCGTATCACGAATACGCCGCCAGCTCGGCTACGGTATGCAAGCCTACTGGTTGCGCTCGTCTAGCTTCGCGCCCCATCTTTTCAACACTGTCGACCGATACCGAACGTCAGGCCGCAACACTCTTCAGTGGCGCGTTGACCTGTCCGTGCCGTGACGGTACGGGATCGGGACAATCGGCTTCGAGAGGATTGGCCAGATGGTGCATTACGCGGACGGGCGGCCGATCGGCGATCTGACGCTCAGGACGCTGGCCATGCCTTCCGACGCCAATGCGGCGGGCGATATCTTCGGCGGCTGGGTGATGGCGCAGATGGATCTGGCCTGCGGCATCCGTGCCGCCGAGCGCGCCAAGGGCCGCGTGGTGACGGCGGCGGTGAAGGAAATGTCCTTCGCCAAGCCAATGAAGATCGGCGACACGCTGTGCATCTACACGCATGTCGAACGTGTCGGCCGTACCTCGATGACGCTCAAGGTCGAGGCCTGGGCGCAGCGCTATCTCTCCGACCTGATGGAGAAGGTCACCCATGCCGAGTTCGTCATGGTGGCGCTGGACGGCGAAGGCAAGCCGAAAGCGATTCCGGCCGAAGGCTGATCGGCTGATTCCATAGACGGATTTAAACAGCCGTCTCTCCCGCGCGGGGGATGCGGGCAGCGATCCGGCGTGGTTTTTGGCCAACGGGTTCCCGCATGCGCCTGCAGCGCGACCGGCGGGGTCTTGGGAGGAAAGACAATGCGTCAACACATGCTGAACGCTGCCATGGCCGGTGCCTTTGCAGCCTTGCTCTGCCTGTCGTCCGCAAGCGCTTTTGCCGAGGTCAAAAAAGGCGATCCAGGCGCCACCTGCACGTCGGAAAACCGCACCATCAACGGGCAAGCGGCCAAGTGCGAGATCTGCTCGGCGACGAAATGCGACACCAGCGGCACGACGGTGAGCAATTGCCGCAAGGAGACGACCACGACCTGTACGATTGGCGGGAAGGTGGTCAGTCCCAATCCGAAATGGAACCGGATCGAGAAGCTGCCGAAGAGCAAGATGCAGTTACAGCAGTAGGGCTCATCCGGAGCATCCCCGACAGGTTCAAACCCTTGCAGCGCAAGGGTTCAGCTGTGCATGGCGTCGAATTTTTCGCGCGCGGCCTTGACGCGCTCGGTGTTCTTGCGCGCCCATTCGCCAAGCGCATCGACCGGTACCAGAAGCTCGTAGCCAAGATCGGTCAATTCGTAGTCGACCCGCGGCGGGATGGTCGGGAACACCGTGCGGGTGACGAAGCCGTCGCGCTCGAGCCCGCGCAAAGTGGTGGTCAGCATCTTTTGCGAAATGCCGCCGACGGCGCTGCGCAGCTCGTTGAAACGCAGCGGCCCGTGGCCGAGCTTGCCAACGACGAGCACGGTCCATTTGTCGCCGACGCGCTGCAGGATTTCCGAGATGGCGCGGCAGTCCTCGGTGCGGTGCGGGTGCCTTGGTAACAAAAAAGTGCCTCCTTGCACATTGAGCGGCCAGTTACTCATATAGCTCAGGTATCTAAACGATACCAGTATTCCCGTAAGGAGAGCCCCCTCTATGTCAAAACCCAAAATCGCCATCATCATTGGTTCAACCCGCGCGGCCCGCTTTGCCGACGTCCCGACCCAATGGATTGCCAAGATCGCCAAGTCGCACGCCGACATCGACGTTGAAGTCGTCGACCTGCGCGATTTCCCGCTGCCGTTCTTCGATGAGGTCGCATCCTCCGCCTGGGTGCCGTCGCAGAACGAAGTGGCGCAGCGCTGGCAAAAGAAGGTCGCCGGATTCGACGGCTTCATCTTCACCGCCGCCGAATACAATCATGGCCCGACGGCCGTGCTGAAGAACGCCATCGACTACGCCGCCAACGAGTGGAACAAGAAGCCGGCCGGCTTCGTCGGCTATGGCAGCGTCGGTGGCGCGCGCGCGGTCGAGCAGCTGAGGCTGCATGCGGTCGAGTTGCAGATGGCGCCGGTGAAGTCCGCCGTACACATCGCCTGGGCCGATTTCCTTGCCGTCAAGCAAGGCGACAAGAAGCTCGATGAGTTCGAGCACCTCAACCAGGCGGCAACCGCGCTGGTCAACGACATTGCATGGTGGGCCAGGGTGCTGAAGACGGCGCGTCAGGCCGATGCCGTCGCCGAGGAAGTCAAAGCGGCCTGAGCACAGGTTCGAACAGTCCTCCCAAGGATTAATTCTCCCAAGCATTGGGGCGGCGCATGCGCCGCCCTTTTTGTTCACACGGCATGGGCGTCCTGCGTTTGCCGTGGCCTGAAGATGCAATCGGCAAGGCGGTCTATCTCATTCAGCTCGTCGGCGTGATGCTGGCCCCACTGGCAAAGTGCCAGCAGGATGGGCTCGAGGCTGAGGCCGAGCCGCGTCGCCGAATATTCGACGCGCGAGGGTATCTCGGCAAAGATCTCGCGGCGCACGAGGCCGTGCTCTTCCATTTCGCGAAGCTGCTGGATCAGCACTTTCTGGGTAATGCCGGGCATCAGCGCCTGCAGCGCCGACAGCCGCCGGGGCCCGTCGAAGAGATGGTACAGGATGACCGCCTTCCAGCGACCCGAAATCACTTTCAGCGCGCGCTCCGCCGGCAGCATCGGCAGTCTCTTGATCAGCTTGGCCATGGTCACCTCCCGGTCAGCAGCCGACAAATCGGTGTGTGGTCGAAGCCAGGCAAATAGTGGCAAACAGCGGCCGATGCCAATAACGATCGGTGCATGCGATGAGAGCCATTCAACTGAACCGTTTCGGCGGGCCCGACGTTCTCGACATGGTCGCGGTGCCGAAGCCTGAGCCGCAAGCCGGCGAGGTCCTGGTCCGCGTTCGGGCGGCCGGAGTGAATTTCTTCGAAGTGCTGATGCGCGCGGATCGCTATGCGGTGACGCCGCAGCTGCCGATGATCCCTGGCGTCGAGGCCGCCGGGATCGTGGAGGCGTTCGGGCAGGGGGTGGAGGCTTCCTTGCTCGGCACGCGCGTCGCCGCGCCATTGTTCGCCTCGAGCCGGCCGTTTGGCGGCTATGCCGAGTATGTGACGATCGACGCAAGCCTGGCCGTGCCGCTGCCGGACGCGCTCTCGTTCGAAGACGCGACGGCATTGATGGTGCAAGGGCTGACAGCGCTGCATCTATCGCGGCAAAGCCCGCCGGCCGGCAAATCGGTTCTGGTCGCGGCTGCCGCGGGCGGCGTCGGTTCGTTGCTTGTCCAGCTTGCCAAGCGCGCCGGCGCGAGCCGCGTCGTCGCGGCTGCCGGCAGCAAGACCAAGCTCGATCATGCTTTGTCGCTGGGGGCCGACACTGCCGTCGACTACAGCAACACGGATTGGCCGGAGCACGTCCGGGCAGCGACAGGCGGCGCTGGCGTCGACATTGTCTACGACGTTGTCGGCGGCCCGCTGACGGCGGCTGCGCTCGAGACTCTGGCGCCTTGCGGAGAGCTGGTGTTTGCCGCACTTGGCAGATACGCGCTCGGCGCCCGGGAGATGGAAGCGATGATCGGCCGCAACCAGTCGCTGAGGGGTTTTGCCCTGCTGCCGCTGCTGTCTACGGATGTGCTGAGAGCCAGCCTTGCAGAGCTTTTCGATCTGGCCGCTGGTGGTCAGCTTGTGGTGATCAACGGCGGTCGCTTCCCGCTCGACCAGGCCAGTCACGCGCATCGCCTGCTGGAGGAGCGCGGCGCGACCGGCAAGGTCGTCTTGATACCTTAGTAGGTGCTCGGCAAGGAGCCGAGGATCCGGGCTTGTGCCGTTCCGGCCGTCAGCGAACCCGGTAGAACGGATTTGGCAGCAGGAACAGCTTCTCGGCATGCCCCCCGAACAGGTCGGATGGCTGGTCACCGACATTGGCAATTATCGTGTAGCCGGCCTTTTCGATTTCGGCCCTTATGGGTGCCTTGAAATCTGCGGCGGAACCATATTTGGCCCCAGGCTGGACCATGTAAAGTTGCTCATAGCCGGCATAGCCGGCCGACTGCAGGTTCTGTTCGGTTGCCTGACGCTGGTCCTCCGGACGTCCGGTGATGAAGAATACCGCGACTTTCGCCGTTCGCGCCTGCCGGAAGACCTCCAGCACCGGGTCGATGGCCGGATCCTTCGCAAGCTGGTCCCAGGCGGCCCAGCCACAGGGACCGTCGGTTGCGATGTCGCAGGCGCCGCCGATCGGGCGGCCGAAATTGTCACGTGTGATCACTTCCCAGTTGGCCAAAGCCGTCTCGTCGATATCGAGCACCAATGCGGGGCGAGGCACCTCCATTGCGCGCTTGACGACCCAGTCGCCGGCCTGCTTCGCCACAGCGGCAAGGTCGCGATCATAGTCGCCGGAATCATGATAATTGGCAGCCGCCAGTATCGCGTCGCCGACATTGGCTGGCTGCGACGGGCTTGTGAGAAGGAGCGAGTCGGAACGCGCCGGAACAGGAACATTTGTGCCAATCATCAGCACGATTGCCCCGGCACGCGCAATTCTCTTCCAACCAATCGCCCGCATCACGAGACTTTGCTGTCACGAGAAGTCGGCTGTCAAGCGAGGTCTTCCACAGGTCCTCGAGACTGCGACGCTGAATTGGACATTCCAGATGCCGAATGTCTCTATGGGTTGCTGCAAACTACACGATTTCCGCCGTCGCGGTCTTTCCCTCCGACAGGTGACGCACCGCCGAAACCGCCAGCGGAAGTGCGTCACCCGAAGCCATAGCCCCCATGGTCTTTGCCGTGCCCTACGCCGCCTGAACGATCTCGACCAGCTCGACGTCGAACACCAGGTCCCGTCCCGCCAATGGATGATTGCCGTCGAGCTTGACGCTGGTGTCGTCCACGCCGACGACTGTTACCGGCATCGGGCGCCCCTCTGGGGTTCTGACCTGTAATCGACTGCCGATATCGACGTTGATGTTGTCTGGTACGCGGGCGCGGTCGACGGTCATGACCGCTTCGGGGCGGTGGGGGCCGTAGGCGGCGTCGGCGGGAATGGTGACGGTGCTTTTCGCGCCCACCTCCATGCCCTCGACATGGGTTTCGAGACCGGCGATCACTTGTCCTTCACCCAGCGTGAATTGCAGCGGTTCGTTGCCGGAAGAATCGAACTGAGTGCCGTCGGCCAGGCGGCCATTGTAATTGATGCGCACGGTGTCGCCATTCTTGGCCTGTGTCATGATAGCCATCCTTTGAAAGTTTCGAGGGGCCGGCCAGAGCTCACGGTCCCGTCCTCGATCATCCACGCACTCGGGTGCGCGGCGCGAAACGCTAAAACTAGGGACCTGGCTGCCGATGTAAACCCCGATTGAGCGACGCCGGCATGACCCGCCGGCGTTCGTCGCCTCGGCAGCAGTGCACCGGACTAGCGGTCATGCTGGTTCAATCCATTCAGGGGCGGCTAGATCAGGTGATGGCCGCCATCGATGCGAAGCGTTTCGCCGGTCGTGAAGTCGCCTTCCATGAGGTAGACGTAGGCGGCGGCGACGTCCGCAGCGGTCGGAATTTTTCTCGATGGCAACCGGGCAGCCATGTCGGCAAAGAAGCCGGATTTGGCTTCTCCAACGATGTCCCACATCGGTGTGTCTACCCATCCGGGAGACACGACATTGACGCGCGTCGGAGCCAGTTCGAGCGCCAGGGCGCGGGCGAAGTAGCTGAATGAACCGGCAATCGCGGCGACGACCGAGCCTCCCGGCACCGGCGGCCGATCCTTGTTTATTCCCGAGGTGAAGGTCATGGAGCCGCCGGCCTTCAGGGTGCGCACAGCGTGCTTGGAGAGCATGACGGCGCCAATCAGCTTGTTATCGACGAAGCCTCGCACAGCCTCCATGTCTGTACTGCCGATGGGATCGCCGGGCGGCAGTGTTCCGGCGGTCGATACGAGGTGATCGAAGGGACCGACCTCCTCGAACAGGCGAGCGACGTCTGCTTCGTCGGTCATGTCGGCGACCACGCTTGTCACGCGGCCCGTATTGAGCGTCCGTTCGACCGCGTGCAGTTTCTCGGGCGAGCGTCCGACGATCACGACCTTCGCTCCGCGGTTGAGTGCAGCTTCCGCGACGCCGAGACCGATGCCGGAGCTGCCGCCGACGACGATGACTTTCCTGTCCACGAGCGATGTCATGGGGGTTCTCCATTCGTTACGATTGCGGTGGGAGGGTCAGGCCTTGCCGCCGTAGGCGGCTTCGAGGTCGGCGATGATGATCTTGCGCATCCCGTACATCGCCTGCCGGACGCGGTTGGCCTTTTCGCGATCCGGATCGGCACTGAGCCGCGGCAGGATTTCCGGGATGACCTGCCAGTAGACGCCGTATCTGTCGGTGAGCCAGCCGCAGGGTTGTGCCCTGCCGCCGCCGGCGGTGAGCGCCTCATAGTAGTAGTCGGTCTCGGCCTGGTCCCTGGTCTCGATGTAGAGCGAGAGCCGCTCGTTGAAGGGCGGCTGCGGCCCGGCGTTGAGCGCTGTAAGGTGCAGACCCTCGAGCTCGAAATCGAAGGTGGCATGCGGGACCGTCTTGTTGGTTCCGGACACCCAGTCGGTGTATTCGATCGTCTGGAGCGCTTTGCTGTTCTTGAAGACCGAGAGATAGAAATCGCGGGCTTGCTCCGCATCGGTGTTGAACCAGAGGAATGGGTGGATGGTGGCCATGTCCGTTCTCCATTAATTCCTTGCGACAGCGATCTTTGGCGAAGAGCCTGTCCGCTGTTGCTTTCGTTCAGGCTAGCGGTAGTCCGACGGCCGATAGACCGAGCCGTCCCAGTCGCGGGCAAACCCGAGGTCTTCGAGCCGGCGAGTCGAGAAGCGTGCAATCTGCCGCTCGGTCCGGCGCCGGCTGCTCGAGGCGAGGATGCGGCCTGCCATGTCGGCGAGGGCGTCGACGATGGGTTCAACTCGTTTGGCGGTCATGGTGCTCTCCCAGAATGGCGGCAGTTTTGGTTTCAGCAGTTGCCCCGCGACTTTCGTCAGCGAGAGTATCAGTCACATCAATCTCGCCTTTTGCAGCGGCGGTGAATGACTGATTACGCGAGAAAACATGCCGTCTTCCGGCCTGGACGACAAACGACTTATCGGCGACAATGTGTGAGCGCCGCTCACACATACAGGTGTCGATCCATGCCCCGGAAGCTGCCGCCCCTCACCACCCTGCCGAGCTTCGAGGCGGCGGCGCGCCTGCTGAGTTTCTCCAAGGCGGCAGAGGAACTTCATGTCACCCACGGTGCGATCAGCCGGGCGATCAAGAACCTTGAGGATCAGCTCGGTGTGCAGCTGTTCGAGCGCGCTACGCGTTCGGTGAGCCTGACAGCCGTTGGCGAGCCCTATGCGCGGGCGGTGCGCGAGGTGCTCGACCAGTTGGCCACTGCCACCGCTGCGGCAACAGCCCGCTATTCGAGCTCGACATTGAACGTCAGTACCTCCGATGGCTTCGCGGGGAGATGGCTGGTGCCGCGCCTCTATCGCTTTCACCGTGCGCATGGCGACATCGATGTGCGGGTTTCGACGAGCGGGAAACTGACCAACTTCCTCGGTGACGGCATCGATGTAGCCGTCCGCTATGGCAGCGGAAACTATCCGGGGCTCACGTCAGAGTTCCTCACCGGCGAGGAGGTGTTTCCAGTGTGCAGCCCAAAGCTTCTTGAGGGCGCACATCCGCTCCGTACGCCTCAGGACCTCAGACACCACACGCTGATCCGTGACAGCTTTCCAATCGACTGGGCGACTTGGCTTGCAAGCGCCGGGGTCGAGGGCGTGGACCCGCAGAGCGGGATTACCTTCGACTCCGCCACCTTTGCCATGGAGTCGGCAGCACAAGGCGAGGGGGTGGTGCTCGGCCGGACCATGCTGGTTGCGGCCGACCTTGCCGCCGGGCGACTTGTCCGCCCCTTCCGCCACGCCCTGAAATCCCCCTCCAGCTTCTATTTCGTCTACCCGCCAGAGGCGATCCGCCAGCGCAAAGTCAAGGCTTTTCGGGATTGGCTGCTTTCAGAAGTCACGCCGCAAATGGACTGACGGGAAGGCCGAGCCGAGGGGACGGCATCGCCTACCGGTCAATGTCCGCAAATCCGTCAGGTGACTATAGGCTCGCCCGAAACGCGGTGATGATCCAGGCACGCGAGTCAAAGAGCACACCGTCCGCGGTCAAATGCGCGTCGAGCAGGTCGCGCAACCGCCGCAGCGCCGCATCGACATCCACATCCGCGCGGGCGAGCGGATCCTTCACCAGTTGCAGGCCAAGCAAAGGGTCATAGGCAGCATCGACGTCCAGACCGTAAAAGACTGGTTCGTGGACTGGGTACGGCATTGCTGGCGCCGCTCTGTTCGATGACCTCCTCGGCCGGGTTATGCACCGACTTCCACCCCCGAACTGTCAGCCGCGCCGCGCCGCCTCGATCGCAGCAACGTCGATTTTCTTCATCTCCATCATCGCTTCGAATGCGCGCTTTGCTTCATCGCCGCCGGCAGCCATCGCTTCGGTCAGCACGCGCGGCGTGATTTGCCAGGAGATGCCCCATTTGTCCTTGCACCAACCGCAGGCACTTTCCTGGCCGCCACTACCGACGATGGCGTTCCAGTAGCGGTCGGTCTCCTGCTGATCGTCAGTGGCGATCTGGAAGGAGAAGGCTTCGTTGTGTTTGAACGTTGGCCCGCCATTGAGGCCGAGACAGGGGATGCCGGCGACAGTGAACTCGACCGTCAGCACGTCGCCCGCCTTGCCGGACGGGTAGTCGCTGGGAGCGCGGTGGACGGATTTCACCGAGCTGTCGGGGAAAGTCTCGGCATAAAAGCGGGCCGCAGCCTCGGCGTCCTTGTCGTACCAAAGGCAGATCGTGTTCTTGGCGATTGTCATTGCTGGTTCCCTTTGCTTTCGAAATCAATCTGGGCTTTTGAAATCAACCCGAGTTTTTCACAGCCTGCCTCGGCGTTGCACCACAAACATGGAAATGCGCTCGTGCCATCCGACGTTCCGACAGCAACACCTGCACGGAATCAAGGTATCACGGCTGGTGCTTTCAGGACCAGATGTGGGCAGTGACTCGAATCGGCGATGGTCCGCCGGGTCCTGACCGGCGGACTTCCCTTTTTGTCTGGGGCAGCGCCGCTTTGCTCAAGGTTGTGCTGGCTTTCCGTTGGCGCGCCGTTGCCTCAGAAGGCGCATGAGCAAGTTCCGTCTGTCCTTGCGCGGAACGAGTTCGATATCGCTGACAAGTTTTGCGCCGCCCTTGTGCCGCTCCAATGTGATCTTGCGGCTATGGAAGGCTTCCAGCTCGGCGCGATGCGCTACGCTTATGATGGTGACCTTCGGCAATTCGCGAATGATCATCTCCATCATCTTGTCCTGGCTCTTCTCATCGAGTGCCGACGTTGCCTCATCCAGCACGATGATATCGGGGCGGTGCAGCAGGAGACGCGCGAAGGCGAGGCGCTGCTTTTCGCCACCCGACAAGGTCTGGTCCCATGGCGCGTCCTCCTCGATCCTGTCGTTGAGATAATTGAGTCCCACCTTGTCGAGGGCAGCCTTGATCTTATCCAGCGTCCAATTGTCGGCGGCGCCTGGATAGGCGACTGCGCGGCGAAGCGTCCCGGTCGGGATGTAAGGCCGTTGCGGCAACATGAACAACCGTCTGTCGGCGCGGATGTTGACGCTGCCGCTACCCCATGGCCACAGACCTGCGACGGCCCGCACCAGCGTGCTCTTGCCCGAGCCGGATTCGCCGGCCACGAGCACCCGTTCGCCTGGTTCGATCACGACCTCGGTTTCCTTGACCACGGCGGTGCCGTCGTCGAGCGACACGGAGAGATTGTTCAGGCTGAGCATCGCATCGCCGCCGGTTTCGCCGCGCTTTATGCGCCCCAGCGTGTTGCTCTGCTCCGCGCGCTCGAGCCCGTCGAGCGACATCATCAGCGAGGCGATGCGCCGTGCACAGGCGTTCCAATCGGCGAGACGGGGATAGTTGTCGACCAGCCATCCGAACGCGCCCTGCACGATGGCAAAGGCCGAGGCAGCCTGCATGACCTGTCCAAGTGTCATGCTGCCTTCGAGGAACTTTGGAGCGCTAAGCAAAACCGGCACGACAGGCGCAAACAGGCTCGACCCCTGCGACACCAGCGCCGTGCGCATGTGCTGGCCTGCAAGGAGCGCCCATTGCCTGAGCACATGGACAAATGTCTTGTCCATGCCGCTGCGCTCCTCCTCCTCGCCGCCGAGCAATGCGATACTCTCGCCGTTTTCCCGCACGCGCGTCAGCGTGTAGCGGAACTCGGCTTCCGCCTGGTTTTTTTCCTCGGAGAGGTGGACGAAATGGCGGCCAATAACCGCCATCGAGGTGGACGTGATCGCGGCATACAGCACCGCGGTGATGACCAGGAAGCCGGGAATGGTGACGGTCCAACCTGCGATTGTCAGGGTCAGGGCGCCGCCAATCGTCCACAGCACCACGATGAAGGTCGAGGCCGACAGAAATGCGACGATGACACCGGCGATGAAATCGACGGGCGATTCGGTGGCAATCCGCAAATCCTCGGCGATGCGGGCTTCGGGGTTGCTATGATCGCCACCGACGAGGTTCAGCTGATAGTAGCGGCCGCTTGCGAGCCAACGCGCGATGACCGCGGTGGTGAGCCAGGAACGCCAGCGCCGCTGTATTCTCATGCGAAAGAAGACTTGTGCCACCACGAGGCTGGCGCTTCCGAGCACGAGTGGCACGAAAACGGCGCTCAGCCAATATACGGTGTGGGCATTGCGTTGCTCAATGGCGTCGAAAATTGCGCGATTCCAGACATTGATCCCATACTGGAAGCCGACATTGGTGACGATCAGGACCAACAGCCCGATCGTCAACGGCCAAGCGACCCTGTCGCCACTGCTGCCCCAATAACCGCGCGCGCTGATCCAGAAGCGCTTCAGCAGATATCTCTTGCGCGCCTGCTCGGCCTCTTCGGGTGTCAACTCCGGATCCGGTTCGATGAAATCCGGCGGCGGCGCGGGCTCGCCGACGACCTCTGACGCGACTTCGACGGTCGATTGCTTCTCGCGGCGCGACTTCTCGGCATCACGCGATTGGGCGCCGTCAACCGATTTCGGCTTGAATTTAGCCTCGGGCATCCGGCGATAACGGCTTAAAAATCAGAAGGTTTCATAGCGTCCGCCGCCGAGTGTCGCGAACTGTAGCTTCCACGGAGTGGCGCCAAACGTTAATTGAGCGCTGCCCATCCAGTCACAAGAATAAGGGCAAACGTGACCAACGCTCCAGAGACGTACAAGATCGTCCTGACACTACCTCCCTTGGCGGCGTTTCCGCCACGCAGGTAGAGGAGGCGTATCGCGACGTGGGTCCAGACCAATGTCGCCAAAGTGGCCGCTCCAACACCAACCATCATCGCTAGCGCCGCGGGCACGATAAAGGCCGCCAGTGCCTCGACCGAGTTCATGTGAACCCGGTCGATCCTATAGAGCCGGTTGTCGTCGTCTGCCGGGACTACCGGTCCTGCCAGCGCTCCTGCAAACCCCTTGGACGAACCCGAGTAGACTGCCAATACTACCGATAGCAAACAGAGCGCGAGCACGCCGAGAATGCTTAACCAATAGACTTCCATGTTGTCTCCGCTCCCTGGAATCGCAGTGGACCAGACGGTGCTTGCGAGTCATGCTCGCAAAGGCGCGGACGGTCAGGCCGCCGCACCAGGGAAAAGGTCCTGGAACCGCCGCAGGTACAGCGGCCAGCCTTGATCGCTATCAACCCCTCCGCGCACGCCCTCCCAGCCTTCGCCATGGCGTTCGAGATTCCGGTGCTCGATCTCAACCCGGGTTCGGTTCTCCGTCTCAGCCGTGAACCTGACTTCCCATTCGCTGGTCTTGTTCAGGTCGCTCTCAATCTGCCACCGAGGACTGATGTCCCAGCTCAGAACCAGCCGGCTGGGGGGATCGTAAGCCAACACACGAGCCCAGCGGCACTCGCTGCCGTCCACGCCGCGATCGTAAACCTGACCCCCGACCCAGGGTTCGAAGATCGTCTCTGCGATCGGCACGGCAAGAAGATTGTGCTCGCGAGGTTTGAATCTTCCGAAATCCTCGGTGAAGACCTTGAACGCACGCGCGATAGGTGCCTCGACAACGACGAAATGCCTTACGGGCGCGGTTGCAGCATGCTTGCTCATGGCTGGTCCTTCTTTGGGTGCTCGACGGCCAGTTTGTAGCTCGCCAGGGTCTTGCTCCAGAACTGATCGATTTCCGCGCGCAGACTTGCCAGGCCGTCCGGATCGATACGGTATATTCGTTCCTTACCGGAGCGCGTGTCGGCCACAAGCCCGGCATCCTTGAGTACTTTCAAGTGCTGAGAGACCGCCGGCCTGGTCACAGGCATCACACGAGCAAGTCCGCTGACCGAACAAGGCTGTTCAACCAACAGTTCGAATATCGTGCGCCTCGTCGAGTCTCCCAGCGCTGTCCAATATTTCGCGTTAGTGGCCACTAACGCGAACTTAAATCGATGGGCCTGCGCTGTCAACCTGGAGCGGTCGACGGCGCGGAACCTCAGCCCCGGCCGGACCCTGTCGGTTAAGGGAAAAACTGTTGCTCGCGTTGTCGGAATTGCTCACGCGCCGGCGCTGAATTCCGGAACAAGGGTGCGATTTTGCCGTTGGGCCAGAAACTGGAAGCGACCCGCATGTCCGAATTGCCGAATGAAGAGATCGAAGGGCGGCTGAACGCGCAGCGCGAGACTTTGGCGCTGGTCGTCGCACTGCTTGCCAGCAAGGATACGGCACCCGAGCGAATATGGGCCGAACTGGAGGCCCGTTTTCAGTTTCAGAACAGTCAGGAGGACCCCGGCGTCCTGCCAAGCAGCGCATTCGCCATCGAGGCTGCGAAGATGCGGGAGTTCAAGCTGATCGCCGAAGAGGCGCGGGCGCGCAATGCGGAATGGAACGGCAGGGACAAGCCACAGGGCGCCAGCTGAAACCCCGGCGAGTGGATGCAGGGCCGGCTATTTTACGGTGACTGAGCAAGCGTCAGCTTTGCCCTAGAAGTGCACGCGCCAACTCTTGCCATTCCTCGTCAAGCGTTAAGGTCGACGGCGCGGCGTTGCTGCGGCGATACCAATATTCCGCATTCGACTGGTCGCCTTCCTTTCGGTGGAGATAGGCATGCACGTGCATGCCCTCCATATCGTCGCGCTGCTGCGCGCATTCGTGCGCCTTAGCCCAATCGCCTTTTGCATCCCACCACAGCGCCTGCAGGGCAGGGCTCAAGCCGGCTGGCGGCTGTGGTTTTGCAATCGAATCCCTGAAGGTTTGCAGATCCATTTTTCCACCATAGCGACGGTACAGGGCGCCGATAATAACCGCGCCGGCAGCCAACCGATAGCGTGCATCGGGCGGGATAACCGGAATGGGTGTCGGGAGCCGATAACCGCACGGCCAGATGCTTGATTTGGTGACGTGCATGAAATAGTGCGCGCCACGACACCATGATGCCTGAGACAGCGAGGATGAGTAGCGAGCCGATGACAGCGTCCGACAAACCGCGCCAATTCTACCACGGCACCCGGGCCGACCTTAAACCGGGAGACCTGATCGAAGCCGGCTACAGCTCCAATTACGGCGCGCGAAAGCAGGCAGCCTGGGTCTATCTGAGTGGCACTCTGGATGCGGCTATCTGGGGTGCAGAACTGGCCGCCGGTGACGGACGCGAAAGGATCTACATCGTGGAACCAACCGGCCCGACCATTGACGACCCCAATCTTACGGACAAGAAATTTCCCGGCAATCCGACGCAGTCCTATCGCTGCCGCGAGCCGCTCAGGATCACGGGCGAGGTCACCGGGTGGCAGGGCCACTCCCCCGAGCGGCTGAAGGAGATGAAGGACCATCTCGAACGGCTGAAGGCGCAAGGCATCGAGGCAATCGATTGATCGCTAAATCCTGCGATTGCCAAGCTTGGCTCTGACCTACGGTCGGCGGCAGTCGCCGCGAAATACGGCTCCACGTCCGCAATGGGTCCGCGAGTTGTCGTTCCTTGCAGGTTGGAGAGCGGATGCTCCTTTTCATCTCGTCGCGAACGTGATGATCTCGGGGCTCGAAGGGCCAAGTGGGCTGCCGTCAAAGCCGCCGAATTGCTGTTCGATCCGTAGCCCCGCGTTCCCCAGCAGGCTCGATAAGGCGTCCATGTCGAGGAATCGCAAGGTGCTGCGACTAACTTGCGGAAGGCTCGGATGCTTTCCGGCGAACCTGTGGGTGAATGTCACCGTCTGTTCGTCGAACGGCATGATCACCTCTGTTGTGATCTGCACCAGAGACCCGTCAGGTAGCTCAACGACGACCGCATTTTCGGGTGTCCAGTGTTCCCACGCCCGCACCGAAGGGTTCCGCGTTTCGAACGCAAAGCATCCGCCTGGCACAAGGGCCTGTTGCGCAGCCGCCATGAAATCCCCCAGGTCTTCGTCGCTGACAAGGGCCTGGAATGCGTGCCCCGTCATCACAATAAGATCAAACTCGGCTGTCCAGCCCGCCGATTGGAGATCGCCGAGGACCCATTCGATATCCGTGCGCGTTCGTGCGCGATTCAACACGCCGGGTGCTGGGTCGATGCCGCAGAGCCGCCCTGAATGTCCGGCCAGGCGTGCCTCGTGAAGGAGGGTGCCCGTTCCACATCCGACATCAAGCACCGCGTCTGCTGTTAGAATGCGGGGCAGGTAGAAATCATAGTCGTCGCGCGCAGATCTCGGGTGCCAGGCATCGTAGATGGCAGCGAGATATCGGTCGGCGAAAAGGTGATCGGCCATAGGCGGTATTCCCAATCAACTTTGACTGTGCGAGCGGTGTCGCCGCGAGCATATAGCCCACAAGTCGCGCCGCTTCTTACCGCACGACCTCGCGGTGGCCGCCGGGCAGGCGGGTGGCGATGAGCTTGTCGATGCGGCGGCCGTCGAGATCGACGACCTCGAAGCGCCAGCCTTGCGCGTCGACACATTCGCCGGTCGCCGGCAGATGGTGCATATGCGACAGCACGTAGCCGGCGACGGTTTCGTAGTCGCGGTTCTCGGGCAGGTCGATGCCGAGGACCTCCGCCATCTCGTCGGCCTGCATGTAGCCGGCGAGCAGCCATGAGCCGTCCTCGCGCTTGACGGCGTTTTCCTCGTCGCCGGCATCGAGGTCCGAGCGGAAGACGCCGGTAATCGCTTCCAGTATGTCGGCCGGGGTGACGATGCCTTCGAAATGGCCGTATTCGTCATGCACCAGCGCCATC
Organism: Mesorhizobium sp.; assembly: GCF_005063415.1. Taxonomy (GTDB): domain Bacteria; phylum Pseudomonadota; class Alphaproteobacteria; order Rhizobiales; family Rhizobiaceae; genus Mesorhizobium. Next base: position 35,488 of record NZ_SUEG01000035.1, read on the forward strand.
GGCACGTCGGATTCCTTCAGCGTCGCAAGCACGTCCAGCGCGTCTGCCTGGTCATGCACGATCGGCGCGGCGCGCACGTGCCGACGCGGGTCGAGGGCGCGGCCGCCGAGCATTGCGGCCAGCACGTCGCGGGTCTGGACGACGCCGATCATGGCGTCGACGCCGCCGTCGCCGGCCGGCAGGCGCGAATGCTGGGTGTCCATCAGCAGCTTCCTGATGGCCGCCTCGTCGGCTTGCAGATTGATCCAGTCGACCTCGGTGCGCGGCGTCATCACCGCGCGCACAGCACGGTCGCCGAGCCGCATGACGCCTGCGATCATCCGCCGTTCGTCGGATTCGATGGTGCCGTGGTGCTCGGCTTCGGCGACCAGCATCTTGATCTCCTCGTCGGTGACCTTATCCTCGCTCTGACCGTGCTGGCCAAGCAGCCACAGCAGGGCGCGGCCGGAAAAATCGAGCAGGAAGACCAGCGGCGCCGAAACGCTGGCGAGGATGGTCATCGCCGGAGCGACCCTGACGGCGACCCGTTCGGGGTCGCGCAATGCGATCTGCTTGGGCACCAGTTCGCCGATGACCAGCGAGCCATAGGTGATGATGGCGACGACAATGCCGACGCCGAGCGGGTCGGCGAGGCTTTCGCGGACGCCGGCCGACGCCAGGAAGGTGGCCAGCCGCTCGCCGAGCGTGGCGCCGGAAAACGCGCCGGACAAGACGCCGACCAAAGTGATGCCGATCTGCACCGAGGACAGGAATTTTCCCGGATTGGCGCCGAGCGCCAGAGCCCGGCCGGCGCCTTTGACGTTGCGGTCGATCATCGTCTTGAGGCGCGCCGGCCGCGACGAGACGATGGCGAGCTCGGACATCGACAGAAGGCCGTTCACACAGATGAGGACGACCACGATGGCAATTTCAGCATAAAGCATGCCGGTCCATAGCATTGCCGCGCGGCTTTCGAAAATAGGACGGTCGCGCTTTTTAGATTTAGCGAGCGGGGCAATCAGGCGGCACCCCATGCCGCATCCCAGGGCGGCGCGGAAAAATGCTCGATCAGGGTGTCGACGACGACGCGCACCTTTGGCGCGAGGTTGCGTGTTACCGGCCAGATGGCATGCACCACGGTGTTTTCGACAAGACAGTCCGACAGAACCATTTCGAGTTCGCCGCGGCTGATGCTGTCGGCCGTCAGCCATGTCGGCAGATAGACGATGCCGCAGCCGGCCAGTACCGCATCGAGCATCGGTTCGCCGTGGCCGAGCACCAGCCGCGCCTTGGGCGCGAACTTTTCGGAGCGGCCGTCGGCATGCCTGACGGTCCAGGGATGGACCGTGCCGTCGCGGCCGTAGCCGATGAGGCTGTGCCTGGCCAGGTCCTCGATCGATTGCGGCCTGCCATGGGCGTCGAGATAGGCGGGGGTGGCGACGATGGCCGAACGCTGGGCATAGATGCGGCGCGCGGCGATGGAAAGGCTGTCGTCGAGGTCGCCCATGCGCACCGCCAGGTCGATGCCTTCCTCGATGAGGTCGACGCGCCGGTCGTTGAACGAGATTTCCATCGTCAGATCCGGGAATTTTTTGGAAATGCCGAACAGCACCGGGGCGACGCACCGGCGGCCGAAGGCCAAAGGCAGGTCGACGCGCAGCCGCCCGGAAGGCACCTGCTTGCGCGATGCCAACAGCGACTGGGCGGCTTCGATCTCGGCCAATGCCCTGACGCAGGCTTCGTAATAGCTCAAGCCCTCGCTGGTCGGGCTCAGGCTGCGGGTGGTACGGTTGAGCAGGCGAACGCCCAACCGCTGTTCCAGCTGTGCGATCGACTTGCCGACCGCCGATTTCGTGACATGCAGCCGCGCGCCGGCGCCGGTGAAGCTGCCGGCCTCCACCGCGTGAACGAATGCGACGATGCCTTGCAAATTGGCCGATTCCAATGAAGCGCTCCTATTGTAGAGTTTTGCTCCTTAATCTGTTGCAGAACATGCCACACGGAAGCACTTTTCTCCATAGTGAAACGGCGTAAATGTCTCGCGCAACCATCAACCACGGAGCGCGAACCAAATGAGCACCGAAAACAGATCCTGGCAGATGAACGGTTTCGGCCTGTCCAGGCTGGAGCCGGCTGAGGGAAAGCTGCCCCAACCCGGGCCGCACGATCTGGTGGTACGCGTCACAGCGGTATCGCTGAATTACAAGGACAGGATGATCGTCGATGGCGTGCTGATACCGGACCTCAGCTTTCCGTTCGTGCCGACATCGGACGCGGTGGGCGAGGTGGTGGCGATC